>NZ_QXJA01000002.1:0-475873 GCF_022750605.1 Faecalibacterium sp. BCRC 81149 | reverse complement strand
TGTCATTTCGGTGCGTGTGAGATCTTTGACCTCCGGGGCAAGGCTCTCAATCGTGCCGCCCAGATTGCAAAGGCGGTGGGTGCGCTTGGTGCGTTCGCCTTTCTCCAGATACTTCTTTCTATTCTCCAGACGCTCCAGCTTGTGTTGTTCCTGTGCAAGCTGCGTCTCGGCTCGTTCCTTTTCGGCTCGGAGCTGGTCAAGGGTTTTCGGTTTTGTCATTGTGATTGACCTCCTTTTTTGATTTTGGGGATAAAAAAAGACCGTCAACTTTTCGCATAGTGCGACCAGTCAACGGTCTGATTTTCGGTATTTATTTTTCCAAACTTGCTGGCGGCGAACAGCATTTTATGCTGTTTGCGGACGGCAAGTCCACAGGGGATAGCCGCATTAGCGGCGCAAGGGGGTGTAGCCACCTTGACGGAACGAAGTGACGCAACTTTCTCGGTCGGGCAGTTTTCTTCTGCTGACAGAGAATGAAGCTCCGCAGGACGCACATACTCCCGATAGGAGAGTATAGAAGTGCGCCCTTTAGTTCCTAAAGGGATTTTCTTCTGACCCAAATTATATAAAATGTAGATCAAGACATTTCTAAGAGGTACTCTCAGATTTTCACAACATAAGGTTCATCTTCAATAATACCCTGATCGTGGGTAACAATGATAACCGTTTTACCTTCTTCATTGAGTTCGTGCAATAACCTCATAACAATATCTCTATTTTTCTTGTCAAGTGAGCCAGTAGGTTCATCTGCCAAAACAACAGAACATTTTTTCATCATAAGACGAGCTAAAGCAACTCTCTGTTGTTCACCACCGGAAAGCTGATAAACTTTTTTGTTAACTTCCTTTGATAACCCCACACGATTAAGAGCTTCTTTAAGTGATACTTTAGTTCGGCTTGATTTTTTAATCAAACTTAAATTTTCTTTAACTGTCTTATTTTCAAGCAGTGCAAAATTCTGAAAAAGAAACCCCACTGTATCCGCAAAAAAACTGTTTTTATTTTTAAGCCGGGTAATATTCAGCCCTTCGATTATGATACTGCCGCTATCCGGTTTTTCGATACCACCAATCATATTGAGTAAAGTGCTTTTTCCACTGCCGCTATCGCCGCTGATTACTACAAAACTTCCATCCGGAATTTCTAAATTAAAGTTAGAGAAAATTATTTTCTCTCCAAATGCTTTATTTAAGCCACGAATTATAATCATAAACATCCTCCCTTCAATGACTTTGAGATATTTGTTTTTTCAACCCACATAATATTTGTGAAAATGATTGCCATTTCAATAATGGTGAGCAACGCTCCAATCAGTAAAGCAATCCCGACACTTGCGTTAGATATAAAAATTGAAACAATGCAAATCAATATCACAACGGCTATATTTTCTAAGAGATTAACGGAAATAAATCTTTTGTGCCTTTCATAAAAGCGATAGCCCAAAACCTTTTTGAGGGAGATTTCCATCGCATTAAGTCTAAATTCCATTTTCACTTCAGATATGATGATAGCGATATCTAACAGCAATACTAATACGCAAAGAGAGCTTATAAAGCCAATCAGTTTCACGAGGAAACTATGACTATAAATGTAATCCTCTCCGACATTCGTCAGCATAAAATAGTGTGAACCAAGCTGTTCTGAATATTTTTTCGCAACACTGCGAATTGTGCTTTCATCGCATCCGTAGATTACCTCACCATTATATGTTCCTGTTTCGATATAACTTCCATTTAAAGCAACAGCCTCATTTGCCTGATAAATCACAATCGGATTTGTTACTCTTGACAATCCGTCAATAGCCTCTTCTCTGTTCGAATTGAGATAATAAAATTGTTCTCTGCCAGAATATTCTTTATAAACAACACGCAGTTCTTCTGCATTTTGGGTAAGAGAGCCAATTTCCTCTTTTGCGATATCTTTGTATGATTCCGCATTTCTTCCCTTTGGCACGAAGACCACGATATCCTCTTTTTCATCATCTTCAGTAAGCATATCAGAAAACCCTTGTAGCATATCTCTGGCATTATGATTTACAAAAATATAATTATCCGTATCGCTTATCCGGCTGCCTATGCAGACCACCGGATTTATCGTGTTGTATTCATTTTCGTAAAGGTCATTCCAAAATTTGCTCTCTTTGGATTCCTCCTCATTTTCTTCAAAAGGAGGTTCAATCTGCATAACTCCAAAATAATAATCATTATAATGATTTTCTAAAAGAGTAGTGTTTGTAAGTAAATTACCTTGAATGCTACTGAGATTTGTAGTTATTGTAAAAATTGTCATAGCAGTAGCAAATACTTTAAGACCGTTCAGAAGATAAAACATACCTTTTTTATCTGAAGCATTGGCAAAGGCTTTTTTTACATCAAAGCGGACAAAAGCAGCATAAGGAATTACGGAAAGAACTGCTCCGGCACAATACACTGCCAAAATGAGATGATCTTCATACGCTCCCGATATAAATTGAGAAACAAGCAACTTTGCTAAGACGAATAATGCAGCATATGAAATCATATCAGCCACTACAGCTTTTAGAGCAATCACAGCAGCATTTTCGCCCAGAGAAGCTCGTACAACTACTTCCTTTTGCCTGCGTATCACCTCAATCATATTAAGTACAATCATCAATATGGCAACCAGGCCCCAAACAATGAACATCATATCAGTTTCGGTTGATTGCCAAAACTCTGGCTGCGATATAGAATATTCTTTTGCCAAATCTTGATATGTGGCAATAATGTCATCATCATCACCGATATAGCTGACCATTATTTCCTGTCCATTGCCTGTGTTTTTTGCTTCTCTAAAATCTTCAAATTCTATTACGGTGATTCCACCTATCAAAGCCGTATATGTTTTTTCCTCAATATCCATTGTGCTTTTAAGACTATCCCGAACAACGGTATCATCACCATAAATATAAAGTCTTGTCTGATAATTAGAAACTCTCTGATTAAAAGTCGAAAAAATATGAACACCATGCTTCTCAGCTGTATCTTCTGCATTGGCTAAAAATGAATCCATATCGTCATTAGTAGTTGTGTATCTGGACGATAAATAATAAGCACCATTAAAGTTCCAGAGCATATTTTGATATACTTCAGCTTGCATAACAAAAGCAAAAATAATCGTAATCAACAGCAATATATTTCTTATATGTTTCATTTGAAATTCTTAAACCTCCTTTGAATAGGTAACAGACACACGATTGCCCAAAATACTAATATGGATTTTTTCATACAACCACATTCTCTTGTTAGATTCTAATTTTCCGTTTTCTTTATTCGCATAAATTGTACCATAAAACTCGTGAACAATTCTACCGCAACTTTGGACTACATGAGAAAAGTCCGAACAGTTTTCTGCCCGGACTTCCTCGCTCAATCATAAATCAATTCCGCTTTCACAATCTCCTCTGCCTGTGCCTTGCAAGCGTTCATCTGCCGCACCCATTCCATTTGGTTTTTGGCTTTTAGTTGCTCGGTCACGCCGTTTTGCTCTGCCAGTGACCGCACGATCAGCTCCATGCGGTTTCGTGCCGCTTCGTCAATCTCGGCGCAATGCTCAAAGAGCTTGTCGGATAGCACCAGCTCATTGAACAGTATCGGACGGTGCATTTCCAGATACGCCTTGCGAAGTCTGCCGTAGTGTCCGAGGGGCTTGGTCTTGCGGATAACGATGTTCGGGATAAGATAATCGCCGTTCTGTGTATAAGTGATATTCATGCTGTTTGTACTCCTTTCATCGGCTCTCTCTGCGGTAAACTGCTGACAGGGACGAACACTCCCTTTGCAATATCCTCCGCACGAATAGCGGCTTTCTTGGCTTCGATTTCTGCCTTTTTTCTCCCCTTGATTTTGTCCTCGTATCGCTTCTGCGCTCCGCTGGCTTTCCGCTTCAAGTAGTTCTGATGAAGCCTGTCCTTGCGTTCCTCACGCTTGCGGATTTCCTCTAATTCCTCCGGGGTAAGCTCCGCTTCTCCAAACGCCGGGGGAACGAATCGCCCAACAAAATTGAAGTAAATCTCAACCTCCTGTGTGGTCTGTATACTTCCTTTGCGGTCACGCTCATGCACAAGAATTTTCTCGATAAACTCGTTGAGCATGGCAATGGTCAGCTTGTCGAAGTTCTCATACTTACCAATCAGAGCGATAAAACGGTCAGCGTCCTTTTCGTGCTTCTCATAGCTCTTGACAGCCTTTTCCAGAACAGAGATTTCAGCGGTAAGCTCGGACTGTTCCTTTTCGTATTGAGCGTCCAGAGTGGCGTATCTGCTGTCGGACAGCTTGCCTAAAATGTTGTCCTCATAGATTTTGCAGAGCAGGACTTCCAGCTCGGAAACTCTCTGCTTTGCTGTGGCAAGGCGTGTCCGCTGTTTCCTGACCTCTGCCGTCTGCTGGCTGGACTGTGCTTCCTGCACCACACGGACAAACTCGGCTCTGTCATGCTTGGCATATTCGGCAATAGCTTTGAGCATTTCGGAAACAAGGGACAGTACCACATCTTCATTGATACGGTGCTGTGTCGTGCAGAGCTTTCCAACTGGGACTTTGCTGTATTGGGAACAGGTATATTGAGAAATACGCTTGCCGTTGTTGGTACGGTGGACATACATCTTGCCGCCGCAATCGGCACAATAAAGCAAGCCTGTGAGGGGAGCTGCTTCGCCCCAGCCGTCCGGGTAGCGTCTGACATTCCCACGGATTTTCTGCACAAGGTCAAAGGTCTGCTGGTCAATAATGGCTTCGT
Organism: Faecalibacterium sp. BCRC 81149; assembly: GCF_022750605.1. Lineage (NCBI taxonomy): Bacteria > Bacillati > Bacillota > Clostridia > Eubacteriales > Oscillospiraceae > Faecalibacterium > Faecalibacterium sp. BCRC 81149. The sequence continues at coordinate 471,118 of NZ_QXJA01000002.1, read as the reverse complement.
GCGTATTCTCAAAAATCGTCCATTCGTCCTCCGGGACATAATGGCTTTTCTTGTCCTTGAAGTGCTTTCGGGTCTTGAAATTGATGGTGTGTCCCAGATATTCACGCTTTTCAAGAATGTTGCAGATGGTGGAAGAACCCCAGCCGTACACATCTTTGAAAGTCTTATTCTTGTTCACGCCCTCGCCGTGCTGGGCAAGGTAAGCGGACGGAATGAGAATTTTTTCTTCTTTCAGCTTGCTGGCGATCTGATACGGACCGTAGCCCTCAATCGTCATGGCAAAGATACGCTTGACCACCTCTGCGGCTTCGGGGTCAACCAACCATTGGTCTCTGGCTTCGTTCCAGAGATAGCCGTAAATGACTGTGCCTGTGAGGTGCTTGCCGGACTTGCCTTTGGACTGGAAGGTGGAACGGATTTTACGGCTGGTGTCTCTGGCGTAATACTCGTTCATAATGTTGCGGAAAGGGGTAAAATCATCGTCCCCTCTGGCACTGTCCACGCCGTCATTGATGGCGATAAGGCGAACGCCACGCTGACGCAGGATTTCCATAATCTGACCGACTTTCAGATAGTCACGACCCATGCGACTCATGTCCTTGATGCACAGATACTCCACATTCCCGGCTTCAACCTCTTTCATCATTGCCAAAAATCCGGGACGGTCAAAGCAAGTACCACTAATGCCATCGTCCGTGAAATGGACAATGTTCGTAAAGCCCTGCCGTGCGGCGAACTCCTCCAACATAGCCTTTTGATTGGAAATGGAATTGCTCTCACGCTGTTGGTCATCATCTTTGCCAAAGTCATCACGGCTCAGTCGTTCGTACAGAGCTGTGATTTTCTCGTTTTTTCTCATAACTTGCGCTCCTTTCTTCGGTTTTAGGTTGTGTGTTCTAAGAGACTTCCCAACCGCTTGATTAAGAAGTCTTTTAGAGCATACAACACCGCTGGCCAATTTGTACTTTTTATACTGTTTGACCGCAAAGCAATCCGGCTTGCGCTTTTCAAGCCCGGCAAACATATAGTCCACCGCGTTCATAAAGTCCTCGTCATCCTCCTTGACCTCCATGCCGGAAATCATATCCACAAGGGTATTCATGTTCCGATCCTCAGCAGGCCCCTCGAAAATGATGTAGGCAATCAGGGCGCAGTATAAAAGCGTTTCCGATTTCGTCCAGAATGGATCGCCTTCCTTGCCTTCGCCCTTTGTGTTGGAAATCAGGGCATCCACGAATTTCAGAATATCAGCCTCGTTGCGGATATACGCCAGCGGGTTATAGTGCATGGATTTTGAAAAATCTATGCTGTTGAATACCTTGATTTTGTACCCGCGTTTTTGCAGGAAAGCTCCGACCTGTCCCAGCACACCGCCTTTGGGATCGACCACCACATAAGAGGAATGAGCCTGTAAAAGCTGGGGCGTGAGCCAAAAGCGGGTTTTGCCGGAGCCGGATGAGCCGATAATACAGCAATTCAGGTTTCTGGCATTTGCGGGAATTTTAGGGCGGGTGTTCATCGTGAGAAACTCCGTCCCGGTCAAAATCACGTTGTTTTCAAACCTTGGATCAACAAATGGTTTGATGTCTTTTTCCGTTCCCCACCGGGCGCTGCCGTATTCTGCATCCCGCCGAAACTTCTTAGCGTTCTTGCTTTTGAAATAGATCAGCAGCCGGAAACCAACTGCGCCTACAATACCAACAAGCCAATCCAGCGGGGCAAGACCGGGTGCAAAGTCAGCAAAGGCCGGGCCAATCGTCTGGCCCAGCCCGATGAGCTTATGTGCAAAATCGTTACCCGCTGCCAGCCGGTAGGCCGTTCCCAGCTTGAGGAACGCCCACAGGATGAACAGATAGGGAATGTTCGGAATGAGATATTTTCTGATCTTATCTGTCCTCATGGGCCACCTCCTTTGCACGTTCTTTCTGCTTCGGCTTTTCTTTGGAAAGCTGATCTGCCGCCTGTTGCAGTTGTTCCCGGATGGGAACACGGTTCGATTTTGCTTTGCTTAACACTTTCCGGGAATACTCAGAAAAGCAGGCGGTCATTGCGTCTGCCTGTCCAGCCTTGAAAAACAGCAGGTATTTGTCCGGCCCGGTTTTATAGAACGCATAGTCTACATTCCATTTCCGGGCCACGCGGTCAAAGGACTTGGCATCCCCGGATAGCTCAATGCTGTTGGTGGCTGTACCGTGGGCCATGAGCTTTCGCACACTTTGTTTTCCATGCGGTACTTGCCGCCCACGGTATGCCTTGCGGATCTTCCGGCCCACCATGCCCAGCACATACGCCAGTCCCCGCGCCGTCAGCTTGGTTGTTTTTACGGATATGGCTATCGTGCGCCGGGAAATATCTTCATCAATCAGTTACACCGCCTCCTTCCTTGGGACAATTTGTCTCGAAGTGCCATCACCGATCCCCACGGTCTTTTTTCTGCATTTGACGGTAGCCCTCCAAAGAAGAACCGTCTATGATTTCCTGATAAGCGGCCATTTGCGCCCGGATAGAGAGCTTCGGGAAAGAGAACACCTTATGCTCCTTGGGAATATCCTGCAAGCCATGATACACTTCCACGAAATGATCGCTTTCTTTGACAACATAGCCGTCCGGGGCAAAATGACCGTTTTCGTGGATGCAGGCATCCCGGCCATACGCCTCATAATCGAAATACGGTTTTACCTGATCCGGCACATCCAACATTTCCAGATCGTCCACATAAATACGCCCCAGCGTTTCCTCATCGGATACGCCGGGGTAAAAGCCGTAACAGTCCAGATTTTGTGTCAGATTGATGATGTCCCGCACCGAAGAACAGTGATCGCCGCTGTCGAGGACGGCCTCCAGTGTTTCCAGCTCCGATGAGGTAAGCTCGGAAAGCAGGCAGGCCAGATGATTAAGCTCGTCCAGATTTTCATACTCGCTCAAATGGTCATAGAGCCCCAGCACATCCCCATCGAAAGAGGTAATAAAAATTTCCTGATAGCGGACGCCATCCACGCCGATCCGTTTCAAGAGAGCCTCCACCTCCTGGGCGGTTGTGGGAAATTTCAGTGTTTCACCCACAAGCTGGCCCTCGCTGTACTTTCCGGCGTTGGTAACGTAGGCTTCAAACAGGGTTGCCATTAGCGGCGGCCCTGTCCCTTGACGGTCAGGATGCCCTCAAGGGTTGTTGCCGTAATTCCCAGCCGCTGGGCCACGGCAATATCATTTTTCATGGCTTCGGTCATACTGTGCCCGCAGACAACCAGCACATGCGAACGGCGGAGCAGGTCACGGCTCATGTCGATGCCGCTTTTATGCTCCTCGGGAACAGCATCGTTGAGAAACAGGGGCAAGTACAAAGGCGGACAAATAGGAGAAAAGCCTGCCTCATACACGGTGCGGCAATACTGCGCCGCCAGTTCTGCGTTTTCACTATCGCCGCCGAGCCATGCAGCGGTGATATAAGCAAGGGGTCGTTTCATCGTTCATACCTCCGATATTTTAATAAGAAAGTTCAACCCAAACCCCACGCCCTTTCCCAGTCTTGGGAAAGGGGGCGGCTCTGGAGGATATACCCCCGCCGCTTGCCGGGGAAATAGCACAGCCGGGGCAGACCGTCAAGGGCGAGCCGCCGAAAACGGCGGTGCGCTGCACCCTTGACGGCCCACTCCCGGCTGTACTAAAAAACAGGCGGCGACGGGGGATATATACCACCAGAGCCTCTGCGCGAGGGCGGGGCCCTCGGGACAAAGTGTCTCGAAGTTGTTACTTGTCAAGTTCCTGCTTTTTCGGGGCTTTTGCCAGCTCCGGCGGCTGTTTTTCTTTCCAGTCATCCAGCAGGGACATAATCTGTTCTTTCATTTTGGCGGGAGTGACCTCCTTGCCAAAATACTTTTCCAGTTCCGCAGTAGAAATAATCACGCCTCGATCCTCCTTTTTCTGTTCTGATAAGATACCGTCAATGACATCGCCGTTAAGCTTGCCTTCCTTATCCAGCTCCCGGAGCCGTTTAGCCTGGGCCAGCGAGGGCGAAGCCTGCTCCCCGTCAATGGAAACAGCAATAAGCCTCTGATTTTTCGGTTTGATGTAGGAAAGCTCCACGGCAGGCATGAAGCCCATCTTTTTATCGTCTACCTTATCCAGAAGCTCCGACACAAGGGAGTTGAGCCGCAAGTAGCGCATGACCTTTTTATAGTTCATTTCATGCGCCTCGCCTACAATCTCAACCGAGCGTTTCCCGACATCGCCTTCCGCAACACCTTTCAGCCGCCCGCCCTGATGCTTGATGTCCTCAACCTCGAGTTCCAGCAGCGCGGCCAATTCGCTGGGGAGCATCCCGTCACGCTGCTTGTTGCTGTCCTTCATGGCCTGTACCGCTTCGTGGTCGGTCATTTCACGGACGATAAAGGGCATTTCCTCCAGCCCCGCCAGTTCACTGCCGTGGGTACGGCGATGGCCTGCTACAATTTCATAGCCGTTTCCATCTTTCTCCGGGCGGGCAAGACCGGGAACCATTACACCGTTTACGCGGATAGAAGCAACGATTTCCTGCATCTTCGCATCGTCCCGTACCTTAAAGGGGTGCGGACGGAATGTGTGAAACGGATGAACCTCGGAAAGTTTCAGATAAACCAGCTTGCCTTCCTCAACCGGGCGGGGCGGTGTGGTCGGCTCGGGAGCCGTCTGTTCCGCAGCAGCAGTTTCCTTCGGTGCCGTATCCTGTGCAGGCTTAATGGGCTCCTTGGCATCCGGGGCCTTTCCGTCACTTCGGGACACTTTGTCTCGTTTGGACGGCTTGGGCTTGTCAGGGGCCGCCTTATCCGCCTTGGGTGGGCGGCCCTTGCGGGCCCCAGCCGATTTCTCCGCTTTCTGATTTTCAGTCGCGGCCTTTTCCGCTTTCGGCGGACGGCCACGGCGCGGCTTTTTCGGCTCCTCCGTATTGGCGGGCTGCGGTGTTCCTCCGGGGGCTGCTGCCTCCGGTATTTCTGGAGTTTCCGCCTTTTCGACTTCGGCGCGGGCGTTCTGCCTCTTTTCCGCCATAAGCTCATTGATTTTGTCAAAGGACACAACCACATCGCCGGGCTCAGGTATGGCAGGCCCGGTCTGTTCCTGCCGGGGCTCAGACGCTGCGGCCTGTTCGGGTGTGGTGATAGGCTCGGCGGCCTCCGGGGAAATATTCTCCGCAGGGCCAGTATTCAATTTTTCATCGGCCATTTACGATCCTCCTTTTCGTTAAAGTTGCACAAATTTGAACGCTAAAATTTTGTAGTTATTTTTGTGCCTCCTTTCCGTCTATCCACGCAAAAAAACCGCCCGTTTTTCATGCCGGACGGCTTTTTGCGTAATGTGATAGATCAAATATTATTTTTTCTGGTTTGTAGACTCCGAAAAGCCTTGTATTTACAGTGTTCCTAATAGGAAGTAATCATACTATACTGCTCACACATCGTTTTTAGCTGTGATCCTCCCATTTTAAGTTTAATATCGCCCTCCGTCTTTCCATTTTCGGGCTCATATTCCAAAAATTCAAAATCCAGCTCTGATAGCCACTCTTTGCATCTAGAATCATGTATTAGTTCATTATATGCCGCTTTCATATGTTTCCAGTCTGTTGAGCCCTCAGTTATAATTAGCGGCTTTTCGTGCTTTGCGTCAATCATCTTTTTCAGAGTCTCTTGAAATTTTTCAGTTTCTGTATAGTAATGGTACGCATTTTCAAATTCTGAAAATTCTTCAGTAGATACTTTTTTCCCTGATGGCATTTCTATTATATCAAATCCATCGTCCGTGAATTTCTCTTTCATGCCAAGCAAGAATAATGGTGAATGAGATGTTATAATAAATTGAATTCTGGGGAACAATGCAATTAGTTCTGGCAAAACTTCTCTTTGCAGCTTCGAATGCAAATGAAGTTCAATCTCGTCTATAATTACAATTCCTTCTATGTCGTTCAACTTATGGCTTAAGTTTATATCATCTGTGTCTGCATATCTAATAATTGTAGAAAACATATTAAACAACGCCATCTGTCCCGTCGAAAGTGCTCCCAACGAAGGAACTAAAAGCGTTCTATCGTTTTCTCTTAAAATTGAAAGTCTATGTTTTCCCTCTGATCTATTTCCCATTCTAAAAACGATTTTTTCGCCTAAAATTGCAGACATAACTTCTTCAGCATTCTTTCGAGATATCGAAAGCAAATTTATATCGTTTGTCGATGGAAAGACAATTGTATATCCATTAGTTTTGTTTCTTTCTAGGTCGGCTCGTGAATCCGCAATTACATCAAAAAGCCATTGCAATGTCATCTCAGGAAGATTCATTGCCGTTATTGGATTGTTGAGTTTTCTTGCATATCTTGACCGAACACTATATGTGTCCATTTCTTTTTTGGGATAGTAAAGTTTTCCCATCCACGAAGGTTTCGCATAGCGCTCTGGACCGAAAAAACAAACAATATTTTTTTCGAACGCATCGTTTATTTTTTTGTTATCTCCAACAACATTTTTATAATTCACTTCACTATTCCAATTCAGATTTATGTCAATTTCGCTCACTTTTCTGAATTCTTCGAATGCATATTCACCAGATTTAAACACATATTCTATCCTGCTGTCTCCTTGGCTCATACAAATATGCGAAACCATATAATTCTTTCCAATTTGAATTTGCTCCGGTGATATTTCCTTATAGTACTGATGTCCTCCCTCGCTATTTTCCGTTGCGTTGTCATATACCTTATCCGCAATTTCGTAGAAAGAATCAACAATATTAGACAGAAAAATAGACTTCCCGCTTCCATTCTTTCCCACCAGCACTAATGGCACCGGCGTTCCATTTTTACTTTTTCTTGTGTTTAAAACCATCTCGTTAATAGGACCCACATTTTTGTACTCCAATTTATCAATATACATATCTTTTCCCCTACCTCCTTTTTATCAAACGGATAAATTTCCGCCAATCCCAAAGAACTTATCAAAGAAGCTCTTCAGCTTATCAATCACACCCTGTTTTTTCTGTGCACGGCCACCGCCGCCAAAGCGGGAAACAGGCGGCATCAGCTTATCAATGTCAGTGCCCACGGTCTTGATCTCACCGTCACAGAACGCATTGGCCAGATATTTGCGTGTCTCCGGCTCCTTCAGCTTTTCCTCTTGGATGATTTTTGCAAGTTCTTTCTCCCGCTGTTCGGACACAAAGGTGTTCCACTCTGTCATCACGTCATCCACATCGTTGACCCCTGCAATAAAGGTTTCAATCAACTGCTTTTTGCTGCGCAGTTCCGGGCTGGCATCAATCGCCTTGCGAATCGTGATGAGCACTTCTTTATCGTCACAATGAGTATCATGGTACTTTTTGACCAGCATCAGAATGTAGTCAATATTGATTTCGACCTGCCGAATCAGCTCCACCTCGAACACCACATCATCCGTGATATCCTCTTTGGTTTCATCGTGCTTCTTATTGCGCCATTCATCTCGCAAGTCCTGATAGCGGCCTAAGTAGTCCTGTAAATCCCGCTCCGAGATCAGTTCGTTGCCCTTGAAGTCATCAAAGGAGGACAGCAGGTTCCGCATCCGCAGCAGTGCACCAAACAGCACGATAAAGTCCTTCTGGTTCTGCTCTCCGACGATCTGCGGCTCTGTCAGCGGGAATTTTTGCGTCAGGTCATCGATCATGTCCGTATAGCCCTGATGGTATTTTCCCTGCTCGTCCGTATAACCGTGGTAATAGTCCGCGTATTTGCGCAGCAGAACGATGCCGCCCGCATTTTTATCTCCAAACAGCGAAATTGCCGCATCCACCCGCTTTTGCAGGTTGCGGAAGCAGACGATATTGCCAAAGGTCTTGATGCTGTTCAAGATACGGTTCGTCCGGCTGAACGCCTGAATCAGACCATGCATCTTCAGGTTTTTGTCCACCCAAAGGGTGTTCAGCGTAGTAGCATCGAAGCCCGTCAGGAACATATTGACCACGATCAGCAGGTCAAGTTCCTTGTTCTTCATGCGAAGCGATACATCTTTATAGTAATTCTGAAACCGTTCGCCATCGGTGGAGTAGTTCGTATGGAACATCTCATTGTAATCCTGAATGGCGGCGTCCAGAAAATCCCGGCTGCTCTGGTCGAGGTTGGAGGTATCTTCCGGGTTTTCCTCGTCCAGAATGCCATCCGTTTCCGCTTCATTGGCTCCATAGCTGTAAATGGTAGCAATGCGCAGCCGCTTGGTTGGGTCTGCCGCCATCTGCTTTTTGAACTCCTGATAATACAGCTTTGCCATCGGCACAGATGCCACACAGAAAATCGAATTAAAACCGCTGACGCGCTGTTTTTGCTTGATTTCCTCCACTGCACCACGCTGGGCAGAGGCCACCTCTGCCACGTTCGTCAGCAGATTAAACTCATACGATTTGTCTCCCCGATAGGTTTTCTGGTCAAAGTGGTCAAGGATGTACTTGGTCACCAGAGAAATGCGCTTGGGTGACATGAACGCCTTTTCCCGGTCGATATCCCAAACCTGTTTATCGTCCATGTCTGGCTCTGTGTCCATCGTCTTGATGTAGTCCACCCGGAACGGCAGCACATTCTTGTCGTTGATGGCATCCACGATAGTGTAGGTGTGCAGTTGGTCGCCGAACGTCTGCGCCGTGGTGAAATAGCGTGGATCAGTGGAGCTTCCTGCGTTGACTGCAAAAATCGGCGTTCCTGTAAAGCCGAACAGGTGGTACTTTTTGAAATTGTGAACAATGGCCTTGTGCATATCACCGAACTGGCTGCGGTGGCACTCGTCAAAGATAATCACAACGTGCTTCTGGTAGACCTCATGCCCCGGATTTTTCTTGATGAAGGTCGCCAGTTTCTGGATGGTGGTAATGATGATATGCGCTTCCGGGTTTTCCAACTGGCGTTTCAGAATCGTGGTACTGGTGTTGGAGTTTGCCGCGCCCTTTTCAAAACGGTCATACTCCTTCATAGTCTGGTAGTCCAAGTCCTTGCGGTCTACCACAAACAGCACCTTGTCGATGTATGGCAGCTGCGATGCCAGCCGTGCCGTTTTGAAGGAGGTCAGCGTCTTGCCGGAGCCAGTGGTGTGCCAGATGTAGCCGCCGCCCTCGATGCTGCCATACTTTTTGTAGTTGTTGGCGATCTCGATGCGGTTCAATATCCGCTCGGTTGCCATAATCTGGTATGGGCGCATCACCATCAGCATCTTTTCTGAGGTAAAGATGCAGTACCGGGTCAGCACGCTCAGGATCGTGTGCTTTGCAAAGAATGTCCGGGTAAAGTCGATCAGATCCGTTAGCACGCGGTTGTTCGCATCAGCCCAGTAGGAGGTAAATTCAAAGCTGTTGCTGGTCTTTTCCTTTTTCGTCTTGCCGTGTTTGGCATCCTTGATGGCATTGTAGCGGGTGCTGTTGGAGTAGTACTTGGTATTTGTGCCGTTAGAGATCACGAAAATCTGCACATACTCGTACAAACCACAGCCCGCCCAGAACGAATCCCGCTGGTAGCGGTTGATTTGGTTGAATGCCTCCCGGATGGCCACCCCGCGCCGCTTCAGCTCCACATGAACCAGCGGAAAGCCGTTGACCAGAATCGTCACATCATAGCGGTTATCATGCCGTGCGCCGTCTGCTTGTTTTACCTCATACTGGTTGATGACCTGCAGGCGGTTGTTATGGATGTTCTTTTTGTCGATCAGTGTGATATTTTTGGAGCTGCCATCATCCCGGTGCAATACCTGCACATTGTCTTCCTGAATCTTCCGGGTCTTTTCGGGAATGTGCTCGTTGGGGTTGGCAATTACATCACTGAAAAACTGCCGCCACTCCGTATCGGAAAACTGGTAGTGGTTCAGCTCTTCCAACTGACTGCGGAGGTTGGTAATCAGTTCATCCTCGGTATGCAGCGGCAGATAGGTGTAGCCCTGCTCACACAGCAGCCGGATGAACTCTTTTTCCAACTCCGCCTCACTCTGGTAGCTGTCAGAGCGCACCTTGGAGGGTTCATAGGTGGCAACAACGGTATCTTCATTGGTAGCCGCAACGATATTGAAAAAGGACATTTCTATCACCTTATACTTTCAAGAACTCCATTTACCGCCTTAAAAAGTTCATATTGATCGTCCAACTGCTCAACAATTTTCAAGCCGTGCATCATATTACAACGAATTCTGTAAATTGACATTAGGCAACCAAGAACTATATACTCTTCTTTTTGAGCTAAAAAACCTTCCATCGCTTTTCTCTCTTCCGGCTCTGTTTTCGGTCTTTTAGCGTTATCCGGATATAATGCTGTCCTTACATATTCTTCAATCATCTGTTCAAACAAGAACCTTCTTTGCTCAAATACTTCTGCCAAATCTTTTTGACTCTGAAGATCAATTTTCACATACGGGGCAACCTTTTTAAGTTCTTTATAATTACATTCATTATGGCAAAATTCTTTTTCAAACCAGTTCCATAAAATCGCGAATTTTCCAATTTCCAAAACCGTTTGGTCTTTTAATTCAAAATCTCTAATTTTCATAATCTCTCCTTAAAGCTCAACAGTTTATCCCGATAATACTCATACTGTTTTTGTCTTGCTTCAATCTCTGCTGGCAGGCCGCTGGTCAAATCATTGCAGATAGAATCAAAACGGTCAAGGATAGAAACAATCCGTTTCTGTTCTTCAATCGATGGGAGATCAATTTGCAAACTTAAAATTCTTGTTGAGTTCAAATCTCCACGTGCGCCCTCCTTTTTCGCAAGAAGTTCTTCCTGCTTTGCACAGATGCAGTAATACACATATCTGTACAATGCCATTTCCGGGTCAACTTCAAGATTCAAACAATGCTGGTTTGTTGTCAGCGGAATTTTATTGATTGCACATCTTCCAGCAGTCGCGCCCGAAATTGCAACTATTACGCAGTTCGCTGGAATCCACTTTGCCGCAGAATTTTTTACTGCACTCTCCGTAATGAAGCACTCCGTCTTGCAAATATCCCGGAATACCACTTCCTGCGTCCTCAGCCAAGGAATATTCCCGTCCTCGTAATATTCTGATACGCCTTTTTTCGGTGTTCCGCCAGAGCAGCTGTTCTTTACTACATCTTGCAGAGAAACAACCGCATAGCCAAACACATACTGCAAGAGCTTAATCAGTGCTCTGCTCTGCTCTGCTCTGCTCTGCTCTGCTCTGCTCTGCTCTGCTCTGCTCTGCTCTGCTCTGCTCTGCTCTGCTCTGCTCTGCTCTGCTCTGCTCAAAATTGTGTTGCCATTTTCTACAAATGTCAAGAGTTTATCACGGTAATACTCGTACTGCTTCTGCCGGGCTTCAATTTCAGCAGGTAAGCCAATATTGAGGTCGGAGCAAATCTTCTCAAAGTTGTCCAGTACATTTACAATGCGGTTTTGGACATTGAGGGGAGGAACAGGCACAGGAAAAGCATTCAGCATAGGCCTACGAATAGATGCAACGGAACTTTGGAACATCGTTTTCTGAATGTATGGCAAAAATTTTGCTTTCATGTAATGGAAATAATATTTAGGCACAACTTCCGGTGTGTTGATGTGAATGCGGTATGCCCGCTGATGCAGCGCATATTTTCCTTCAATATAATGATATACCTTTCCGACGCCCACACCATCACCCGCCGTTATAATGGCTGTTTCATCATACTCATAATCATTCTTTCGCAACGGCTCCTGAGAGCGAACAAAAAACGGATATTTTCCATCTTCCACTGCCTCGTTCGTATTACTGCTTCCAGTTCCAATATCCGCTATATCTGCCAGTTGCACGATTTTTGTGTCAGAGTGAAATGTCAGCAGCTTATTTCTATAGTAACTATACTGTATGCCTCTGGCTGTAAGCTCTGCTGTAAGCTCTGCTGTAAGCTCCGCTGTAAGATTTGTAAAATTGTCCAAAATGCGAACAATTTCACGTTGAATTTCAATCGGTGGAACAGGAAGAACAAGTGCTTTTACAATATCTGCATTTAGATTTTGGACAGCGCCTCCAAAGGATGCTCGTTTTTTCATTTCCTGCTGTATCGCAGATGAACTCAAGAGATAATATAAGTAATCCGAAAGGAAAACATCCTTAAAATTCGATATTGAAAGCCAACCATCGTGTATGCAGCCATCAATCGCCAAAATATAAGGTCTACCAAAGCTCATAGAATTGGATAATATAAAATCCCCTTTCCGAACATATCTTGACTTTTCTGCACCTTCTTTTGTGATTTTTTCTTTGGACTGTGTTATATACTTACTTCCGACAGGAACATCACCTATTTTTATCCAATTCACCCCATCAGAATCATTTGTAATATACTTTTTTATTGGCCGCGGTGATGCACCTCTCAAAACTGTTGCGATTTCACCCAGCTTCTTATATTCCACACCATTCGGGCAAAGCTCCCGGAGCAGTTCATCCAGTTTACTCATTCGCACCCTCTACTTTCTTTGCAATATAGGTACTGTACAGTGCCATCACCGCATAATAGTACATATCTTCCTGTGTTTCAATCAAATCTTCATCGAAAATAAAATCTTCTTCTGATTTAGCAAATACCCGGCAACAGTCAATAACGATTCGCATCGTCCAGAATGTCATTATTTCTTCCGGGCATCCAGCTAATTTGCATTGCGACCAAACCATATCAATTGGTGGCTGCAGTAGACATTTAGATTTTCCCAAATCTGCGGAGTGAAGGTAATCATACATATATCCGTATAGCGTTCCGTTATAGTTCGTGTCTTTTAATAATCGGAGTGAATCACCTTGATAAAAGTGTGTTCGCCTTATGTCCTCAAATATGTACGGGGTTACGGTTTCAATTTTTTCATCCGAATAACACTCCATCGCTCGATGAAAGTATTTAGCCCCATCATATAAAGTATCTCGTCCAAAACCGCACGCCTTAATATCATCTTTTAGTCGTTTTAATGCAGCACTCACCTGTTTTTTAGAAACCTCTATTAGCTGAAAATTGGCTTGCTTCAGAATTTCCTTTTGGACTTCCTCACTACATCTTAAAAACTTAGTCGTTATCGCTCTATGATGCTTTCTTTTGAGATTCAGGCTTTTTGCAATCGCTGACAACGGCAAGTATTCTATTTCATCTTCATTATCAATCAGAAAAACTCTTGCCGCTTCAGCAACAGCTTTTTTCTGCGCCTCCACTTCCATTTGCTCACGTTCTTTTTCATGCGAGCGCTGTAGCCAATAGATTGCAACTGTCAATACAACTGTTGCAATCAATGAGAGCACATCCACTACGAAACTCCAAATCTCAAGGCTCATTTTTACTCTAGGTTTTCCTCCAAATACCTGTCAAAATCGCTCTGGTACAGCCGATCTTGCACCACACGGTACTTTTCAAACTCCGTTTCGGCGTGCATCTTTGCAAGCTGCGCCGAGATTTTGCCTGCGTCCTTCAGCACTTCCAGATCATCTGCCTGCAAATAGATGTCCAGCCGCTTGGCCCAGTCCTCCATGGTCATGGGGATATGACGGCGGGCACGGTTCTCTGCAAGGTCAAGGTATGCCGAAACGATCAGCTCCATGGACTTCATTTCATCTTCGGTCAGGTAGTTTTTCGCCACCGAAACATCGCTCTTTTTGATTTTGCCGTTGGGAGCGTCCTTCCATGTGTGGAGTCCCATGTGCGGCTTTTCGGCATCAGCCCTCTCATAGATCAGCTCTGCCGCCGTATGGCGGTGCACAGCATAGTGCATCTTATTCTGCACCTTTGCAAAGAACTCTTTTGTGGTCAGTGCATTGCGGTCATAATCCAGCGAAGTAGCGTAAATGTCGGTAAGTTTCTGGTAAAAGTTGCGCTCCGAAATGCGAATCTCCCGGATGCGCTCCAACTGCTCTTCAAAGTATTTCTTGGTCAGGACTGTGCCGCCGTTTTTCAGGCGTTCCTCGTCCATTGCCCATCCCTTGATGGTGTACTGCTCCACGATCTGGTTCGCCCAGACACGGAACCGCACCGCCCGCTGGTTGTTCACCTTGAAGCCGACCGCAATAATCATTTGCAGATTATAGTGGTTCACGCTGCGAGTAACCTGTCGGTCACCCTCATTTTGAACTATTCGGAATTTCCGAATAGTTGCCGCCTCGTCCTGCTCATGGTCAGCATAAATCTTTTTGATATGCTCATTGATGGTCGGAAGCCCCACATCGTAAAGGGTCGCCATCATCTTTTGCGTCAGCCAGATGTTTTCATCCTCGTAGCGCATCTCAATGCTGTCCTTGTCCTCGCCTGTAGAGGCAACAAAGGTCAGGTATTCCGCCGCAGAAGAACGTACCAATGCAGAATCTTTCTTTTCGTTTTCCATCTCAGCCCTCGATTTCTGCTACGATCTGGTCAATGGCGGCCCGCAGTTCGTTTTCTCGTGCTACGATTTGCGCAATTTCAGCGTTCAGCTTCACAATGTCGATCTTCTCGCGGGTGTCCTTGGCTTCCACATAAGTGGAAACGGACAGATTGTAGTCATTTTCCTGCACCTCGGAATACTCCGCCAGATGGGAGAAGTGCGCTTCTTCTGCCCGCTGTGCAAAGGTGTCCACGATCTTATTGATGTTTTCCGGCGTGAGCTTGTTGTTGTTCGTCACCTTGACACACTCGGAAGAAGCGTCAATGAACAGCACTTTATTGTCCGTTTTGCCCTTTTTCAGCACCATGATGCAGGTGGCAATACTGGTACCAAAGAACAGGTTGCTCGGCAACTGGATGATGCAGTCAATGAAGTTGTTGTCCACCAGATATTTGCGGATCTTCTGCTCTGCGCCGCCACGGTACATGATGCCGGGAAAACAGACGATTGCCGCCGTACCGTTGGAAGCCAGCCATGCCAGCGAGTGCATAATAAAGGCCAAGTCTGCCTTGCTCTTCGGAGCCAGCACACCAGCCGGAGCAAAACGCGGGTCATTGATGAGCAGCGGATTCTCGTCACCGGCCCACTTGATGGAGTACGGCGGATTCGATACGATCAGCTCAAAAGGTTCATCATCCCAGTGCTGCGGATTGGTCAGCGTATCCTCACAGGCAATGTCGAATTTGTCAAATTCAATGTCGTGCAGGAACATATTGATGCGGCACAGGTTATACGTTGTGATGTTGATTTCCTGTCCAAAGAAGCCGTTGCGCACGGCATCCCGTCCCAGCACCTTTTCTGCCCTCAGCAGCAGCGAACCGGAACCGCAAGCAGGATCATAGACCTTGTTGATTTCCTTCTTGCCTACCGTACCCAGCCGGGTCAGCAGCTCCGAAACATCGGCAGGCGTAAAGAACTCGCCGCCGGACTTGCCCGCATTGCTGGCGTACATGGTCATCAGGTATTCATAGGCATCGCCAAAGGCATCAATGTCATGCTCTTTCACATCGCCAAGGTTCATATCTGCCACGCCGTTCAGCAGTTTAACGAGCTTCTCATTGCGCTTGGCAACGGTCGCCCCCAACTTGTTGCTGTTCACATCGTAATCATCAAACAGCCCTGCAAACTGCCCCTCGGAGGAGCTGCCCTTTGCGGATTCCTCAATGTACCGGAACACCGTTTCCAACGTTTCGTTGAGGTTTTCATCGCTGGCCGCTTTTGCCCGTACATTGCAGAACAATTCACTGGGCAGGATGAAGAACCCTTTTTCCTGTACCAGCCCTTCCCGTGCCTGCTCTGCCTCTGCATCAGACATATCTTCATAGCGGAAATCCGGGTTGCCTGCATCAATTTCGCCCTGATTGATATAGCTGGCAATGTTCTCCGAAATATAACGGTAGAACATCGTACCGAGAACGTAGCTCTTGAAATCCCATCCGTCCACTGCGCCGCGCAGATCATCCGCAATCGCCCAGATTGCACGGTGCAGCTCTTCGCGTTCCTGCTCTTTTTTGGTGTCTACCATTTTTATTTCCTCCATCAAATGCGGATTTCCGCATTGTTTTCTTTCATTTTAACATAGTAAATGTACTACTATTGGTACACCATGGTGTTTTTCCCAAAAAGGATATACTTTCCCTTTATACTATCCTAGTAAAGCGTACCACAGCTTTTCCGTGATTGCAAGCCGATAAAAATTTCTATTGCATTTTTCAGCGAGATAGTGTACACTTTTTTCAATCTTGTCCACTATCTGCATCGCAGACGGTGTTTCGTATCAGTAAGCATATACGGTTTTGGAGGGAAACAAATGAAAGTGAAAAAGACCAAGCTGCCTGAAAACCTGTATCACTACACCGACCCCATTAAGTATCGGATGATTCTTGCAACTGGGAAATTGCTTCTGACACCTTCCAATCTGAAATATGACAACGCCACACTCCATGACGAACCACTCTTTTTTAATGGGCAGAAAATTGGTTATAAATCCGTTGACAAATATGAAAACTATCACCCTGTCGTCTGGCTGACTGCCAATGACCATGCTGGTGCCAAAAATACCGGCCTGTCCAACGACAAAATCATGTGCCGCATTACCATCAAGACCAATGGTAAAATCTGGCGGTATCTGCCTTGGCGCACTTTCTGCGACAAGTACAACGCTGACCGCAGCGTTGCCTCAACCCTCAAACAAACCGCTAATGACTACCTGAACTGGTATGTCTGTGAATCTGAGATTCCAGTTGCGGACTTTGCAAAGGTCGAGTTTCTGGTTGAAGATGGCACCTACAAAGACGAGAAAGACATTCCCGGATTTGCTCTGACGGATATTGCCCCGGAACTTTTTGAGTAAAATATCACTTATATGTACAGACCCCCGCCAACATCCGCTGGCGGGGGTCTACTACGCTTACAGTTCTACGCTGTTCTGCCTGTTCTTCTTCTGACTTCTATCCGCGGTCTGCTCCTGCCCCCTCATAAGCCCAATGACCTGCTGCATCTTTTCGGCACCGAAATAGTTCCAGACTCGCCTGAAATCACGTTTCATCGCATAGAGCTGAGAGTTTTCAGCCTCCACCTCTTTCAGCCGCTGGCTTAGATAATGGGTAGCTTTCTTCTCGTCCTGATAGAAATGCAGATACTTATCCCGCTCATCCTTGACCTCCCAGTACTTCCGATGGAGGGCAAAGAGTACCTTCACCAACTTCTGGATCAGCGGCATGGCTTTCTTTTCCCGGTAGCTCTTGGCCGTTTCAAAGATGCCTGCCTCCGGCACCCATTCCTCCGGCCGCTGGGAATACTGTGCCGACAGACTTTCCAGCCCATCCATGATGGGAGCCAGCTTGTTCAGCTTCTGGCTCTGCTTCTGGTAGGTCTGCTCCACTTTCTGCATCCGCTGCTCGGCAGCGTCTACAGCTGTCTGTACCGTTTCCAGCTGCTCCTTCATCTCAGCCAGATCCGCCTGACACTCCTGCTTGGCCGCTTCCAGTGCAGCCACCTCTTTGGTGCGCTCCTGCTTCTTGAAGTCCAGCACTGACAGGTGTTCTTCGTGGGTGCCTTTCTGCTCCCACTCGATGCCATGCCGTTCCATGACTTTGGCAAGCTGCTCTTTCTCGGCGTTGATCCACTGGTTCAGCTCGGATTCCCGTTTGGAGCCGCCTGCAAAGCCCAAGGCCTTCAGAGCCTGCTTCAGGGAAACCTTGGTGTCCAGTCCTTTGCCTTTCCAGCCGGACACATACGGCACGAAGTCGATGTGCAGATGGGGCGTAGCTTCATCCATGTGGAGGAACGCTCCGAACACCCGCAAGGTCGGGTTACGTTCTTGGAAGCCCTGCATATACTCGTCCAGCAGTTCCTTTGCCAGTACGCCATTCTCGGTCAGGACACCCATATCATCTTTGTTGCCGATCTGGACGATCAACTCATGGAAGAGCTTTTCCTGCTTGCCTGTCCGCAGGTGCTCATAGTAGTCGTTGATACAGCGGTCCTTGCGCTTCTGCTTGGCATTGTAACGCTTCACTGCCTCGTCAAACAGTTCGTGGTACACCTTCTGAATCGGCTCATCCCGGTACACAACATTCAGGCTGCTGCGCTCCGGGTCTACGTTTTCAGCGGTAAAACTTCTCCGGTTATGGTTGAGGGAGCCGGGACCCCGCATTGCGGAAATGGTTCTTTTCAATCGCACGTCCTTTCTCTGTGGAAGTAACTGGTGCCGGACACGGCAAAGGCTTTGTTACTTTCGTCGAAAGTAACGCAAAAGCACTTTTGACAGACGTTCCGTCCATCAAAAGATGCCTTTGCGCCCTGCCGGGAGCTTCCGTCTGCGGACGAGGTTTTGCTGCGCCTCACCGCTACCCGGTCCAACACCACCTTCCTGCGTGATTGCATTCACAGGAGCGTGACACGCTCCTGTCCTCTGCCAATAGAGGAACTCACCAGCGGAAGCTTTCTGGCACGCCTCGTCTGTCCAGATACTCCTGCCGAGCCTGCTCCCGCTGTTCCTCGGTGGGTGCTGTCTTGTACTGGGCATACAGCTCATGCCGCAGCATCGCATCCAATTTTTGCTCCAACCCCTGCTCAATTACCTCTTCGTACTCATTTTCACCGCTCAAATGATAATGCAGCAAGGCGACGAAAAGTTCCTGCGAAATCTGCACATTTTTCATCGTTATCACCATCCCGTGTCGGTTGTGTCGGTTGTGACGGTATTTTACATAGTAGCAAAAATACCGTCACAACCGTCACGAATCGTCATGTCCCAGAATTTTCCAGCGTTAATTTAACCACCCTGCCCTCATGGGTGCGCCTGCTTTCGTACCGAATCCCATAGTCGTTGTAGAGCCTGTCGGCACTCACATTCAGCTTCCGGGTCAGGATGTTTGCCTGTATGCTCACACCCGGCAGACGTTCCAGCAGTTCCGTGGGCGCACCGCTCCACTCCGGCTGTTCCGGGGTGAGCATCTTTGCCACCGCTTCCAGAAGCGGGTCGGGCGGCAGCTTCCAAAGTTCTGTTTCGGCTCCTTGGAACTCCCACACGCAGCGTTCCCGGTCAAACTCCAATGTCAGCTCCTGATCCGGCTGGTCACGCCCCACGATGTCCAGTAGTGCGGTGTTGTCCGTGCGCCGCTTCTTCTGCATGATGAACGCGCCATCCGCTGCACCCAACAGACCGTTGGTGCCGGAGATCATATCGAAGCTGTCCTCAGCTTCCATCTTCCGGGTGTGATGGACCACCAGCAGGCAGATGCCGTACCTGTCACTGAAGGTTTTCAGCCTGGTCACGATCTCGTAGTCGCTGGCATAGCTGTATCGGTCCCCGCCGATCTCCCGCACCTTCTGCAGGGTGTCGATGATAATGAGCCGCACATCTGGGTGCTCCCGGATGAAGCCTTCCAACTGCTGGTCAAGTCCCTCGTTCACGGACTTGGCCTGCGTTGCGAAGTAGAGATTGCTGGTCTCCTCTACCCCGAACATCCGGGAGAGCCGCCGCTGCAGCCGGGCATAATCGTCCTCCAATGCCAGATAGAGGACGGTGCCCTGATGCACCTCGTACTCCCACAGCGGAAGCCCCATCGCCACATGGTAGGCAAGCTGCCCCATGAAAAAGGACTTACCCACCTTGGGCGCACCTACAAAGAGGTAGGTGCCGCTGTACAGCAGGTCGTTCACGATGGGCTTCCGGGGTGGATACACCGTGTCGTACAGCTCGGTCATTGATACCGTGTTCAGCCCGAAATTGTTTGACTTTTTCGCGGCTTGCAGATTGATTTGCTTGTCCGAATTTGTTATAATATTGGTGGTAATTTTATCAGACGACTGTACCGCATCTGCGCCAACAGATGCACCCGGTACGGTCGTTTTTCTATTGTCCGTCATTCGCATTCCTCCTTAAGTCCGTTCAACGTCAGAGCCACCATTTGCAGGGTCTCCAGTAAGTCCGGCGGGACTTCTTCATCCACGGCCAGCCGCTGCAATTCCTGATAGATCAGCTTCATCTGGTCTCGCAGGGCTTTGTAGACCCTTGGGTTGCCTACCACGGTGATCTCCCGGTCGGTCAGGCGGCGGATAATATACTCCTGTTTGGTCAGGCCGGAGAGCTTTACCTTGGCTTCCAGAACCTCGTCCTCTTCCGGGGACATTCGGAAGGCTACTACCTTGTTCCGCCAGCGGCCTTGCTGGTCGAGTACTCGTTCCATTTTCATCCCTCCCTTCGCTCCATGTCCAGCTTCTGCGCCATCTCCTGTTGCTTTGAGGGGAAGAGGTGGGCGTACTTATAGGTGATGTCCACGCTCTCATGCCCCACCCGGTCTGCGATTGCCAGCGCCGAGAAGCCCATCTCAATCAGCAGCGACACATGGGAGTGCCGCAGGTCGTGGATTCGTATCCGCTTTACTCCGGCTGCCTTGGCTCCCCTGTCCATCTCGTGGTGCAGGTAGCTCTTGGTCACCTCAAAGATCCGCTGGTCTGGCTGGACTTTGTAGAGGGATTTCAGATAGTCTCTGATCTCGTCCGTCAGAAACTGCGGCATCTGGATGACCCGGACGCTCTTGGGTGTTTTCGGGTCGGTGATCACATCCCGGCCTTTCAGCCTTTGATAAGATTTGGTGATGGAGAGCAGCCCCTTGTCCAAGTCGAAGTCTGCCGGGGTCAGAGCCAGCAGCTCGCCCTCCCGGATGCCACACCAGTAGAGGACTTCAAAGGCGTAGTAGGATTGCGGCTTGTCCATCATGACCTCTGCGAACTTGAGGTACTCTTCCTTTGTCCAGAAGAGCATCTCCTTGTGCTTTTCTGACCCCATGCACCCGGCTGTGGCTGCTGCGTTTGATTTCAGCCCGTAGAACCGGACGGCGTGATTCAGAATGGCACTGAGTTGTCCATGCAACGTCTTGAGGTAGGTCGGCGAGTAGGCCTTGCCGTTCTTGTCCCGGTAGTTCAACATCTCGTTCTGCCATGCAATTACATCCCGTGGCTTTATCTCACTGAGCCGTTTTTCCTTGAAATACGGTAAGATTTTCGTTCGGATGATATGCTCCTTGATAGACCATGTGTTTTCCCGGAGCCGCTTCTTCTTGTCCGTGATATAAATCTCCACGAAGGCTTCAAAGGTCATGGTCAGGTCTGCCGCCTGCTGAAGAAGGAACTCCCGCTCCCACGCCAGAGCATCCTTCTTGGTGGCAAACCCTCGTTTCAGCTTCTTCTGCTTCACACCTTGCCAGTTCTCAAAGTAGAAGGAAGCGTACCATGTGCCCTGCCTGCTGTCCTTGTAGGCTGGCATCCTATCACTCCTCTCCTGCCCCGTAGATCTTCTCCTGATAGTACCTCCTGCTTACCCGGCCTCCTACGGTCGTGTAGCCCTTGGCTCTCAGCTCCTCGTTCCACTGGGCGATCATCTTGTACGCCAGACCTTGCGAGATGTCCAGCTCCTTTGCCAGTTCGTCTGCCTTGATAAAAATGCTGTTTGCCATTTTTTCTCCTTTCCTTGTCGGTTTCGTTTCGGTGCCGCTTCATTCTCGCTGACTTCCGGCAGGCATATCCCCTTTGCGGTGCTGTGCCGTCCCCTTGCGGAGCGCTCGCTTCCTTTCGGAAGGTCTTGGCGGTTTGGGTCAGTTTGGCGGTCATTCAATTTTACTAAGCATTTTTGCTTATCTTTTTGCGCTCTCATTGTACTAAACATTTTCCGTTAAGTCAAGAGGTTTTCGGGTAAAATCTTAAACTTTTTTGTTTATTTTCTATTGCACCTCCTATTTTTCTGTGCTATACTGGGTTCAACAAATATGTTTAAGTCAGGAGGCAATCGCATGGCAGTCGGTGACCGCATCAAACGTGCCCGCAACCTCCGAGGTATGACCCAGAAAGAACTGGGCATTGCCATCGGGTTTGAGGAGAAAAGCGCAGACATCCGTATCGCACAATACGAAAGCAACACCCGCACTCCCAAGGAAGAGCTGCTCCGCAAGATTGCGGAGGTACTGGATGTGAACTACCGTTCCCTCTATGAACCGACCCTGTACGCCGCAGAGGATGTGATGTACGCTCTGTTCGAGCTGGACGAGCACTATCCCGGCACCCGGCTCTATGAGGTCACAGACACCACCGACCCAGATCTCCCGGAAAAGCACATGGCAGTCAGCTTCCGCTATCGCCTGCTGGATGATTTCCTGAAGGAGTGGCAGCTCCGTAAGAAGCAGTTCCGGGAGGGCGAGATCACCAAGGAAGAGTATCTGGAATGGAAGCTCAACTGGCCTCAGACCGCCGACGGCTGCGGCCGGTACGAGCCGAAGAAAAAGTGGCGTAAAGAATAAAAGACACAAAAATGCCCTCTGAAAAACTTACCGTTTCTCAGAGGGCATTCTCATGTCTCTCTTTTTGAATAATCGCCTGATAGTATCAAAGCAGTATCACAGAGTCTTTTAGCTCTTAAAATATCGCATTGTATCAATACTTTTCAGGGTTCGCAGATTACTCGAGCTCGATGGTGGCAGGCGGCTTACCGGTGCAATCATAGAACACACGGTTGACGTGCTTGACCTCATTGACGATACGGCTGGTTACGGTGCCCAGAACATCCCAGGGCACATTGTAGCTCTCAGCAGTCATAAAGTCGGTGGTGGTCACAGCACGCAGGGCCACAGCGTAGTCATAGGTACGCTCGTCACCCATCACGCCGACGCTGCGCATATTGGTCAGAGCGGCGTAATACTGGTTGATCTCCTTATCCAGACCCGCCTTGGCGATCTCCTCACGCCAGATTGCGTCTGCATCCTGCACGATGGCAACCTTTTCGGGGGTCACCTCACCGATGATGCGGATGCCCAGACCGGGGCCGGGGAACGGCTGACGGCTGACCAGATACTCAGGCAGGCCCAGTTCGCGGCCAACCTGACGCACCTCATCCTTGAACAGGTTGCGCAGAGGCTCCACCAGCTCCTTGAAGTCCACGGTATCGGGCAGGCCGCCGACATTGTGGTGGCTCTTGATGACAGTGGATTCGCCGCCCAGGCCGCTCTCCACAACGTCAGGATAGATGGTGCCCTGTGCCAGGAAATCCACCTTGCCGATCTGCTTTGCCTGCTCCTCAAAGACGCGGATGAACTCCTCGCCAATGATCTTGCGCTTGCGCTCGGGCTCGGTAACACCGGCCAGCTTGCTGAAATAGCGGTCGCGGGCATCCACACAGATGAAGTTGATATCAAAGCCGTTGGCATTGCCCGGGCCAAAGACAGAGCAGACCTCTTCCTTTTCGTTCTTGCGGAGCAGACCGTGGTCCACAAACACGCAGGTCAGCTGCTTTCCGATGGCCTTTGCCAGCATCGCAGCCAGCACAGAGGAGTCCACGCCGCCGGACAGGGCACACAGCACCTTGCCGTCGCCAATGCGCTCCCGCAGAGCCTTGACATTGTTCTCCACGAAGGAGTCCATCTTCCAGTCGCCGGAGCAGCCACAGACGTTATACACGAAGTTGCGGAGCATCTTCTTACCCTCAGCGGTGTGGAGCACTTCCGGGTGGAACTGAACAGCGTACAGGCCCTTCTCGGCGTTCTCTGCAGCAGCCACAGGGCAGTTCACGGTGTGTGCGGTGATCTTGAAGCCGGGGGCTGCCTGCTCGATGTAGTCGTTGTGGCTCATCCAGCAGATGGTGGAGGGCTGAACATCCTCGAACATCTTGCTGCTGTTGTCCACAAAGACCTCGGTCTTGCCGTACTCACGCTCAGGGGCGCGGCAGACATGACCGCCCAGCAGGTGCATCATCAGCTGGCTGCCGTAGCAGATTCCCAGCACAGGGATGCCCCAGTTGAAGATCTCGGGGTCGATGGTGGGCGAATCTTCCAGATAGACGCTGTTGGGGCCGCCGGTGAAGATGATGCCCTTGGGGTTCTTCGCCTTGATGACCGACAGGTCAGTTTTGTAGGAATAGATTTCACAGTAGACATTGTTCTCGCGGACACGGCGCGCGATCAGCTGATTGTACTGGCCGCCAAAGTCCAGCACGATGACAGTTTCATGCTGCATGATGTTCTCCTCCCTTTTTCGAGATGTTTCTATAGGTAGAATTAGTATAGCACATCTCACAACGAAAATCGACAGTCTTTGTGAACTTTCCCGATTTTATTTTACGCGAACAGGGTGCCGCAGTACTGTTTTCAGTTTTTCCGGTGCTGTCCGACGCGGATCGCTGAGGTAAATTTCGTGGTGGCGGCGGTGCCCGGTGAAATCAGTCTCATAGCCCTGTTCCCGCGCAAAAGCATCCATCTGCTCCAGCGTCTCCGGTTCGGCATCATAAGAACCAACATGCATACACTGCACACAAAGTCCTTCATCATAGTGGAAGAACTGCACCTTGGAGAAATCCTTCTTCTTTTTTGCAGTCGCCTCCTGAACGGCCCAATCGAACACTTCCCGGGTCACGAAATCCGGCAGGCGGATCATACTTGTCCACTCAAAGCATTCTTTGTGGGTGTAGTCCACACCGTCCACCCCCTCCTGATGCCACAAACCCTCCAGCGGTGGAACAACATATTCAAAGTAACCGTCGATCTTATGGCTTCCCTTGTAGCTCATCTTGATGGTAAAGGCAATGCCATACAGCAACTCCATTGCCGCCTGATACTCTCCACCTGGTTCATTGGGGTCTCCCCTGCCCTGTACAGACACAAAATTCATCGGCGGAACAGTCACAATCCCCGGCTTCCTGGGTGGAAGATAAAACTCCTTGTACTCCTTCTTATAGTCAAACGCCATAGTGCAATCCTCCATTCTCCGACATCTTTGCTCTTTAATGTCAGCATATCATAACAACCTTTATTTGTAAAGCACTTTTTGGCAAAAACAAAAATCCCCTGCCATCTCGGGCAGAGGATCTGATAGCGCAAAAAGAGCCTTCCCACTCTCCGGAATGGGAAGGCTCTTTGTAAGTTTAACCTTTTGCCTTAGAACAGGCGCGAAGGGTCAAAATCACTCAATGATCTTGCCAACAACGCCGGAACCAACGGTACGGCCACCCTCACGGATAGCGAAACGCAGGCCCTCTTCCATAGCAACGGGGGTCAGCAGCTCAACGTGCATCATGACGTTATCGCCGGGCATGCACATCTCAGTGCCTTCGGGCAGAGTGATGATACCGGTCACGTCAGTGGTACGGAAGTAGAACTGAGGACGATAGTTGGAGAAGAACGGGGTGTGACGGCCGCCTTCGTCCTTGGTCAGAACGTAGACCTGAGACTCGAAGACCTTGTGGGGATGGACAGAACCGGGCTTAGCCAGAACCTGGCCACGCTCGATCTGGGTACGATCAACACCACGCAGCAGAGCGCCGATGTTATCGCCAGCCTCAGCGAAGTCCAGAGACTTACGGAACATCTCCAGGCCAGTAATGGTGGTGCTCAGACGATCGGGCTTAATGCCAACGATCTCCATTGCATCGCCAACCTTAGCAACGCCACGCTCAACACGACCGGTAGCAACAGTACCACGGCCGGAAATGGTCATGACATCCTCGATGGGCATCAGGAAGGGCTTGTCTTCCTCACGATCGGGGTTGGGGATATAGGTGTCAACAGCGTCCATCAGCTCCTTGATGCAAGCGTAAGCAGGATCCTCGGGATCGTTGGGAGCCTCCAGAGCCTTCAGAGCGGAACCACGGATGATGGGGGTGTCGTCGCCGGGGAAGTCGTACTCGCTCAGCAGCTCACGGATCTCCATCTCGACCAGATCCAGCAGCTCCTCGTCGTCGACCATATCGCACTTGTTCATGAACACGACGATATAGGGCACGCCGACCTGACGAGCCAGCAGGATGTGCTCACGGGTCTGGGGCATGGGACCATCGGTAGCAGCAACGACCAGGATAGCGCCGTCCATCTGAGCAGCACCAGTGATCATGTTCTTGACGTAGTCAGCATGGCCCGGGCAGTCAACGTGAGCGTAGTGACGAGCCTCAGTCTGATACTCGACGTGAGCAGAGTTGATCGTGATACCACGAGCGCGCTCCTCGGGAGCCTTATCGATGTTGGCATAGTCCATGAACTCTGCGTCGCCCTTCAGAGCCAGGTACTTGGTGATAGCAGCGGTCAGAGTGGTCTTGCCGTGGTCAACGTGACCGATGGTGCCGATGTTAACATGCGGCTTAGAACGGTCAAATTTTGCCTTTTCAGCCATTGGAATATCCTCCCTTAAACGGATTGAATTTGGTTACAACAGTCCTGCAAACACAGAATTGCATTGCAAAACTATTCTACTAAATTTGTCCTGTAAAATCAAGTGCTTTTACAGGAAATTTTG
Organism: Faecalibacterium sp. BCRC 81149; assembly: GCF_022750605.1. NCBI lineage: Bacteria > Bacillati > Bacillota > Clostridia > Eubacteriales > Oscillospiraceae > Faecalibacterium > Faecalibacterium sp. BCRC 81149. Next base: position 444,991 of record NZ_QXJA01000002.1, on the reverse strand, counting down.
CCGGAGCTACACTACCCCGGCAAAATTTTACTTTGTTTCAGGCAATCAAGCCTTGGTGCGGCCAGCAATGATCTGGTCGGCAATGTTCTTGGGAACCGGCTCGTAGTGAGAAGGCTCCATGACATACTGGCCACGGCCCTGAGTCTTGGAACGCAGGTCGGTGGCGTAGCCGAACATCTGAGCCAGAGGAACGAAAGCGTTGACACGCTGAGTGCCTGCCATTGCCTCCATGCCCTGGATCTGGCCACGGCGAGAGTTCAGGTCGCCGATGACATCGCCCAGATACTCATCAGGAACGATAACAGCAACCTTCATGATGGGCTCGGTGATGATGGGGTCAGCCTTGCGCATAGCGTCCTTGAAGGCCATAGAACCTGCAATGGAGAAGGCCATTTCAGAGGAGTCGACCTCGTGATAAGAACCATCCCACAGGGTGACCTTAACATCAACGACAGGATAGCCAGCCAGAACGCCGGACTTCATAGCACCCTGGATACCATTGTCGATAGCCGGGATGTATTCCTTCGGGATGGCACCGCCAACGATGGCGTTGACGAACTCGTAACCCTTGCCGGGCTCGTTGGGCTCGATCTTGATCTTAACATGACCGTACTGGCCCTTACCACCAGACTGACGTGCGTACTTAGTCTCCTGATTGGCCTCCTTGCGGATGGTCTCACGGTAAGCGACCTGAGGTGCGCCAACGTTAGCCTCGACCTTGAACTCACGCAGCAGACGGTCAACGATGATCTCCAGATGGAGCTCGCCCATGCCTGCGATGATGGTCTGACCGGTCTCTTCGTCAGTGTAGGTCTTGAAGGTGGGATCCTCTTCGGCCAGCTTTGCCAGCGCGATGCCCATCTTCTCGTTGCCAGCCTTGGTCTTGGGCTCGATGGCAACGCGGATAACGGGCTCGGGGAACTTCATGGACTCCAGAATGATGGGATGATTCTCATCACACAGAGTATCACCAGTGGTGGTGTTCTTCAGACCGACAACAGCAGCGATATCACCTGCATAGCAGCAGTCGATATCCTTGCGGTGGTTGGAGTGCATCTGCAGGATGCGGCCCATACGCTCTCTAGCGTCCTTCACGGAGTTGTAGACAGTAGTACCAGCCTCGACCTTACCGGAGTAGACACGGAAGTAGGCCAGCTTACCAACGAACGGATCGGTTGCGATCTTGAAGGCCAGAGCTGCGAAAGGAGCGTCGTCGGAAGACGGACGGGTCTCCTGCTCTTCGGTCTCAGGGTTCACACCCTTGATGTCCTCAACGTCGGTAGGAGCGGGCATATAATCCACGATAGCGTCCAGCAGCTTCTGGACACCACGGTTCTTGTAGGAAGAACCACAGACCACGGGCACCAGAGTGTTGGCAATGGTCTCCTTGCGGATGGCAGCCTTCAGCTCCTCGCGGGTGATCTCCTCACCCTCGAGATACTTCTCCATCAGGACTTCGTCGTTCTCGGCAACAGCCTCGATCAGGATGTTGCGGTACTCCTCGGCCTGCTCGACCATATCCTCAGGGATGGGCTCAGTGCGCATATCGTTGCCCATGTCGTCATAGTAGACCTCAGCGTTCATATCGACCAGGTCAACGATACCACGGAAGGTATCCTCCTGGCCGATGGGCAGCTGGATCGCCACGCCGTTGGCGTGCAGACGATCATGCAGCATCTTGATGCAGCGGAAGAAGTCGGCACCCATGGTATCCATCTTGTTGACGTACACCATGCGGGGGACTTTGTACTCATCAGCCTGACGCCAGACGGTCTCAGACTGAGGCTCGACACCGCCCTTAGCAGCCAGAACGGTCACAGAACCGTCCAGGACGCGCAGGGAACGCTGGACCTCAACAGTAAAGTCCACGTGGCCCGGAGTGTCGATGATGTTGATGCGATGACGGTTCTTCTTGAACGCAACCGGATCCTTCTGAGTCTCAGAATGAGACCAGTAGCAGGTGGTTGCTGCGGAGGTGATGGTAATACCACGCTCCTGCTCCTGAACCATCCAGTCCATGGTAGCGCCGCCATCATGGACTTCGCCGATCTTGTGGTTGATGCCGGTGTAGTACAGAATACGCTCGGTGGTAGTCGTCTTACCAGCATCAATGTGGGCCATAATGCCGATATTTCTCGTCATCTGAAGAGAAACTTCTCTGGGTGTAGCCATGAAATTAACCTCCTACAGAACAGATCAATAACGGAAATGAGCGAAAGCCTTGTTGGCCTCGGCCATCTTGTGGGTATCCTCGCGCTTCTTCACGGCGTTACCAGTGTTGTTGGCAGCATCCATGATCTCAGCGGCCAGACGCTGGGCCATGGTCTTCTCACCACGGCTGCGGCTGTAAGCGGTCAGCCAGCGCAGACCCAGGGTCTCGCGGCGGGCAGGGCTGACTTCCAGAGGAACCTGGTAGTTAGCACCACCAACACGGCGGGTCTTGCACTCGAGGCTGGGCATGATGTTCTCCATCGCCTTCTCGAAAGTTTCCAGAGGATCGTTGCCGGTCTTTTCCTGAATCATGGAGAAAGCCTCGTAAACGATCTTCTGAGCGACGCCCTTCTTGCCATCCAGCATCACGCTGTTGACCAGACGGGTGACCATCTTGGAATTGTAAATAGGATCAGCTAAGACATCGCGCTTAGCAATGTTACCTCTTCTAGGCATCTTTCTTCCCTCCTTCACAGAATGATATCATCGGTACTCGAAAGTAATAAAACTCCCGTTGTGTCACAAAGAGCTGACCTTACATAAACCGTTACCCTCCGCACAATGCGGACTTGTTATTTATATAATGGAAAGCCGTTTATGGCGGTTGTCCTCAATTACTTCTTTGCAGCACCGGCCTTAGGACGCTTTGCGCCGTACTTGGAGCGGGCCTGATTACGGCCTGCCACACCCTGAGTATCCAGGGTACCACGGATGATGTGGTAACGCACACCGGGCAGGTCCTTAACACGGCCGCCACGGATCAGCACGACGGAGTGCTCCTGCAGGTTATGGCCGATACCGGGAATGTAAGAGGTGACCTCGATACCATTCGTGAGGCGGACACGAGCAACCTTACGCAGAGCAGAGTTAGGCTTCTTGGGGGTCATGGTACGAACTGCAGTGCAGACACCACGCTTCTGGGGGCTGCTCAGATCAGAGTACTGCTTCTTCTGAGAGTTATAAGTCTTCTGCAGGGCGGGAGCGGTGCTCTTGGTAACCAGGACCTCACGGCCTTTGCGTACAAGCTGGTTAAAAGTAGGCATTTTGTTTCTCCTTTCTTAATAGTGAACATCGGATATTTTCCGACTTTTTAGCCGCACTTCCCCTATGGGGACGCGCAACAGTTATATAATACTCGTTTTGATTAGGAATGTCAACAGTTTTTCCAATATTTTTTTGTTTTATTCGCCGAAGGACTCAGCCGCTGATTTTTCCTTTACTCCTTCAGTCTGCTGCGCAGACAGCCCCCTCTCAGAGGGGGCCTTTCCCCTGCTTCGGGCCAGGCAGGCCTCCCTCCCAGAGGGAGGTGGCATTGCGAAGCAATGACGGAGGGAGTTTCAAATCAAAAAAGCCGCCCTCCCCTGCGTTCAGGGAAAGGCGGCTCATGGATCGATTCAATTCCGGGCAGACAGAGTTTTACTGCTGGTTTGCTGCAGCCAGCTCAGCGGCAACAGCCTCGTCGCGCTCCTGCTCACGGCGCTTCAGATCCTCACGCACCTCCGGCAGACCGGTACCAGCGGGGATCAGCTTACCGATGATGACGTTCTCCTTCAGGCCGGCCAGCGGGTCAACCTTGCCCTTGATGGCGGCTTCGGTCAGGACACGGGTGGTCTCCTGGAAGGATGCGGCAGACAGGAAGGACTCGTTTGCCAGGGCAGCCTTGGTAATGCCCAGCAGCACCTGCTGATACTCGACCAGCTTGATGCCCTCTTCACCGTCATCAATGCGCTTCTGCAGCTCGGCGTTGATGTTCTCAACTTCCAGACGGTTTGCCAGTGCACCGCCGATCAGGTCGGAGGAGCCGGAGTCGGTCACGCGGACCTTGCGGCACATCTGACGGACGATGACCTCGATATGCTTATCGTTGATCTCAACGCCCTGCAGACGGTAGACCTTCTGGACCTCGCTGATCAGGTAGTTCTGCACATCGCTCAGACCCTTGATGGCCAGGATATCCTGGGGATACAGAACACCTTCGCGGGTGATGATGTCGCCCTTCTCCACACGATCGCCGGGCATGACACGTGCATGCTGGGTGAAGGGGATGGAGTAGCTCTTCACCACCTCGGCACCGTTCTCGTCCTTACCGGTGACCTTGATGACGACGTTCTTCTTGGTGTCATCCTGAGAGACAACACCGGAGATCTCGCTCATAATGGCCATGCTCTTGGGGCGGCGGCTCTCGAACAGCTCCTCAACACGGGGAAGACCCTGGGTAATATCCTCAGCAGATGCAATACCGCCGGTATGGAAGGTACGCATGGTCAGCTGGGTACCGGGCTCGCCGATGGACTCTGCTGCGATGACACCGATGGACTCGCCCAGCTGGACGGGCTCACCGTTTGCCATATCGCTGCCGTAGCAGTGTGCGCAGACACCCACCTTGGCGCGGCAGGTCAGCAGGCTGCGGATCTTCAGCTTGGTGATGCCTGCAGCCTCGATGTCGTTGGCATCGTACAGGTCGATCATCTTGCCCTCGGGCACGATGACCTCGCCGGTGACGGGGTTGATCACATCGCCCACGGCGTAGCGACCGATGATACGCTCACGGAAGCTCTCGATCTTCTCCTTGCCCTCGTGGATCTCAGAGACCCACAGGCCGTCGGTGGTGCCGCAGTCGATCTCACGGACGATGACCTCCTGAGAGACATCGACCATGCGGCGGGTCAGGTAGCCGGAGTCAGCGGTACGCAGAGCGGTATCGGCCAGACCCTTACGAGCGCCACGGGCAGAAACGAAATATTCCAGAATGTTCAGACCTTCGCGGTAGTTTGCACGAATGGGCATCTCGATGGTCTTACCTGCGGTGTTGGCCAGCAGGCCGCGCATGCCGGCCAGCTGCTTGATCTGGTTCATAGAACCACGCGCACCGGAATCAGCCATCATAAAGATCTCGTTGTCCTTGGGCAGGTTGGCTGCCAGAGCCTTGGAGACCTTATCGGTGGTTGCCTGCCAGATGTTGATGGTCTGGGTGTAACGCTCGTTCTCAGAGATCAGGCCGCGGTTGAACAGCTTGTTGACCTGAGAGACCTGCTTATCCGCGTCAGCGATCAGCTCGTCCTTCTGCGGAGGAATGACAGCGTCACACACAGCAACAGAGATTGCAGACAGGGTGGAGTACTTATAGCCCTGAGCCTTGATGGAGTCCAGCATCTTTGCGCAGGCACGGGTGCCATTGCGGGTCATGCAGCGGGAAATGATGTCGGGCAGGGTCTTTTTGGTCACGCGGAAGCTGACCTCATACTCCAGCCAGTGCTCCGGGTCGGTGCGGTCGATATAACCCAGGTTCTGAGGAACGGGGTTATTGAAGATGATCCGGCCGACGGTGGCATCCACCAGACCGGTGCGCTCCACACCATCAATGACCATGGTGCGGCGGACCTTGATGGGAGCGTGCAGGGTCACAACGTGCTCTGCATAGGCCATCAGGGCCTCGTTCTCATCACGGAAGATCTTGCCTGCACCCTCTTCGTTCTCACGAACGGTGGTCAGGTAGTAGCTGCCCAGGATCATATCCTGAGTAGGAACGGTAACAGGTGCGCCGTCAGAGGGCTTCAGCAGGTTGCCGGAAGCCAGCATCAGCATCTTGGCCTCGCGGCAGGCATCCTCGCCCAGGGGCAGATGAACTGCCATCTGGTCACCGTCGAAGTCGGCGTTGAATGCGGTACATGCCAGGGGGTGCAGCTTGATGGCACGGCCCTCGACCAGCACGGGATTGAAGGCCTGAATGCCCAGACGGTGCAGGGTAGGTGCACGGTTCAGCAGGACCGGGTGGCCCTTGATCACGGTCTCCAGGCTGTCCCAGACCTCGGGCTTTGCACGCTCGACCATCTTACGGGCAGACTTGATGTTGTTGGCAACACCCTTCTCGACCAGATCCTTCATCACGAAGGGCTTGAACAGCTCCAGAGCCATCTCCTTGGGCAGACCGCACTGATCCATCTTCAGCTCAGGGCCGACGACGATAACAGAACGGCCGGAGTAGTCAACACGCTTGCCCAGCAGGTTCTGGCGGAAGCGGCCCTGCTTGCCCTTCAGCAGATCGGACAGGCTCTTCAGGGCACGGTTGTTGGGGCCGGTGACCGGGCGGCCGCGGCGGCCGTTGTCGATCAGGCTGTCAACTGCTTCCTGCAACATCCGCTTCTCGTTGCGCACGATGATGTCGGGAGCACCCAGCTCCAGCAGACGGCGCAGACGGTTGTTGCGGTTGATCACGCGGCGGTACAGGTCGTTCAGGTCGGAGGTGGCAAAACGGCCGCCGTCCAGCTGGACCATGGGGCGCAGATCAGGGGGCAGCACGGGCAGCACGTCCATGACCATCCACTCGGGGCGGTTGCCGGAAATGCGGAATGCCTCAACGACCTCCAGACGCTTCAGGATGCGGACCTTCTTCTGGCCGGAGGACTTTTCCACCTCAGCGGTCAGCTCAGCGCTCAGCTGATCCAGATCGATCTCCTTCAGCAGCTCCTGGATGGCCTCAGCACCCATGGATGCCTCAAACTCATCGCCGTAGCGCTCACGCATCTCGCGGTATTCCTTCTCGGTCAGCAGCTGCTTCTTCTCCAGCGGGGTCAGACCGGGATTGGTAACGATATAGCTTGCAAAGTACAGGACCTTCTCCAGCAGGCGGGGGCTGATATCCAGCATCAGGCCAATGCGGCTGGGGATGCCCTTGAAGTACCAGATGTGGCTGACGGGCGCGGCCAGCTCAATGTGGCCCATGCGCTCACGGCGAACCTTTGCCTTGGTGACCTCGACACCGCAGCGATCGCAAATCTTGCCCTTGTAGCGGATGCGCTTGTACTTGCCGCAGTGGCACTCCCAGTCCTTGGTAGGTCCAAAAATGCGCTCGCAGTACAGGCCGTCGCGCTCCGGCTTCAGGGTGCGGTAGTTGATGGTCTCAGGCTTCTTGACCTCGCCGTAGCTCCAGTTGCGGATCTGCTCCGGAGAAGCCAGGCCGATTTTAATGGAATCGAAAACGTTGTTTTCCATGAAACGAACCCTTTCTTAATCTCTAGTTAAAAATCCACTTCGTCGGAAGCGGGAGCCGCACTGCCGGAGTTGTCATCTTCCAGCACAGAAGGATCATCGAAGCCTGCGTCAGCATCCTTGATGGTGTAATCGTTCAGCAGCTCATTCTCGTTGGTAACAGTCTCGGAACCTGCAACATCACGCATATCAAAGCCGGTCTCTTCGTCGTCGAAGTTCTGGCGCATATCGATCTCGTTGCCATCCTTGTCCTGGACCACAACGTCCATACCCAGAGACTGCAGCTCCTTCAGCATAACGCGGAAGGACTCGGGGATGCCGGGCTGCGGGATAGGTTCGCCCTTGACAATGGCCTCGTAGGTCTTGACACGGCCCTCAACGTCATCGGACTTGACGGTCAGGATCTCCTGCAGGGTGTAAGCGGCACCGTAAGCTTCCAGAGCCCAGACTTCCATCTCGCCGAAGCGCTGACCGCCGAACTGAGCCTTGCCGCCCAGAGGCTGCTGGGTGACCAGAGAGTAGGGGCCGGTGGAACGGGCATGGATCTTATCATCGACCAGGTGATGCAGCTTGAGGTAGTACATATAACCAACGGTAACGCGGTTATCGAACTTCTCGCCGGTACGGCCATCGTAAACGGTGGTCTTGCCATCACGATCCAGCTCGATCTTGGAGAAGTCGATGATGTGGCCCTTCTCACCCATGATCTTGGGCAGCTTGGTGGGATATGCGGGAGCATTCTCACCGTGCCACAGCTCACGGGCGGTATCGAAGGTATCGCCGATGTCGTTCTCACGCGCGGAATCGAACACGGGGGTCATAACCTTGATGCCGCATGCCTTGGCAGCGTAGCCCAAGTTGACTTCCAGCACCTGACCGATATTCATACGGGAAGGAACGCCCAGGGGGTTCAGCACGATGTCCAGCGGGGTGCCGTCGGGCAGGTAGGGCATATCCTCCTGCGGCAGGATGCGGGAAACAACACCCTTGTTGCCGTGACGGCCTGCCATCTTATCGCCGACGCTGATCTTACGCTTCTGAGCGATGTAGCAGCGGACGACCTCGCGGACACCGGGCTGCAGCTCATCGCTGTTCTCAGGAGTAAAGACCTTGACATCCACGATGATGCCGTACTCGCCGTGAGGCACACGCAGAGAGGTATCACGGACTTCGCGGGCCTTCTCGCCAAAGATGGCGCGGAGCAGGCGCTCCTCAGCGGTCAGCTCGGTCTCACCCTTCGGGGTGACCTTGCCGACCAGGATGTCGCCGCTCTTGACCTCGGCACCGATGCGGATGATGCCGCGCTCGTCCAGATCCTTCAGGGCATCCTCGGAGACGTTGGGGATATCACGGGTGATCTCCTCAGGTCCGAGCTTGGTGTCACGGGACTCGGTCTCGTACTCTTCAATATGGATCGAGGTGTACACATCCTCGCGGACGATCTTCTCGTTCAGCAGGACAGCGTCCTCGTAGTTGTAGCCCTCCCAGGTCATAAAGCCGATCAGGGCGTTCTTACCCAGAGAGATCTCACCGTTGCGCATGGCCGGGCCGTCGGCCAGCACCTGACCGGCCTTGACGCTCTCGCCCACTTCAACGATGGGGCGCTGGTTGATGCAGGTGCCTGCATTGGAGCGGGCAAACTTGACCAGCGGGTAGTTGTCCACGCCGCCCTGTGCATTGCGGACGGTGACGTGGTCGGCATCCATCTTCTCAACGATACCGTCGTTCTTTGCCAGAACAGCGGTGCCGGAGTCGGTGGCAGCCTTGTATTCCATACCGGTAGCCACGATGGGCTGCTGGGTGACCATCAGAGGCACTGCCTGACGCTGCATGTTGGAACCCATCAGAGCACGGTTACAGTCATCGTTCTCCAGGAAGGGGATGCAGGCGGTCGCAACAGAGACCATCATTCGGGGCGAAACGTCCATATAATCGACCTTATCGGCATCGATTTCCAGGATGTCATCGCGGCGGCGGGCAGAAACGCGGGGACGGATGAAGTGCTTGGTCTCATCCAGAGGCTCGTTGGCCTGAGCAACAACGTACTCGTCCTCAACGTCAGCGGTCATATACTCAACTTCATCGGTAACGACCTGATCGATCAGCTTGCCGTTTTCGTCGTAAGTCTTTTTGACCTTGCGATAGGGAGCCTCAACGAAGCCGTACTCGTTGATCTTGGCGTAGGATGCCAGATAGGAGATCAGACCGATGTTGGGGCCTTCAGGGGTCTCAATGGGGCACATACGGCCATAGTGGCTGTAGTGAACGTCACGGACCTCGAAACCTGCGCGGTCACGGCTCAGACCGCCGGGGCCCAGAGCAGACAGACGGCGCTTGTGGGTCAGCTCGGCCAGAGGGTTGTTCTGGTCCATGAACTGAGACAGCGGAGAGGAGCCGAAGAACTCCTTGATGGCGGCAACCACAGGACGGATGTTGATCAGTGCCTGCGGGGTGATAACGCTCTGATCCTGGCTCTGCAGGGTCATGCGCTCACGGATGACGCGCTCCATGCGGGAGAAGCCGATGCGGAACTGGTTCTGCAGCAGCTCACCAACGCTGCGGATGCGGCGGTTGCCCAGATGGTCGATATCATCGGTGGTGCCAACGCCGTGGCCCAGACCGTTCAGGTAGTTGATGGAGGACAGGATGTCCTTCACGGTGACGGTGCGGCCGATCAGCTGGTCATGGTTGCGGCGGAGCATTTCCTTCTGCTCCTCCACATCGGAGGTGGTGTCGAGGATCTTCTTGATCTCATCAAAGGAGCAGCGCTCGTTGATGCCGCACTCCTTGACATCAAAGGAGAAGAAGCCCTGTGCATCCACACAGCCGTTGGTGATGACCTTGACCTTCTTGCCCTCGATGCTCAGAATAACGGTATCCACACCGGCGGCATCTGCCTTCTCGGCCAGCTCACGGGTGATCTTGCCCTTGGCCTCAACGATGATCTCGCCGGTCAGGGGAGCAACGATGTTCTCAGCGGCAACAAAGCCGGTGATGCGGCGGGCCAGAGACAGCTTCTTGTTCATCTTGTAGCGGCCGAAACGAGACAGGTCGTAGCGGCGCGGATCGAAGAACAGCATGTTGATCTGGTTGGTAGCGGACTCCACCGTGGGGGGCTCGCCGGGACGCAGCTTGCGGTAGACCTCCAGCAGGCCCTCGTCCTGGTTCTTGGTGGTGTCCTTCTCCAGAGTGGCCAGGATGCGCTCATCCTCGCCGAAGAAGTTCAGGATCTCCTCATCAGAGGAAAGGCCCAGCGCACGGCACAGCACGGTGACGGGCAGCTTACGGTTCTTATCGATACGGACATAGAACACGTTGGCGGCATCGGTCTCGTACTCCAGCCATGCACCGCGGTTGGGGTTCATGGTTGCGCTGTACAGGTCGTTGCCTACCTTATCTTTGGCATCTCCGTAGAATACGCCGGGAGAACGGACCAGCTGGCTGACGATGGCACGCTCGGCACCGTTGATCACAAAGGTGCCCGCATCGGTCATCAGCGGGAAGTCGCCCATGAAAATTTCCTGGTCCTTGACCTCGCCGGTCTCCTTGTTCAGCAGACGGGCAGTCACGCGCAGGGGGGCAGCGTAGGTCACGTCGCGCTCCTTGCACTCCTTGATGCTGTACTTGGGCTCCTTATCCAGACGGAAGTCCACGAAGCTCAGCGCCAGGTTACCGGTGTAGTCCTCAATGGTGCCGATGTCGTGGAAGACCTCTTTCAGGCCCTCGTCCAGGAACCACTGATAAGAGTTCTTCTGGACCTCGATCAGGTTCGGCATACTGATGACTTCGTCGATGTGGGAGAAGCTCATGCGCTCGGTTTTGCCGAGCTTTACGGGCTTGACTTTCATCATAAAATCAACCACTCCTTACTTTTATACTCTACGGATATTGCGTTATACGGGTCAGATTTGAGCACACACACATAAATCGACCCGTATCCTCCAAGGAAGTTCGTCGCTTTTCACAAACTTTTCGGTCAACACCGTCCAGCCGCTTCCAGTGCAGCTCCCTTTTTGGCGCACTAGGCCATTATGTGATACTAATGCAGTATACACCTCAAAAGCCTTGCTGTCAAGCCATTTTTCGCATTTTGGCCCAATATTTTTGTCAAGCCCGCGATTTCATGGTACGCACGGGTGCGTGTAAGCTTTGCGCATTTTGGCTCTTGATTTTTGAGTTTTGCACGTTCTCGCCAAAAACACCCTTGTGCATTTTGTACACCTTGGCTCTTGATGCGTGCTCTCCCCTGCCCATGCAAAAAGCACCGCAGCTGCCCGCGGTGCCCTTATGTGCTCATTCTTCCAGATAATCCCGCAGTCGCTTTGCGCGGCTGGGATGGCGCAGCTTGCGCAGAGCCTTGGCCTCGATCTGCCGGATGCGTTCCCGGGTCACGTTGAACTCCTTTCCCAGCTCTTCCAGGGTGCGGGCCTGCCCGTCCTCCAGCCCGAAGCGCAGAGTCAGCACCCGCTCCTCCCGGGGTGTCAGGCTCTTGAGGACGTTTGCCAGCTCCCGCCGCAGCAGTTCCCGCCCGGCCTCGTCCACCGGTGTTTCCAGGCTGATGGGGTCCTGCGCCAGCTGCAGCAGCTCCCGCACCCGGTCAGGCTCCATGTCCAGCCGGACGGCGATCTCTTCGGCTGTGGGTTCCCTGCCGTTTTTGCGCAAAAGCTCCCCTGTCGTCTTTTTCACCCGGTTGATGCTCTCCACCAGATGCACCGGGATGCGGATGACCCGCCCCTGATCGGCAATGGCCCGGGTGATGGACTGCCGGATCCACCATGTCGCGTAGGTCGAGAACCGGAACCCCCGGTCAGGTTCAAACTTTTCTGCCGCCTTCATCAGGCCGAGGTTCCCTTCCTGAATGAGGTCAAGGAAGGGCAGCCCCCGCCCGGCATAGCGCTTGGCCACCGAGACCACCAGCCGCAGGTTGGCTTCGCTCAGCTTCCGCCGGGCATCCGCATCCCCGGCCTGCGCGGCCCGGGCAAGCGCCAGCTCCTGTTCCATTGTCAGCAGCGGCACCCGGCCAATCTCCTTCAGATATGCCTTCACCGGGTCATCCAGCGCTACGCCCTCGGCTGAGAGCTCGTGCTCCAGTTCCCCGATCTGTGTTTCATCCAGCATGGGCATGTCCGCTTCTTCTTCGGTTACACGGATGCCCCGGGCTTCCAGCGCCGCATACAGCGCATCCAGCCCGGATACATCGTATTCCTGCTCATCCATGGCCCGGCTGATCTGCTCGGGTGTCAGGGTATGGCGGCGGGCCCGGCCTGCCAGGATCTTTACCAGTTCTTCCGTCTGCGACAATTTCCGCATGATTCTTTCTCCTTCCAGCTCCAGCCGGAGGAGAGGAACGGTCAGTCGTCCGCAGGGTCTGTGCCCTGCTTCTTTTCTCGCATCGACTGGAGATACCGTATCAAATCATCATTGGACATTTCGGCCGCCTTGCCTGCCACGGGGGTGCCCCGGGCAATGCGGTCCAGATAGAGCCGGATATCGTCCGGCGTACAGTTCACATCGCTGTATTGTGCCGCAAGGCGGCTCAGCTCATTCAGCGCCTCTTCGCTCACAAAGGGGCGCAGAGTGGAAAGGCTGATCTCGATTCCCTGCTCCTGGCACTGCAGAAACGCTTCGTACAGCTCCTTCTGCTGGGGCAGAACGAACTTTTCCGGGCTGACCTGGGCCCGCACCTGCGGGATATAGCTGGGCTCCCGGAGCATGGCGGCCAGCAGCCGCTGTTCTGCCGAGGCAACCCCCAGCGCCTGAGAGCCGCCCGCACTGTACGGCACGCTGATCTGGTGCATCTCACCGGACTGCAGCCGTGCCTGATTCTGCGCCCACCGGCGTTTGCTGTTGGAGCGCTTTACTGCATCGGCAAGCTGGGTCATAATGGCATTCTTGGAGATGTTCGTCTCCTCGGCCAGCCGCCCGGCGTAGACCTCCTGCTCGGTGGGGTTGGAGCGCTCCGCCAGCATATTCACGGCTTCTTTGACATATTCCAGCCGCTGGGCATCCTGCTTGAGGTCGTATTTGTTCTTGAGCCGCCCCAGCCGGAAGTCCAGCGCGTTGCCCACACCGTCCAGCAGTGCCTTGAACCGCTCGGAGCCATACTTTTTGATGTACTCATCCGGATCCTTTGCACCCGGGATCTGCAGCACGCCCACCTTGACCGGGCTGTTACGGAACAGTTCCAGCGAGCGCAGGGTAGCCTTCTGACCGGCCTCATCCGAGTCGTAGCTCAGGATGACTTCCTCCGCGTACTGGCTGATGAGCTTTACCTGATCCGGAGTCAGGGCCGTGCCGCAGGCGCAGACCGCCGTGTCGATGCCCGCCTGATGCATGGAAATAACGTCCATGTAACCCTCGCAGAGAACGAACCGCCGGGAAGCGCTCTTCTTGGCGATCTGCAGAGCGAACACGGTATCCGACTTGTGATAGACCAGTGTCTCGGGGCTGTTGACATACTTTGGTTTGGAATCGTCCATCACACGCCCGCCAAAGGCTATGATGTTGCCCCGCAGGTCAAAGATGGGGGTCATCACCCGCTTCCAGAACAGGCAGTAGATCCGGCCCGACTGGCTGCGCTTGAACAGGCCGCTGGCATCCAGCTCCTGCTGGTTGTACCCCTTATCGCGCAGATACTGGTACAGCCCCTGCCCGTCATCCGGTGCATAGCCCAGCCCGAACCGGACGATGGTCTTGTCGTCCAGACCGCGCCGCCGCCAGTAGGCCCGGGCCTGCCGGGCTTCCTCGACCGTGGAGTTCAGGCAGGCGTGGAAATACCGCGCGGCTTCCTTGTTCATGGAAAGGATGCGGCTGCGCAGGCGGCCCGTCTTGTCGTCCTCCTGCGGTTCCGGCATTCCCGCGCGGGCAGCCAGCATCTTGACCGCCTCGGTGTAGTCGATGCTGTTGATGCGGCGGACGAAGTGGATGACATCGCCGCCCACGCCGCAGCCAAAGCAATAAAAGCTCTGGGTATCCGGGTAGACATAGAACGAGGGGGTCTTTTCGCTGTGGAAGGGGCACAGGCCGCCATACAGCCGCCCCTTCCGCTTGAGCTGGACATAGTTGCCCACCACATCCACGATATCGGTGCGGCGGGTCAGTTCCTCAATATATTCGTGTGGGATCATTTTGGTATTCCGATGCTCCTTTTATAACACATGCCACTTGCGGGGCACAAAGACATCCTCAAAGGTACGGATGGCAAATTCATCGCTCATGCCGCTGATATAGTCCGTCACTGCGCGGTCGCGTCCTTCCTGATAGGCCAGCTGCAGGTAGAAGTTGGACATCTGTTCGATGTGGGTCAGGTAATACTCGTACAGCTCGGTGAGCACCTTTTCCACCTTCTGTTCTTCCTTTTTGGCGCTGCGATCCACATAGACGGTGCGGTACATGAAGTCCTTGAGGGCCAGGAAGGCTTCGTTCTCCTCCGCGCCCACCTGCACATCCCCCTCGCTGCTGCGCAGGATGCTGTTGATCATGGTGGTGATGCGCTGAGACTTCGTCTCCCCCAGCACGGCGGTGCATTCTCTGGGCAGGGTGGCCGGGTCCAGCACACCGGCACGCACGGCATCTTCGATATCGTGGTTCACAAAGGCGATCTGATCCGCCATGCGGACGATGCGTCCCTCCGGGGTAGCCGCCCAGGTGCCCTTGGTATGGGTCACGATGCCATTGCGCACCTCCCAGGTCAGGTTCAGGCCCCTGCCGTCCTTTTCCAGCTTGTCCACCACACGCAGGCTCTGCATATAATGCCGGAACCCCTCCGGGCAGAGCTTGTCCAGTGCGCTCTCTCCCGCATGGCCAAAGGGCGTGTGCCCCAGGTCATGGGCCAGGCTGATGGCCTCGGTCAGATCCTCGTTGAGACGCAGGGCGCGGGCGATGGTGCGGGCGATCTGCGCCACCTCCAGCGTGTGGGTGAGCCGGGTGCGGTAGAGGTCGCCCTCCGGTGAGAGAAACACCTGCGTTTTCTGCTTGAGCCGCCGGAACGCCTTGCAGTGGATGATCCGGTCACGGTCCCGCTGGAACACCGGACGGATAGGGTCCTGCTCTTCGGGCCTCACCCGGCCCCGGCTGGCATCGCTGAATGTTGCCCAGGGGGCCAAGGTCAGCCGCTCGATCTCTTCGGTGCGCTGTCGTACATCCATCAGGAACCCTCACTTTCTGTTTTCTCCCCCTCCTCTCGCACGGCGCAGCCGATCCCCATGCCGCGTCTGCGGCAAGTATAGCACATCCGCCCTGTCGAAGGGGGAAAGTTTTTGTCTTGGAACGAATAAAATTTCTTGATTTTACTGCTGCTCCCCAGCCTTCCCCGCAGGGAAGTCTGTGTCATAACGGCAGGCAGTCAGCTTTCAGGTCAGAACGGAGCGTAGAACGGCTGCGACACACTTACCTGTGCACCGCCCCGGGTCAACTCCCGGAGCTGCTCCAGCAAGGGCGGCTCCGTACCCTCAGGCATCTGCCAGCGCAGGGTGACACGGTCGGTGAACTGAGGGTCTGCAAGCTTTGCCCCCGCCGCCTGGATGAGCAGCGCCGCCCGCTCGTAGAGTGAGTAATCCACCGTCACTTCCAGCTCCACTACACTGCGTACCGTGACCACCTCGGCGGCTTCCAGTGCGCGGGCGGTGGCGGTGGTATAGGCCCGCACCAGGCCGCCGGTGCCCAGCAGCACGCCGCCAAAGTACCGGGTGATGACCACGATGAGGTCAGTCAATCCGCTGTGCTGTAGTACTTCCAGCGCCGGGGTTCCCGCCGTCTTGGCCGGTTCACCGTCATCGGAGTAGCGCTCCCGGTTGCCCTCCCGCAGGCGGTAGGCGTACACATTGTGCCGGGCCGTGCGGTTGGCTGCCCGCACCTGCTCCAAAAAGGCCACCGCCTTTTCCTCGCTGTCCGCAAAGGAGAGCTGCGCAATAAAGCGGCTCTTCTTTTCCTCATATTCGCCGGTGGCCGTGCCCCGGATGGTGCGGTAATCCTCCACGCTGGTTCCTCCTGCCCATTGATTTGATTTATTTAATAAGTATAGCATAAATCCCGGCAAAGAAAAAGCCTGCAGCTGCAAAGCTGAAGCGAACACAACCTGGTGTTCTGTTGATCGTTGCCGTTAGCCTGCGGTAATGACGGAGTTTCGTTGTCTTCCAGAAAAACCTCTTGACAATGGGAACTTTTTTGATTATAGTGTAGCTAACGAATATTAGTTAGCGAAAGGCAAAGGAAAATGGAAGATACCAAGCAGCGCATTCTGGAAAAATCTCTGGAACTGTTTTCGACCAAGGGATACGATGCGGTCAGCGTGGGTGAAATTGCAAAAGCGGTCGGCATCAAGGCTCCCTCGCTGTACAACCACTTCCCCAGCAAGCAGGCGATTTTTGATGCGATTTTGGAAACAACTTCGGCGCACTACCAGAAAGACACCGCTGAGATCTCGGTCCATGTACAGGATTCCCAAAAGGGTATCCCAGTTTTCTCCCACATCTCAGAGGAGCTGCTGGTTGAAAAAGTCCGACAGATCTTCCTTTATTCGCTGCACGATAAAACCATCAGCCAGTTCCGCCGGATGATGACGCTGGAGCAGTTCCGTTCCCCCAAGTTTGCCGAACTGCTTTCCAAACGCTATGTGGATTGGATGATCTCCTACCATGCAGGCATCTTCCGTGCGCTGGTTGCAAACGGCGAACTGCGAAACGAAGACCCGGATACGCTGGCGTGGATGTATGTTTCCCCGATCATCGTCCTGCTGAGCGTCTGCGACCGTCAGCCGGAACGGGAAGCTGAAAGCCTTGAAAAGCTGGATGCCCATGTAAAGCTGTTCTTCCGGACCTTTAACATTGTGGGAGGCGAAAAATAAAGGAATTTTTGAGTTTTAGTTGAAGCAGAAAAAAGTCATAAATGCTATAATCAAAGGAGAGCTTTTTGAAACATACTACATTTGCACTGGGACTTGTGGCCTGACCGGGAGGTCTGGCAAATACCACAAGCCACGCCTCCCGAAGACGAGCAAACACAGATCTTCAGGAGGACCATACCATGAATCGTGAAAACAAACGCAAGACCTTTGAAAAAGGTTACTATAAGACCCACGCCTGCAACGATACCTTTACCTGCAAAGTCTGCGGACGGGTCTGCACCCCGCAAAATGCCGGGAGCGACCACCGCAACCATTGCCCCAACTGCCTGTCCAGCCTTCATGTGGATGAAGAACCCGGCGACCGTGCCTCCGACTGCGGCGGCATCATGGAGCCGGTGGCAGTCTGGGTACGCAAAAGCGGCGAATGGGCCATCATCCACCGCTGCAAACGCTGCGGAAAACTCAGCTCCAACCGGGTGGCGGCAGACGACAATCCCATGAAGCTCATGAGCATTGCCATGAAGCCCCTGTGCGCTCCGCCGTTCCCGCTGGACTATATTGAGGAAATGACCGCCTTGATGGGCGGCGATGGACGAATGCGGTAAGTCGCAGCCACAAACAAAAAGGCCGCTGTGTCGGAGAAGCGCTCTGCGGCACAGCGGCTTTTTTGCAACTTAGGAGGGATCGCAAGATGGACTATATCAGAGTTACCAGAGAAAACATCGACAAGGAACATATCTGTTGTGCCATGTCCGGCAAACAGAGCCTTGCCAAGAAGGAATGGCTCAAGCAGCGCTTTGAGGAGGGGCTTGTTTTTTACCGCAGTGCAGAGCGCGGCAAGTGCTTTATCGAGTACATCCCGGCAGAAAACGCATGGGTGCCCATTGATGCGGCAGGCTGGCTTTATATCAACTGCCTGTGGGTCTCCGGCTCCATGAAGAGGCACGGCTATTCCAGCGAACTGCTGGAAGAATGCCTTCGGGATGCCAAGGCGCAGGGCAAAAACGGTGTTTGCATTCTGTGTGCAGAGGGGCGCAAACGGGAGTTTCTCGCCGACCCCAAGTTTTTGACCCATAAGGGCTTCAAGGTTTCGGACATCTCCGATTGCGGCATCAACCTCATGTACCTGCCCCTTGCAGAGAGTGCCCAGCCGCCAAAATTCAAGGCCTGCGCCAAGCATCCCAAGGTGGAGGAGAATGGCTTTGTCCTCTACTATACCGACCAGTGCCCTTACACCTATTATTGGGTGCCAAAGGTGCAGGAGGCTGCAAAGGAACATGGAATCCCGTTCAAAGCCATCCACATCACAGAGAAAGAGACGGCACAAAATGTGCCCGCACCGGTCACAACATACGCATTGTTCCGGGATGGGAAGTTTGTGACCCAGAGCATCCAGTCGGACAAGAAATTTTTGAAATTGGCAGGCGCAGCGGATTGAACCATACGACAGAAGTCATTGATTTTCTTTGTTTATCTGTGATACCATTCGTTACAAGACCAACGGCGTTGCTCTCTTCGCCTATGGTGGAGACTCCGGCACTCAAAGAAATTTTCCGAAAAACACAACGAGGTGACCATTTTTGAAACGTCGAACTTTTCTTGTCTGCTCCGCTGCACTTTTTTGCGGTGCGCTTCTGGCAGGAGGCTGCACTCAAAAAACTTCTCAGCCCGTCCCTCAGCAAATTGAATACTCCAATTTGGCAGATTCGGATACACAAGCTCTTCTTTCCAAGCTTTTGCAGGATGCCGGCGTATCCGACCTGCGGATACAGACCTTCTTTGATCATGTGCAAAAGTTCAACAATGCTGTGGACCCGGCATGGCTCACCACAGGGTTTGAAAATGCCAAGCCTTCGGATCTGAAATACGATCCTTACTCCATGCAGGACGCATGGACGGAAAAATATGACACCTTCCCCGGCTGGAACTGTCGGATCACCGCTTGTGGGCTGTTCGGTGATTTTATCACTGTCACGGGCAAGGCAGACCTTGACTCAGCCGAGGACACCCTGTTTATGGACTATGAAACACTGGACTCTGACCCGGAATCCCTTTGCGGCGACGAACGGCAAAAGTTTGATGCGCTGTTCGCCCCAGTTAAAACCACCAATACGACCGATATTTCTACCCATTTGAAAACGATTCAACAGGAATGGAAGAAACGCGGTCTCTCCTTCGTAGAAGATGATAAGATCCGTCTCGTCTCCGTAGTCCTGCACGATCAGTTCTCTGAAACGGACAATTCTCTTATGATCGGTCATGTCGGCGTTATGCTTCCCACATCGGATGCAGTATATTTCGTTGAAAAGGTCGCTTTTCAGGAGCCGTATCGCTTGTTGAAGTTCAAAAATCGAACCGAGTTGAGCGATTATCTGATGCTGAAATACGACAACTCGTGGGGACAGGATACTGCCCACACCTTTATTATGGAAAATTCAGACCTGATGGACGGCTGGCGCATTCTTGACGAACAGGAAAACGCAAGCTGAAAGTATATTATTCGTTGGAAGCCGTTTATGCTCCCCGATGTAGATATGGGTATCATCCACGCAGGTCAGCCCGAAGTTGGCGAGGGTAAGGGCGCAGCCCGTCTGACCCTGCGCCGCAGTGAGCTGGAAGTGTTCTCCGAAAAAATCCCGCTGAACGGCGGCTCTGCGCTGTTCAGCCATGCGGTGGAGAACCCCCACCTGTGGAGTGCAGAGGACCCGGCTCTGTATGAACTGGAAATCGAGCTGCTGGACGATGCAGGCCATCTGGTAGAGGTGACCGGGCAGAAAGTCGGTTTCCGCAAGTTCGAGCTGAAGAACAATCGGATGCTGCTCAACGGCAAGCGCATCGTGTTCAAGGGTGCCAACCGTCATGAGTTCAGCTCCATTACGGGTCGTGCTGTGGGTGTACACACCCATGAGGAACTGCTTCGGGATATCATCACCATGAAGCAGAACAACATCAATGCCATCCGCACCAGCCATTACCAGAATCAGGATGCACTGTACGACCTGTGCGACGAGTATGGTCTGTATCTGATTGCAGAGAACAATCTGGAATCCCATGGCACATGGGACATCCATCAGGCTGGCATTCGCGGCATCGAGGGCGTTTTGCCCAATGATAAGCCAGAGTGGAAAGCCGTCTTGTTTGACCGCATGAATTCCACTTACCAGCGTGACAAAAACCATCCTGCTGTTCTGATCTGGTCTCTGGGCAACGAATCGTTTGGTGGTGAGACCCTGCTCCAGATGGCAGAGATGGTCCGCCGCTTTGATGACACCCGTCTGGTGCATTACGAAGGTGTGGTCAATGATCCCCGCTTCCTCGAAACCACCGATATCGAGAGCCATATGTACAGCACTGTGAAGGACATTAAAGAGTATCTGGCACAGGGCGATAAGCGGCCTTATATCGAGTGCGAATATTCTCATGCTATGGGCAACTCCAACGGTGCTTTGCACAAATACACGGAAC
The DNA here is from genome assembly GCF_022750605.1 of Faecalibacterium sp. BCRC 81149. Classification (NCBI taxonomy): domain Bacteria; kingdom Bacillati; phylum Bacillota; class Clostridia; order Eubacteriales; family Oscillospiraceae; genus Faecalibacterium; species Faecalibacterium sp. BCRC 81149. The sequence goes on along the minus strand of NZ_QXJA01000002.1, from coordinate 424,482 downwards.
TTGCCGACCAGAAGGACTGCGGCTATCAGGGCGGTTTTATCTGGGATTACATCGACCAGTCCATCTGGAAAAAAGACCGATACGGCAAGTGGTTCCAAGCCTACGGCGGTGACTTCGGTGAGCGTCCTACCGACTATAATTTCAGCGGAAACGGCATTGCCTACGGTGGTGACCGTGCTCCTTCTCCCAAGATGCAGGAGGTCAAGTTCTGCTATCAGAACATCGCCGTTTCCATCGACAACTCTGGCTTCGAAGTCTGGAACAAGAACCTGTTCACCTCTACGGATGCTTTCGACTGCGTTGCACTGCTGCATCGCGATGGAAAGCTGTATCAGCAGCAGGAACTGACCAATATTGATGTTGCTCCCGAAGAGCGTTCCAGCTTCCCGCTGCCCTTTATGGTTCCTGCGCTCCCCGGTGAATATGCAGTGACCATCAGCTTCCGTTTGAAGGAGGACACCAGCTGGGCAAAGAAGGGTCACGAAGTCGCCTTTGGACAGGGTGTGATCGCTGTGGTTCGTTCCATTCCCAGCAAGAAGGTCACGCCGTTTACCGTTACGCACGGTACACACAACATCGGTGTCCGGGGTGAGAATTTCGATGTTTTGTTCTCCGATCTGAACGGCGGTCTGACTTCCTACCGCTATACCGGCAAGGAGATGATTCAGGAGATTCCCCGGCCCAACTTCTGGCGCGCTCCCACCGACAACGACTGCGGCAACAACATGGGCGGCGTTCGCGGTCAGTGGAAGCTGGCAAGCCTGTACGCTACCGCCAAGGGCATCGGCAAGGAGATTCCGTCTGTTCATGGCGGCACCATCCTCCAGAACCCCACCTGCGAGGTGGAAGCCGACAGCGTGGTCGTGACCTATCTCTATAACCTCCAGACCAGCCCCGCAGCAGAGTGCAGCCTGCAGTACCGTGTGTTCGGTGATGGCCGCATCCAGACCACCCTGCACTATGACCCGGTGGAAGGACTTGCAGCAATGCCGGAGTTCGGCGTACTGTTCAAGATCGACGCTGACTACGACACGGTGGAGTGGTACGGAAACGGCCCTGCGGAGACCTACTGGGATCGTCAGCATGGTGCAAAGTTGGGCATTTACCAGAACAAGGTTGCAGACAACATGGCACAGTACCTTGTGCCGCAGGAGTGCGGTGCAAAGACCGCTGTGCGCTGGGCAAAGGTAGTGGACCGCAAGGGTCGCGGGCTGCTGTTTACCGCAGATGCCGCAAAGCCCATGTTCTTCTCTGCGCTGCCCTACACTCCCCATGAAATGGAGAGTGCCAAGCATCCCTACGAGCTGCCCCCGGTCCATTACACGGTGATTCGTGCCATGGGTGAGCAGATGGGCGTTGGCGGCGATGACAGCTGGGGTGCCAATGTCCACCCGGAGTATATTCCTGATGTGACCAAGCCTGTGGAGTTCACCTTTACGTTCCGTGGCATCTGACCCTCGTTATTAAGACACCTTCGCGTTGAGATAAGGACATCCCTGCATGAGATTCCTATCAAAAGCGAGGGGGTCTTTTTTGGTATCACAAAATCTCAATTCCTGACACCACTATTTATAAGTAGTGCTTCGCTCTATATAAGCAACGTTGCTATGTCAAAATAACCGTATTCAGTTTTTGTTCAGAGCATTTCTTTGAATGGTTCTCCAAACTTTCTTTATGGCATTGTGGTCAAAATTGTGGTCAAAACCAAATGAGGTCAGGCCACAAACAAAAAAAATCCAACGATTTCTAACGTGAAATCGTTGGATTTATGGTCCAGCAGAGCTGGACAAATCCGAACTTTTTTCCTCCGCCGAATCAGCGGTCAAAGTGTCCTCAAAACGGACGGTTTGGGTGCCATCCTTGTAGTTGAACGTAATCAGCATCCGGTCATCGTACAGGAAAATGGCATTTACAAAGATTTCAATCAATGCTTTGCGTTGCTTTTTCTGCGAAATATCGAACTTTCTGAATTTCATCAGCCAGAACCGGATGAAATCCTCATTGAAGCTGGGCTTCTTCAATTTTTCATCTGCGATTTTTGCAGTCAGCTCGTCTTTCTGGCTTTCCAGCGCTTCCAGACGCTCTTTCGTTGTCCGGGTGTACAAGCCGTCCTCGATCGCCTTCATCAGGTTGTCCAGCTTTTTGTTGACCTCTCGCAGTTGCTTTTCCAGCAGCGGGATCGTGGTGTTCTCCTGATTCTGGACATCCATGACCAATTGAACGATCTTGTCGATCACCGCATCGTCCTGAATCAGCTTCATGGTCTCCCGAACAACCAGATCTTCCAACCAATCCTTCTGCACGGTCTTTTTGTTGCAGCCCTTGCGCCGCTTGACATTGGCGCATTTATAATAATAGTAGGTGCGTCCGGTTGCACTGGTTCCGCTTTCACCGAACATCAGCGCACCACACTTGCCGCAGAACAGCTTGGTGGTCAGCAGATATTCCTCATCTGCCTTGCCACAGGCAGGGGCACGCTTGTTCTTATCCAGACGCTTCTGCACCCGGTCAAACAGGTCTTTCGGAACAATAACCGGAATTGCATCCGGCACAACGATATCCCGGAAAGACAGTTCGCCAATGTACCGACGGTTCTTCAGCATAGTATTCACGCTACTGTGGGTCATTTTGCCGCCTAGCATATTGCGGACACCCTTGTCGTTGAGAAAGTTTACGATCTCCACCATCTTATCGCCGTTGTCATACCGCTGAAACGCTTCCAACACCAGCGGAGCGGTCAGCGGGTCAAGATGATAAAACTTGTCATCGTCGATTTTATAGCCGATGGTTCCCGTACCGCCAGTGCACTTACCCTTCAAGGCGTTCTCGGTCTGACCACGAATCACTTTTTCGGACAGCTCTGCCGAATAGTATTCTGCCATACCCTCCAGCAGCGTTTCCACCAGAATGCCCTGTGAGCCCTCGGCAATGGGTTCCATAACGGAGATCAGATGGACACCGTTCTTTTTCAGGATCATCTTGTAGTTTGCACTATCAAAACGATTCCGGGCAAAGCGGTCAAATTTCCAGACGAGAACAACATCAAACAGCTTCTTGCCGCTGTCTTTGATCATCTGCTGGAACTCCGGGCGATTGTCCGTTTTTGCAGAGAATGCACGGTCAATGTAGTGCTTGATGACCGTAATGCCGTTCTTTTCCGCATAGGCCGTGCATTCCCGAATCTGCCCCTCGATAGATTCTTCGCGCTGGTTATCCGATGAATAGCGGGCATAGATTACGGCGGTCATAGACTCACTTCCTTTTTCTTATCGAACAGCCGGGTAGCTTTTTGCATACTTGTAGATCTGCCGTGCACAGTCAAGGCTCATTTTGCTGGAATCGTTGTGTTTGAGCCATGCATTCACATTGCCCGGATTCAGCTTCAAGTCCTTGTAAAGACGATAATTCGTCAATTTCTTTTTTTGCTGAAGTTCCAATACCCGGCGATGGATCAGTTCTTTCGTGTCATTGTCTGCAAGGGCGGCATCCCGCACCGAGCAATAGCTGCGCCAAACCTTCAAATAGCCTTCCGGCAGTTCTGATGATTGCTTTTCAAGAAGCACCAGCATTTGCTCCAGCGAATAGAGATTAGAAAGTTGCTCATATTCCGCAGCAATCGTGCTGTTTGCGGTGTAGCGGAGCAGCAGTTCTACTTTATCATAGGCCAAAGCATAGAGAAACAGCGGTTCTTTCAGGCGGGGATTCTCGCTCAGACAATCTGCCAGCTTATGAATACTAGCCGTCTGCACCCCGGAAAGCTCTGCCACATACTGCTTCAAGAAACCCTCAAATGTCAGCTTTCGCATGGTCTCCACCTCTCCACATACTCCTGATAACGGATATAAAAATCCCGATACCGCCAGTCGTTCAAGATGCTGGCTTTCAGTTCATCTTCATCCGTTGCAAGGTGTTCCAGCAAATCCCAGTCCAAAGAGTTCCGCACGGCCTCGCTCTCTACGTCTGCTTTGTCGGTGTCCCGGAAAGAGCACAGCTTTGCAATCACCAAATCTTCCAGACTGGGTGTGTAGAACTGCACCTTTGTGCCACCAAAGGGCAGCGGCTGCAGCCGGTCTTGGAAGTTGTACGGAAAATTGTCGATATAGGCTTCCACATCGGTGTTGATGTCGTACTTACCGAGCAAGCTGTACAGTTCTTTCGGAACGCTCAAGGCATCAATATCATGGGTGGCACGGGTCAACTTGCCCAGCAAAATGAACGCACTGCCGCCTACAATCACCATCTGGTAGCGGTCATTGTTGTCGATCATCAGGTCAGCATCTTCATCCAGACGTTCCAGACGCTTGCGAAGGTCATCTAAGATCAACTTTACCATAAAACAGCCTTTCATATTTTCAATAATAGTATTTTCTAAAACAATTTTACGAGAAAGACAGCTTATTGTCAAGAGTCAACCATAAAGTTTATACAGATTTCCCTATGGAGTTAACCAAGAAAACAAAAACGAGCCATAAAAACAAAATATTGCAAAAGAAGATTCCATACGCAACCGCAGAACCTATGCGTACAATTATTACCGGGACGTCGTATGTCGCTGGAATCTTATATAAACAGCTTACTATAACAGTTGTGATCCCCAATTTTCCCGCATGTCTAAAGTAGTCAAGAAGCGTTCCTAACAATGTATTTGATGGCCGTTTTTTATCTGTTGTCTGTTTCAGTTCCTTCGCATATGGACTCCCAAGCAGAGCTGATGCAGCAGCAATATATACGCCTACAGCTATTGATACTAGCGTAGTTGCCGTGTCTGCCATATTATCAAAATTCCAATTCAATAAGTAGGCTATTATTGAAACTGTTATAAAGCACCCTATCAGAAATATTTTATGCTCCTTATCCACCACTGTCACCTCAGTTTTGCAAGCAGCAGTTCCCTTACTTCATCAGGTTCAAAATGCTCATTTTCATCTTTTGTTGGTTGAATTAAAAAATGTTTTAGAACAGACGAAAAATCAAATGTTTGCTCTATACCACTTTCATCACATCCGATTATAACAACATCTTCAAATTCTTCACGATGCCGACAAATACGATCTACTAGACCTTTTCCTCCTCCATGTATTGGAAGGTCTCCATACGATATTTTTAGTTGAAGCTTGCTTGGCAAGTCCTGTCCCCAGATGTTACCAACTTGAGAAAACAATGTTCCTCCACGGCTGAATACATTATCCACTTGCGTATATTGAAATCCACGAATAGTTTTAATGTTCTTACAAAAATCATCTAATGATGTATAAATATTACTTATCCTAAATTCCTTTTGTAGGGTGTCACTTAAATATTGTTCAACAAATCCCTTCTTATTGTAGTCATTCATATAAAGAAAATGTTTCTGTGCATCATAACACGCAAAAAATTGTTGTCTCGGTTCAACCTGTTCTTTTGAACGTGGATTCGGCATCTTCTCACCTGTTTTTTTATTTATGACATAGTCTCTAAAGCGTACCGCATCATCGTAGTCAGATGCCATCCAGAAAAATCTTTCTTCTATAATATCCATATCAATAGAATATAAATACTTCTGCTTTTGCGGCCGAAATATATGATTTCCTTTTGCAACAACATCTTTCATATCTTCCAATGATGCCTCACGAATGCCATCAACTCGAAGAAGAAAATTACAAAACTTCATTTGTTCATCCTCTTTTTTATGCCATCATCTTATCCGTCCACATCTCACACTGGCTAATGACCGTGCTGATTGCCGTATCATAATCTTCCGGTGGATACTTATATTTTTTCAGCAAGTGCTTCACCATCTTACGCATACTCGCACGGGCAGTTTCTTTTTTCTGCCAGTCTATCGTCCGATTTTTGCGCAGCATTTCCGTAAGTTCTCTGGTCAAGTCAATCAATTCATTATTTTGATAGAAGTCCTTTATGTTTTCCGGCTTTGTCAGAGCATCGTAAAAAGCCAGTTCTTCCTGCGTCAAGCCCAGCTTTTTACCGTTGTTATACAGTTCTGTAATCTCCTGTGCCGTTTTCAGAAGTTCCTTGATGACCTCCTCGTTTGTAATCAAGCCATTGTAGTAAGAGTTCATCAACTGTGTAATCTTTTCTGAAAACTTCTGAGACTGCACAACATTTGTCCGTTTATACAGTGAAACTTGCTCTGCCATAAGTTTTTTCAAAATTTCCACAGCGATGTTCTTTTCTTTCATTTTGGAGATTTCATCCAGCACCGCCGGGTCAAACAAGCTGATATTTTCATCAGCTTGCTTGCTGTCAAACAGGCTTATCACACCTTGGCTCTGGATACTCGCCTTTAGCAACTCATTGATTTGAGCATTGATTTCTTTCAAAGAAAGTGTCTTACCGCCACTCCCACCATAGGTGATCTTCACCACCGTAGAACGGACTGCTTCCATATAGGCCGCTTCATGTCGCTCCCGCTCCGTGGTCATGCTGGAACACAGCGAATGCGACTGTTTCAGCAACAGAGCTTCTCGCAGGAACAGATCTTTGCGCTTGGGTGCTTTTGCGTCCAGAACAAAGTTTACGCCGCCAGTGACCAGCTTTGCCATCATCAACGGAGAACCGCCAATAAACCCGCTGAAATCAAAGCCGTGCAACAAATCTTTGCACACCTGAAGCTTTTCCTGAAACTTTGGATAAGCAACTTTGGCAATGTCCATATCGCCATATCGGGACTGGTCACGCTTGGTGTACTCTTTCATAGCGGCTTTGAGGGCAGATGCAATGCCAACGTAATCTACAATCAAGCCGCCCTCTTTGTCCTTAAACACGCGGTTGACACGCGCGATGGCCTGCATCAGATTGTATCCGTGCATTGGTTTGTAAACATACATCGTAGCCAGTGAAGGCACATCAAAACCTGTCAGCCACATATCCACAACAATGGCAATCTTCATCGGGTCATCGTTGTCTTTGAATTTCCGGGCAAGTTCTTCTTTGTGAGATTTTGTGCCGATGATTTCTTTCCAATCCTCCGGGTCATTGTTGCCACCCGTCATAACTACGCCGATTTTTTCGTTCCATGTCGGGCGCAGCTCCAGAAGTTTTCGATAAATCTTCATCGCAATCGGGCGCGAATACGCCACGATCATCGCCTTGCCCGTCAAAAGATTAGCGCGGTACTTTTCGTAATGGTTGACAATATCTTCGCACAGCGATTGAATGGTAGAGTCTGCCCCCAGCACACTCTCCATCTGCCCCAACATCTTTTTGCTTTTTTCAATCGTTGCAGCGTCCGATTGCTGTTCCAGCGCATCGTAGGTCGCATCAATCAAGGCCAGCGTATTTTGGTCAAGGTGGAGTTTGATAACGCGGCTCTCATAGTAAACCGGACGCGTTGCACCATCTTCCACCGCCTGTGTCATATCATAAATATCGATATAATCACCAAAAACTTCACGCGTATTTCTATCTTTTGCCGAAATAGGTGTTCCTGTAAAGCCTATGTAAGTTGCATTCGGCAGAGCATCATGAATGATACGGGCATTGCCAATGACCGTATGTGCTTCTTTTTCACCCTGTTCATTTTCTTTGATGACAATTTTTTCATCAAAACCATACTGTCCACGGTGGGCTTCATCCGCCATTACCACAATATTTCTACGTTCGGACAGTGGCTTCTCGCCACGCTCAAACTTGAACATCGTGGTGAAGATAATGCCGTTTGCTTTTCGACCATCCAGCAGCTTACTTAGATTTTCCTTGCTGGTTGCCTGTACAGGTGTCTGGCGCAAAAACGGCGCACACTTGGCGAACTGCGTGTAGAGTTGATCGTCGAGGTCGATGCGGTCAGTCATCACAACGATGGTGGGGCTATCCAAAGCTTCTTGCAGCAAATGGGCATAGAATACCATCGACAGCGATTTCCCGCTGCCCTGCGTATGCCAGAACACACCACCCTTGCCATCCGTTTTAGTGGCAATCTTGGCCTTTTCGATAGCTTTTCGCACTGCAAAATACTGGTGGTACCCAGCCAAAATTTTAATCGGCTTCTGCCCATCACCGGAAAACAGGATGAAATTTTTCAGAATATCTAGCAACCGGGCTTTCTGGAACATCCCCTCATAGAAAGTATCAAACTGCGCATACGCAGTGTTTTCATAATCACCGTCTTTTGTTTTCCATTCCATAAAACGGTCAAGTCCAGAAGTAATTGTTCCCGCCTTGTTGCTCGAAAGGTCGCTGATTACGCAGATTGCATTATAATAGAACATCGAAGGAATATCCTTCATATAATTCCGAATCTGGTTGTATGCGTTTTCTGCACCCACTTCGTCCTTGGAAGGACTTTTCAGTTCCATCAAAACCAACGGCAAACCATTGATAAACAAAATAATATCCGGACGGCGGTTGTTTCCATTTTCCACGAAGGCATACTGGTTTACCACATAAAAATCATTTTTGTCTGCATCTGCATAATCAATCAGCTTTACTACCGAAGACCGTTCTTCACCCTTGACTGCATATTTGACCGTGATACCGTTTTGCAGATAGTCCATAAAAACCATGTTTTTCTGCAACAGACTTCCAGCATCAAAATCATTCAGCTTCAAAATCGCTTCGTCAATCGCCACAGCCGGAAGGCTGCGATTCAGCCGCACCAGACAATCCCGCAAAACATCGTCCAGCAGCGGGCGGCTGTAATCCGTCCGGTTCATATCAGGAGCATAGATATGGGTGTAGTCCATGTTCTCAAACAATTCGATTATGGCTTGTTCAAAGGTGTCTTCATTGAAAAGCATATTCTTTCTCCACCAATAAATCAATCTTGATTTTTTTCGAGCTCTTTTGTGATGGCATCAACTATATCGTCAATGATTGACTTTGACACAGTTTTTGCCATAGGGCGTTCCATCGATGAATATTTCTGTAAGGCATCTGCTAAGGCTTTTCGTGCCTTACTCTGCCCGATTTCTTTGTTGTACCAATCAGGAATCAAGCTTTCTTGAACTGCAACATAGCATTCATCAAAAAGAATCGGATTGATTTTCTCTTTCAAAATGTCTCTAACGATTTGACTATCTTCGACATGTGGTGTTTTCTCCAGTGTTGCAGTATCACCATTCATTGAAGCCACATCAAACATTTCAAATGGCTCATTTTGTAGGGATGGCATGTTTACATGTACATCTTTTATATACGCCATTTGGTGTTCCAATTCAGGGAACAGGCTTCCTTCGTTTATATTGTAAAAATCCAACTCCCTTAGAATGTGCTCTTTTGATTCTGCCGGGATTCTAAAGCTGAATTCATCAAATTCATCCCGAACATTTTTATAGGCTCTTTTTATAATGTATTCTCCAGCCCCCTCTCCTGCGATCTGAATATTATATTGTCCGCAGATCAAGAATGAGCCATTTTGCCTTATCAAACGTTCGTTATTAAGATTTGATAAAACAAAATAGTTGTTCTGAATGATTTCAATGATACTCTTGTATCCATTTTTTCTGCAATTGACCGCATCAGCTTTTGAATAGATGCCTTCCTTCTGAAGCTTGTCGAGTAACGTTTCCAACTTGAAGTTTCCTGTTATCTTTTCTGTTGCCAAATAGGACAGAACCTTAATCTCGTCATCGTCATACGATTTTCCATACTCCTGCTTAAAATAAACGCGTCCGTCTGTTGGCGGCAACAACACAGTCTTCCCATCTGAAATCGATATATCTTGATTGGTCTGGCACGCAAAAAACAGAGCAACCAATGGATTTTCTGTAACATCCAATAGTCTTGTTGGCAGTCCGTAATGCTGCAACTTTGCAAGCTTTTCAAACGCCGTCATCGTATCGCCGAAGTCTCTTGGGTTCCGTATGTACGCAGCACGAATCATATCATACTCGTGCGCCAACATTCCGTTACGAAATATTCCCGGCATAACATTCCAATCATAGCTGGCTTGTCCTCGAAAGAAATAATGCTTCGCGCTCTCTTCGGGTTCTACATTAGCCATTTCATTCTTTATCAGCGAAATTCCGTCCAAATAGCCATTCAGATCCCAGACAGCCCAACTGTCATGGCTACTGGTTCGTGTTTTGTCTGAATTATCCATGTTATTCCTTCATTTCTTTTATAAACGATAATTTAGCGGCTTAGAGCTGAATGCTAGGAACATCGATCTCACCTAATATAAGTTTAGGGAGAAGTGTGTCCCGTATAGCTGAAAGCCTTTCGGATTCAGTTCTATTTGAATAAATTTGCGTCAGAATAGGAGTTGCAACAGAATTGAACTCACTAAGATCTTTTTCTGATGGAAGCACAACAGGATAAGTCATAATTTGCTGCTTATCACCACGGGGCATCTTAGTTCCTTTAGCTCCAGCAACCATAAAATTAAAAAAACTGTCAGCATACAGTGTACTAAATAAATACGCTGTATAACGCGGATGTACTGGTTTGAAGCACAAGACATCGGTTGAACATCCGCAATCATCTTCGCAATAGACGATTTTCTTGAAATATGGGCGAATATTAGAAATCAAGGTGTCACCTTTATGGCAAGCAGTGGTTTGTGATGTGGTTGGAAGGCTTGTAGCTTTAACTGCGCCAGATTTTTCCGGCAACATATTTTCAGTGGAGTAGTAAGTATCAAGGCTCAGTTTGGAAATTTCTATTTTATCTTTGGAATACGAGCATATGTCAGCAAGGATTCCACAATTGTTCGCTAAACCTACTTTACCAAATTGTCCTTGATAGATTGTTTGCAAAAGATCAGATAAATTATCGTTTATCTTTTGATTGACTTCAATTTTACTATCGATTGCAGATAAAATTCCAGAAATCCTTTTCTGCTGTTCCAGTTCCGGAAAAGTCACTACAACTTCTCCAAGTAACTTGGTATTGATTGAAGGCATTGTTGCTCCAACGGCTATATTTCGGACAAATTGCTTTGTTTCCTCTAAGCAAAAATAGTAGTAAAGATACTCGGAATCAATTTCACTAGTTGGGCGTACTCGAAGGCATCTTCCAGAAAACATCCATCCATCGTGTTTTTGATCAACATACGAGCATCTATCTACAGAACCCACACGACTAAATACAATATCGCCTTGTTTTAGCACATATTTCTTTAATCGATTTTTATCCGTATTTGATACTCGCGGCAAATTCTGTTCGGAAAACATCTTGTTCCCTAAATGTTCAACTGTGACAATAGGTGTTCCATCCGCAACATAATCTTCTTTATGAAGTTGACTTCCAAACGGTCCTGTTTGAATGTCCGCAAGTTCTCTCAAAAACTTTTCTTTCATTCATATCACCTTATCCAATAAATTTTCTATGTGCCAATTTCACATTTTGTTGTTTTACCATTGCATAGTGCATAGTTGTGTCGATTTTCTGGTGTCCTAAAAGCTGCTGCACTTGTTCAATCGGCATTCCCTTGTCAATCGCTGACGTTGCCAATGTCCGTCTAAACTTGTGCGGGTGCACCTTATTTAGCTTCAATCGCCGTCCCAATTCACGGAGCATCGTTTCCACGCCACCGATCATCAATCGCTCGTGCGGCTCTTTCAGCGTCACAAAGAGTGCTGGATTGCTATCTGACCGTTCATCCAGATAATTTTGAAGGTGGATCTTCGTCCGTGCGTCAAAGTATACCAATCGTTCCTTGTTGCCCTTACCAAATACAACACATTCGCGCTCGTTGAAATTGATATCCTCCCGATTAAGTGTCACCAATTCCCCGACACGCATTCCAGAAGATGCCAGCAAATCAATAATCGCCAAATCTCGTACTGTTGAACAGTTGTCACGCATCAGCTCCAACGCTTCATCCGTATACGTTTCCTTGATGATTTTGGCGGTTTTCACTTTGTGAATCCTGCGGACAGGGCTTTTCATAATAAAATCTTCATCTTCCAGCCACGAGAAGAAGCTGGAAAGAATACGCCGGATATTGTCAATTGTAACTTTGCTTGACCGCCGCTGTGTTTGATAATCCGTCAGATACCTTCGCAAATCGTCCGTTGTAATTTGCTGCGGTGATTTTCCCACGCCATTCAGCATCGCTGCAATAGTTTTTGAATAATAGGTCAGTGTTTTCTCGGAACATCCTTCTATCCGCTTTGCCGTAATGAACGCTGCTGCCGAATCTTGTTCCTCAGCCTTTGGCTGCTCTTCCCCCATTTCAATTATGACACCTTGAAATGACACTTCCAGTACTGCTTTCAAATGTAGCAACTGTTCGTTATTGAGATACGGCAGCATTTTTCGCTGTATCTCGTTGATAATTTGTTTTTTCATCGCCGTATCTCCTTATTACGATTTCAGAGAACGGCAGCAGTGGCAGTTTCTCCGTAGAATCTCCCGCCACTGGTGAGAGTTATTAAAATTATGATAAACGATAATTTAGAGCAGCAGGCAGCTGCTCTTTTCAAGTCTTGGTTTGTAGATTTTAGCTTGTTTGGGGGTACTGTTCCAGAAAATTGGGAAGATACCACACTGGAAAATATCACGACACTGATAACGCGTGGGATCGCACCTAAATATTCTAATGATTCTGATCAAACAGTTATCAATCAAAAATGTATTCGTAATCACACGATTGATCTTTCGCTTGCTCGATCCCATACACCGAAAGCGATCAATGAAAAATGGCTCCAATTTGGTGATTTATTGATTAATTCTACTGGTGACGGCACTTTGGGGCGAGTTGCACAAGTCTGGTTCACCCCTAAAAGCCTTACTGTGGATTCTCATGTGACTATTGTCCGGCCAGCGCGAGAAGAACTGATTTTCTATATCGGACTTTGGGGAATTTTACACGAGAAGGAGATCGAATCGCTTCACACAGGCAGTACAGGGCAGACAGAATTGCCAAGAGATCGAGTGAAAATGCTGAAATTGCTTCTACCTGACAATATCAGCTTGAGTCGATTTAATTCCATAATCGCCCCGATGGCTTCTACTATTATTTTAAATCAAGAAGAAAATCAAAAACTTGCAAGTCTCAGAGATACGCTTCTGTCAAAGCTCATGTCCGGTGAGATCGATGTTTCTAGCATTCAGCTCTAAGCCGCTAAATTATCGTTTATCATTGAATTAACCGTTATTTTGCCATCAATGCTTTCACAGTAACTTGCTATTTTGTTTTGGATATCTATAGAAGGCAAAAGAATGGGTAGCTTTCTTTGTGCAGTAATTCCTAAATACGCTCTCGTACTACCCGAACCTGCCCAGTTCGACAGCAATTCTTGAAATTCTTTCGAGTCAAAGTATGCCTTTAAATATCTATTCGATATTCCTTTTTTCACACGATAGTATGTAATTTGAGGTGTCAAAACAATTGTATCATATTCATTTCCAACAAGTGCAGTTCTACCAATCGTTGCCTTATGGGTTAACAAAACATCGCCCGGATGTGCAAAACCTTTTTTTAGTTGCCTAGCTTGTGCTTCCGTGATATGTGCACATTTCTTATAATCAATTTTTCCATTTACTAGATCATTAGCCATAATAAATGGTATTCCCTCTAAAACATAATCTGACACTTTAGGGTGCAAGTTTCCATGATTTCCATCCATTGGTGCTTCAAGCATCCCTAGATCTATAAGTTCTTGGACTGTATATGTCTTCCATTCAGATTTCATATCCAATCGCCCCCAGCTTCTCCTTAATTTCTGCTTCCAGCTTATGTGATTGCTTGAACAAATCCGAAAGTTCAGAAGTCAGCCGAGCCATTTTTTCTTCAAACGGTTCGCCATCATCTTCCTGTTCCTCAACACCAACATAACGACCCGGCGTTAAAATATAATCCTGCTCTGCAATTTTCTCAGTATCAACAACTGCGCAGAATCCTTTTACATCTTCCAGTGTGCCATCAACATAAGCATTGTAGGTATCGGCGATCTGTTTAATATCCTCATCAGTCAGTTCGCGCAGTTTGCGGCTTACCATAACGCCCATTTTACGAGCATCAATGAACAGCGTTTTGCCGGGCTGCTTTTTGCGTTTGGAGATGAACCAGAGCGAAACGGGAATCTGGGTCGTATAGAAAAGCTGCGTTGGCATGGCAATAATGCAGTCCACCAAATCAGCATTCACAATGTTCTTGCGAATCTCGCCCTCACCGCCGGACTGGGAGGACAAGGAACCGTTTGCCAGAACCATGCCCATCCGACCACCGGGCGCAAGGTGATAGATCATGTGTTGAAGCCATGCAAAGTTGGCGTTTCCAGCCGGCGGCATACCATACTGCCAGCGTACATCATCTTTGAGCTGCTCTGCACCCCAGTTGGACAGGTTGAACGGCGGATTTGCCATGATGTAATCTGCACGCATCGTGGGATGCTGGTCATCAAGGAAGGTGTCTGCTGCATACTTGCCAAGGTCAGGCTCAATGCCACGGATGGCAAGGTTCATCTGCGCCAGTTTCCACGTTGTAGGGTTAGAATCCTGACCATAAATCGAAATATCATTGATGTTGCCGCTGTGGTTTTCTACAAACTTAGCCGACTGCACAAACATACCGCCGCTGCCACAGCAAGGGTCATACACACGGCCCTTGAACGGTTGCAGCACTTCTACCAGCGTCCGCACAACGCAGGACGGCGTAAAGAACTCGCCGCCACGCTTGCCTTCCTGCTCTGCAAACATCGACAGGCAGTATTCATAAGTGCGTCCCAGAATGTCCTTCTCGCTGCCATGTTCGATCATTTTGATGTTCGTAAACAGGTCAACGACTTCACCCAACCGCCGTTTATCCAGTTCCGGGCGCGCGAAATTTTTCGGTAGGATATCCTTCAGGCGCACGTTTTCTTTTTCGATAGCGCGCATTGCATCATCGATTACCTGACCGATTTCGGGATCATGTGCCTTTGCAGAAACATCGCTCCAACGCGCACCAGCAGGCACAAAGAAGATTCCTTCCGATGTGTACTCGTCACGATCTTCCTCAAAGCCATCACCGTCTGCAACCAGCTGATTATACTTATCTTCAAAACGATCCGAAATATATTTCAAGAAAATAAGACCAAGGACGACACCCTTATACTCTGAAGCATCCATATTGCCCCGAAGTACGCAGGCAGCATTCCAAATCTGCTTTTCAAATCCAATGTCGGCGGTGTTTTTCTCTGACATGGTTCAATACCTCCGTTTTAGCTCAACAAATTCTGCTTTGAGTATAGCACAGATGTGCTGATTTTCCAATTTGTGCGCACAAATTCTTTGTAAGATGGTTCAATTTCCGGCCGATAAGTCCTACTATCACAACTTTATCGCAATAAATTTCACAAAACCATCTTGACGCACCCTGCAAACCATGATATTCTCTGTCACAAATCCCACCGATTTTGTGGATTAGTTTGAAACCATCCACAAGATGTGGTCGTGTTCATTTTGAACACTGCCTCGCCGTGGATCATCCCTGAAAGATTAACCGCCCCGCAACACACCCGATTCATTTTGCCGCCGATTCACCCCGACAAAATCCATCGCTGCGCTGCTTGGGCGGTATTTTTCTTTATGGGAAACGTACCTTGAAAATTTCATAAGCCGACCGGACGTGATACCGACTTTTTGTCAACGCCGCTGCAAAACAGGGGCAGGAACTTCGTTCGGAGCAAACGGTGACCCACATACATGAGCAGCACAACCTCTACTTATTTTACGCCTTAACAATTCGGAAACAATTACCCGGAAACGATTTTGATCTCAGCGGTAGAGGGCAAGAACCGTCCCGTGGCCACAAATTTTCAATTCTTGAAAATTTCCTGTCCATTCGGGACTTCACTTCTTCAATGCATCTGCATTTTCGAAGTGATCTTGTTGGGGCGTGCCTGCCCCAAACCCTGCTCATCATTCGTGCCTTACGGCACGAATGGAACGGCGTGTCGTGCTTACATAACTTCACCGAGGAGTTATCGAACAGACAGGAGGTACAATGACCAAAACGAATGTTCAATCGATCCCTAGCAATTCCCAGCACCACGACACGCCGAACAACAAAACGCACGTCATCAAGTTCCGTGTGACAGCGGAGGAAAAAGCGTCACTGGAACTCACTTGCAAACTCCTGAATCTCTCCCTCTCCACTTTTATCCGCCGCGCCATCCACAACGTCAAGATCGAGAAAACGGTCATCGTTGCAGGCGGCGGAGAAGAAGCCCTGACCGCTATTTCCACCCTGCTTGCTCAGTGCAGCAGGGTGGGCACCAACCTCAACCAGCTTGCAAGGAACTTCAATTCTGGCGGTGCAGACACCGAGCAGATCCGAGCGAAACTCCTTGACGAACTTGCAGACCTGACCGCCTTCCGGCTCCACGCCGAGAAAGTTCTGGGTGAACTGTATGGCAACGCTCAAGCATATCGCCTCTAAAAACTCGGACTACACCGCCATCGAAGCGTACCTCGTTTACCAGCACGACGCGTTCACCGGAAAGCAACTTCTGGATGAGCACGGCAAGCCGAAGCTGCGGGATTCGTACCTGCTTGACATCCTTGAGTGCGGCGAGTTTTCGTTCGCAACGGCCTGTCTGCTGGCAAACCGCAAGTATGGCAAGAACACCCAGCATGGTGATATCAAAAGCCACCAGTATATCATCAGCTTTGACCCACGCGATGCAGCCGACAACGGCTTGACCATGGAAAAAGCACAGGCACTTGGCCTGAAATTCTGCGAAGAAAACTTCCCCGGTCATCCTGCCATCGTCTGTACCCACCCGGATGGGCATAACCATTCGGGAAACATCCATGTCCACATCGTGATCGGCAGTATCCGAACACGAGAAGTGGAACACAAGCCTTATATGCAGAAGCCCCGCGACTGGTGCGAAGGCATGAAGCACTCCAGCACCGCCCAGACCATGCGGCACCTGCGTGTCGAGGTCATGGAGCTGTGCGAAGGTGCCGGACTGTACCAGATCGACCTGCTCAACGGCTCGAAAGAGCGTGTCAGCGAAGCCGAGTATTGGGCGCGCAGACGTGGCCAGTTGAAACTTGACCGTGAGAACGCAGCCCTTACCGCAACCGGACAGCAGCCCAAGCAGAAGAAGTTTGAAACCGTAAAAGATACCCTGCGGAAACAGATTTCTTCGGTACTGTATCGCGCTGTGAGTTTTGAGGAGTTTTCCGATAGGCTCATGCAGCAGTACGGCATTGCCGTCAAGGAAAGCCGTGGACAGCTTAGCTTTCTGCCCGCTGGCAGAACGAAGTTCATCCGAGCGAAACATCTCGGGGACAAGTTCGACAAGGCAGAAGTGCTTGCTGCCCTGACCGCAAACGCAGCGCGCAAACCCAAGGTACAGTCTAAAACGACCAACCTTGCAAAGCTGATTGATATTCAGGCAAAGCTGACCGAGGGCAAGGGCATTGGCTACGAACGTTGGGCAAAGAAGTTCAACCTCAAAGCCATGTCGCAAACTCTGATCCTCTTGCAAGAGAAAGATTTGCTCAACGAGGATGATTTGAACCAGCGCATCGCTGAACTGGAAACCAAGTATCACGACTCACTGGCCGTGGTGAAAGACCTCGAAGGTCGCATGAAAGCCAACAAAGAACTGCGCTATCAGGTCGCAGCCTACACCAGCACCAAGAACATCACACAGCAGTTAAAGACCGCCAAGCGACCCGCAGCCTTTGAGGAGCAGCACCGTGCAGAGCTGACAGCATACCGGGTGGCAGCAGCCTATTTCAAGGCAAACGACATCACCAAGCTGCCCAGCCCGAAAAAACTGGAAGCCGAGTATGAGCAACTGGCATCCGAAAAGGCAAAGTTCTACGAGCAGTACAAGGAAGCCAAAGAAGAACTGCTCAAACTGAAAACCGCAAAGCAGAATGTTGCGTCCTTTTTCCGGGAGGAAGAACAGACGCAGCAGGAGAGATAAAGGAGTGTGCGTATGATCAATCTGAAAATTGACCCGGAGTTCCAGTCCCAGATTCCGCCTCTGACCGATGATGAATTTAAGCAGCTTGAAGAAAATATCCTCAAAGAAGGCAAGTTGCTCTCTCCTTTGATCGTTTGGGGTAACACCCTTGTTGATGGCCATAATCGTTATGAAATCGTTCAGGAACATCCCGAAATCTCTTTCTCCACCATGCCGCTCCCGTTTGAAAGCAGAGAAGAAGTCCTCGCATGGATCTGCAAGAATCAGTTAGGGCGGCGTAATCTGACCCCGGAGCAGAAGAAGTTCCTTATGGGTAAGCAGTATTCCTCTGAAAAGCGCACCGAAGCATTTCGCGGCAATCAGCATACTGCAAAGAAATCTGGCAGTGTTCAATCTGAACACAACCAGAAGCCCATGAAAACCTGTGAGCGCATTGCACAGGAAAATCACAGCAGCGCAAGTTCAGTCCGCCGGGCAGAATACTATGCCCACGGCGTTGACGTTGCGGATGAACTGTCTCCCGGTTTCCGTGATCGGTTCTTCCGCGAGGAACTGCACATTCCCGATTATCTTCTCGAAAATCTCGGCAAGGCCAAGCCCGAAGAGCAGGCTGAAATCTTTAAAGAAATCAAGAATTATGTGCCGAAGCCGAAGAAAGTCAAGCCTAACAAAATAACGGTGAAGCAGGCAGAGAAAGCCGCCAGCAACACCATTGATGAAAACTATGATGTTCCCCAAAAGTTTCTCGAACTGTACTACCGGCTCCACAATGCTGAATCTCTCATGCGAAAGAGTTGGGAAGTTACGTTCGACTTGAACCCGAAACTTCTTACGCATCCGGAACAGGTCAAAGTTCTTCGCTTTGCCTTGAAACCTCATCTTGAATTTTTGAAAACGCTGGACGAAGTTCTTGCAGAATCCAGCGGTGAATCCTCTAAAACGGCATAACGACAGGCACTTGTAAGCCATCAACGAGCCACCAGCCGCAAGTGCAGGGCGGAAAGCATCCGCGCCCTTGCGCCTGATAAAAATTGGAACCTTGATTTTCTCGCCCGGCTTTGCCACGGTGGGACGATCAAAGGAGCGTGCGTTTGAACAAAAAGAAAAAGTCCACAAACACTTCCCCTTACCCCGATGAAGCCATCGAACGTCTAGCACGGGCATTCTACCCGGCCATCCTTGCCTGCTGGAACAGCGAGGAAGGACAGCGGGAGTTTGCCGCATGGCAGACAGAACAGGCTCATCTTGCAGGAAAAGAAAAACAGGAAGTTCCCGTTGGGGAACTTCCTGCTGTACATATCGTTATTGTCTGTGGCTTTTGGCAGGGTGCGTCCGGGCGGGCGCACCCTGTTTTTGTTATATCACATAATGCAATTTAGATTCTATTAAAGACGAAATGATAAACTTCTCATCATATAATATAGATCACAAACGCTTACTCCAAACTCAATCGCCACATCTGGTATTTTAGCATTTTTACTCGGATTTTTGGGTGACAGACCACCATTCTTTTTTTCAAATGTTACTATTGTTAATTTTCTTACTGCCGCAGTTGCAATTAGCCATGGATCTGCAACACTTTCTCTTGACCACTCTGCAAGCGCACTTTGCTTATAGCATGTATTGCTTTGAACTGCACCTAAAACTCTACTATATTTTTCTATGATTTCGGGAGTTCTATGGTCAATGATGTTTATCCCCTGTAATGACTTCATCCAATTTGAAAGTTCATCATGACCCTCTGTTATTTCATTTTTCACCATATCTAAGAAAACAACTGAACCATCTTTAAGTTTTTCTTCTAGCTGTTCCCAAAAGCTAGGTGCGAGGTCAAACGGATAATACATAAGATGCGGTGTCAGCAAAGCATTTGTATCTATTAGAAAAACTTCTTGATTCACTTCGACCCACCCCCCATTTTGTTAACCAAATTTTCAAAGGTAGATCTATTGGTATTAGTAAGTCTAAAAGCGTCCGTGTATAAAGTTTTTCCTTCGTGAACACTTGAGACCAAGCTCTTGAAAAACCGTGTATCAATTCGGCTTGCCGCAGTTCTATAATAGTCTCCGCCACCGCCTTGCTCTTTTTCCTTTTTTCGTTTTTCATTGTAACGATTAACCGCAATTTGTGACAGCTTCCTATATACAGAATAATCAATATATCCGTTATCTAATGCTTTCCTTGCTATAACTGTCGTCCCACAGCTAAAATACTTTGTAAGCACATCAATCGTTTTAATTGGATCATCAAATTTATCGATTTCTTTCCACTTTTTCTCAAACATGACCTGTGGAACTAAAATTTCCGCAGCCACTGCATTAGATACACTTTCCGCCTTACTAACCCTTGTTCCAGAGCTATATCTGTCATTGTATAAACTATTATTTCCTATACATATATGAGCAAATTCGTGTAGCAAAGAAAATAGTTTCCCGTTAACCGAATCGTTTGAATTGATAAAAATTAATGGTACAAGATCATCTACCATCGCAAAAGCACGAAATTCATTTATGTCGAGCGGTCGATGCGTATTATTTCCAACAATACCACTCATCATAACAATAACGCCTGCTTGACTAATTTTATCTCTCAGTGTTTTAAAAGACTCTACAGCTGATTTGCTGTTTTCATACCATTTAATTTCTAACTCTAAAACTGTTCGGACATATTCGGCAAAATCTTCAGTATCCACATTGTTTTTTTGGCTTCCAATAAATTCTGGAGCCTGCTGTTCTTCCTCTATAGCATGATTTCTAGCCCAATCCTGAACTTGTTCCATATCATGCATAACATCAATAATATTTCTGCTCGGATTCATTGCCGATGTGCTATCTATGGTTCTGTACTCTAATAACGGAAATTCTTCTTTGGGAGGTTCTTGGAGGAAAAAATACCCAAATGGGATTCCAGATGCTTTACTAACTTTTTCGATCTGATTAAAAGTGGGCACTTTTTCACCACTTTTCCATATTGTTAAATACTTTACAACATCCCGCGGAACATTTTCTTGTTGAATATGTGCCATAACCCAGTCTAGCACATCTGGAGACAACTTCACGTTAATCTGCATTATGACACCTCCTTTTAGTATTATAGCACAGATTATTTGCGATTAATAGTTCATTATCCTTAATTTTCATCTTTCACGGACACCTGCGTTAAATTTTCCGAAGAAAACAAATAATCCGAACCCATCTCCTATCGGAAACAAGTTCGGATTATTTTTGTTTGGTCCGAGTGGCGAGAATCGAACTCACGGCCTCTTGAACCCCATTCAAGCGCGCTACCAAAACTGCGCTACACCCGGATATCGTCCTCTGCCTCCCTACCGAAGCATTGGCGACAAAAAATATTATACGCATCTTTCCGGGTTTTGTCAACACTTTTCTGCATCTTTTTCTGATTTTTTCAAGAAAAGTATGATTTTCATCGTATGAGCGCCGCTTTACTTTTTTGCTTTTACGCCAGTTTCCGCTTCTGCGGCCCGCAGCTGCCTGTCCTTTTCCAGCAGAGGCTTGAGGTACTGGCCGGTAAAGCTGCCGGGCACCTCGGCCACCTGCTCGGGCGTACCCTCGGCAATCACCAAGCCGCCGGCGCTGCCGCCTTCAGGGCCAAGGTCAATGATGTGGTCCGCACACTTGATGAGATCCAGGTTGTGCTCAATGACAATGACTGTGTTGCCCGCATCCACCAGCTTCTGCAGCACCTCGATCAGGCGATGCACGTCCGCGATGTGCAGGCCGGTGGTGGGCTCATCGAGGATATACACCGTCTTACCGGTGCCGCGGCGGGCCAGCTCATTGGCCAGCTTGACCCGCTGAGCTTCGCCGCCGGACAGGGTGGTGGCACTCTGGCCAAGGGTCACATAGCCAAGACCCACATCCAGAAGGGTCTGCAGCTTGCGGGCGATCTTGGGCTGGTTGGCAAAGAACACCACAGCCTCCTCCACGGTCATATTCAGCACGTCGGAGATGGTCTTTTCCTTATACTTTACCTCCAGCGTCTCGCGGTTGTAGCGCGCGCCCTTGCACACCTCGCAGGGCACATATACATCCGGCAGAAAGTGCATCTCGATCTGCAAGATACCATTGCCTTCGCAGGCCTCACAGCGGCCGCCCTTGACATTGAAGCTGAACCTTCCCGGGCCATAGCCGCGCATCTTTGCATCCTGGGTCTCGGCAAAGACGGCGCGAATATCGTTGAACACGCCGGTATAGGTGGCCGGGTTGGAGCGGGGCGTGCGGCCGATGGGCTGCTGGTCGATGCCAATGACCTTATCCACAAACTCCAGACCCTCCACCCCGTCGCACTTGCCCGCACGGCTGCGGGCACCGTTCAGCTCACAGGCCAGCGTCTTGTACAGGATCTCATTGATCAGGCTGGACTTGCCGGAACCGGAAATGCCGGTCACACAGACGAACTCCCCCAGCGGGAACCGGACATCAATGTTGCGCAGGTTGTTCTCCCGGGCACCCTTCACGGTCAGGAAGTTTCCATTGCCTGTGCGGCGGGTCTGGGGCACGGCAATGCGCTTGCGGCCGGAAAGATAATCGCCGGTGATGCTCCGCTTGGCCTTACAGATATCCTTCACGGAACCCGCCGCCACGATCTCGCCGCCGTGAACGCCCGCGCCGGGGCCCACATCCACGATATAGTCCGCGCTGCGCATGGTATCCTCGTCGTGCTCGACCACGATGACGGTATTACCGAGGTCCCGCAGGTTCTTCAGGGTCGCAATGAGCTTGTCGTTATCGCGCTGGTGCAGGCCGATGCTGGGCTCGTCCAGCACATAGAGCACGCCGGACAGCGCACTGCCGATCTGGGTGGTCAGGCGGATGCGCTGGCTTTCGCCGCCGGACAGGGTACCAGCCGCACGGGCCAGGGTCAGGTAATCCAGACCCACGCTCTGCAAAAACTGCAGGCGGTTCCGGATCTCCTTCATGATCTGACCGCCGATCTGCCTCTGCTTCTCGGTCAGGTTCGGCTCATTTTCGGCAATGAATTTCAGCTCATCCCGGATGGACATTTCGCAGAACTCGCTGATGTTCTTATCCCCAACGGTCACTGCCAGCACCACCGGCTTCAGGCGCTTGCCGTGGCAGTCCGGGCACTCCACGCCGGACATGAAGCTGCCGATCTCTTCCTTCATCCACTCGCTGTTGGTCTCCCGGAAGCGGCGCTCCAGGTTCTCCACGATGCCCTCAAACGTATTATAGTAGACACCGCTGCCGAACTCGTTGGTTCGGTGCATCTCGATCTTTTCGCCGTTGGTGCCGTAGAGCAGGGCGTTCACTGCCTCGGTGCTCATATCCTTGATGGGCGTGTCCAGCGTAAAGCCGTATTTTTTACCCAGACCAAGGTAGTACATTTCGCTGACAGAGCCCTCGGCGTAGTACCAACCGCTGGCCTTGATGGCCCCCTGCCGGATGGACAGGTTCTTATTGGGCAGGATGCGCTCCTCGTCTACCCGCATAAACGTACCAAGGCCCGTGCACTTCTCACAGGCACCCTGGGGGTTGTTGAAGGAGAAGAGCCGGGGCGACAGGTCCCCGATGGAGATGCCGTGCTCCGGGCAGGCAAAGTTCTGGCTGAAGGTCATGCACTCCCCACCGATGACATCGATCTCAGCGATGCCGCCGGTCAGGGCCAGCGCAGTTTCCAGCGAATCTGCCAGACGGCCCCGGATGCCCTTGCGCATGGCAAGGCGATCCACCACGATCTCCACTGTGTGCTTGATGTTCTTTTCCAGCGTGATCTCTTCGTCCAGATCATACAGATTGCCGTCGATCCTCACACGGGAGTAGCCGCCCCGCCGGGCGGCATCCAGCTCCTTCTGCTGTGTGCCCTTGCGCTGGCGTACCACGGGAGCCAGCACCTGGAATTTGGTGCCGTCCTCCAGCTTGAGCACGGCATCCACCATCTCATCCACGGTCTGCTGGCTGATGACACGGCCGCACACCGGGCAGTGGGGCACGCCCACCCGGGCATACAACAGGCGCAGGTAATCATAGATTTCGGTCACGGTGCCCACGGTAGAGCGGGGGTTGTGGCTGGTGGTCTTCTGGTCAATGGAAATGGCCGGCGACAGGCCGGTGATCTCATCCACATCGGGCTTGTCCATCCGGCCCAGGAACATCCGGGCGTAGCTGGAAAGGCTCTCCACATAGCGACGCTGGCCATCGGCATAAATGGTATCGAAGGCAAGGCTCGACTTGCCGGAACCGGACAGGCCGGTCATAACAATGAATTTTTCGCGCGGGAGGGTCAGATCAATATTCTTCAGGTTGTGCTCCCGTGCGCCTTTGATGACGATCTTATCGTTTGCCAAGGTACTTTCTCCCTCTTCTCTGTGTCTGTGCATGGTTCTGCCTGCGCTCGGTCTCGGCATCCGAGTCCACGGTGGGGTTCTCGCCCCGGCGCAGGCGGTCGATCTGGTCACGCAGGAAGGCCGCATGCTCAAATTCCAGCAGCTTGGCGGCCTCCTTCATCTCCCGGGTCAGGCGCTCAATGGCAGCTTCCCGCTCCAGTTTGCCCATGCGGCGGGTATTCCGCTTTGCGTTCTCCGCCTTATCGCTGATCTCAATGCTGTCCGCAATGGCCTTGACGATGGTCTTAGGTACGATGCCGTGCTCTTCATTGTAGGCCATCTGGATGGCACGGCGGCGCTCGGTCTCGGTGATGGCGCGTTCCATGCTGTCCGTCACCTCATCGGCGTACATAATGACCAGACCCTCGGCGTTGCGGGCCGCGCGGCCAATGGTCTGGATGAGGCTGGTCTCACTGCGCAGGAAGCCTTCCTTGTCGGCATCCAGGATCGCCACAAGGCTGACCTCGGGCAGATCCAGGCCCTCACGCAGGAGATTGATGCCCACCACCACATCGATGGAGCCCAGGCGCAGATCTTTGATGATCTCCATCCGTTCAAAGGTGTCCACCTCGTGGTGCATATATTTGACCTTGATGCCCTGCTCGGTCAAAAAGTCGGTCAGGTCCTCGGCCATCTTCTTGGTCAGGGTGGTCACAAGAACACGCTCGTTCTTCGCCGTGCGGGCGTTGATCTCGCCCAACAGGTCGGTCACCTGCCCCTCCACAGGCCGCACCGAGATCAGCGGGTCCAGCAGGCCGGTGGGCCGGATGACCTGCTGCGCGATCCGGGTGCTGTTCCGGCGCTCGTACTCGCCCGGCGTGGCCGAGACGAACACCATCTGGTTCAGTTTGCTTTCCACCTCCTCAAACTTGAGGGGGCGGTTGTCAAAGGCTGACGGCAGACGGAAGCCGTATTCCACCAGCGTCTTTTTGCGGGCGTAGTCGCCGCCGTACATAGCGCGCACCTGCGGCAGGGTCACATGGCTCTCATCCACAAAAAGCAGAAAATCCTCCGGGAAATAATCCAGCAGAGTGGTGGGCATACTGCCCGGTGCGCGGCCCGACAGCACCGCCGAGTAGTTCTCGATGCCCTTGCAGATCCCCACTTCGGTCAGCATCTCGATGTCGTAGTTCGTTCGCTGCTGGATGCGCTGGGCTTCAATGAGCTTGCCCTCGGCGGTGAACTTTTTCACCTGCTCGTCGCACTCGGCGCGGATCTTTTCAATGGCCGCTGCCTTTTTATCGGCACTGACGATGTAGTGGCTGGCCGGGAAGATGGCCACATGCTTCACCACGTTCTGCCGGGTGCCGGTAACGGGGTTGAACTCCGTGATGCGGTCGATCTCATCCCCGAAGAACTCCACCCGGATGGCAAGGTCGCTCATGTAGGCCAGATAGATATCCACCGTGTCGCCATGAACGCGGAACTTATTGCGGATAAAATTGATGTCGTTCCGCTCATATTGCAGGGTGACCAGCTTTTTGCACAGGTCATCCCGCTCCATCTGCATCCCGGGCCGCAGGCTGATGACCATGCTGCGGTAATCGATGGGATCGCCCAGAGAGTAGATGCAGGACACCGATGCCACAATGATGACATCCCGCCGCTCCGAAAGCGCCGCCGTGGCCGAATGACGCAGGCGGTCGATCTCATCGTTGATGGCGCTGTCCTTTTCAATGTAGGTATCTGTGCTGGGGATGTAGGCTTCGGGCTGGTAATAATCGTAGTAGGAAACAAAATACTCCACCGCATTGTCCGGGAAGAACGAGCGGAACTCGGTGCAGAGCTGGGCCGCCAGCGTCTTATTATGGGCCAGCACCAGCGTGGGACGGTTGCACCGGGCGATCACGTTGGCCATGGTAAAGGTCTTGCCGCTGCCGGTCACACCCAGCAGGGTCTGGCAGCGGTCGCCCCGCTCAACGCCCTCTACCAGCTGCTCAATGGCCTGGGGCTGGTCACCCGTGGGGGCATAGTTGGAGACGAGATGGAACTGTTCATCGGCCATGTCTCGTTTCTCCTTTCTGTTCTCAGATAGAACTACAAATAGTTGTGCTTTTCATGTTGATTATAACACAATTATTTTATAATATCAATACGGCCTGAGCATCTCCCCGGTCTGGAAATCGTAGAACGGCAGGCGGTTGGCCTCCCGCATGGAGAAATATTCGCTCTCGGTCAGAATGATATGATCCCGCAGATGCACCTTGACCAGCCCCAGTGCCCGGACGATGTTCTCGGTGGCCATCAGATCCTCCCGCGAGGGCAGGGCCACGCCGTTGGGGTGGTTATGGCAGAGCACCACACTGTCGGTACCGCCCTTGAGGGCTGCCGCCACCACATCCTTGATCTCCAGACTCACCCGGTCGCTGGTGCCGTCCCGCAGCCAGAACAGCCCCTTGATGCGGCTGCGGCCATCCAGCGCAGCCAGCAGGGCGCGTTCCTGCACAGTCCCGGCAAACTGTGCCATCAGGTATTCGACCAGCTGGTCGGTGGTCTTCATGCACTTTTTGCCGTTTACCGCACACTGGGTATAGTATCTGCCGACCTGCGGCAAAAGATGCAGCATCCGGGCGGTAGAGGGGCCTACCCCCTCCACCGTCAGCAGATCCTCCTCGGAGGCATCCAGCACCCCGGCAAAGTCTCCGAACCGGTCTATGAGGACATGGGCAAGGCCGTTGGTGTCCTTGCGGGTGTTGGTGATATAAAGGACATATTCCAGCGCTTCGTGGGGTTCCAGACTTTCCAGTCCGTACTGCTCCACCCGGGCGCGCATCCGCTGGCGGTGCCCCGTATGCTGGCTGCTTTCCTTCGCCATGGTCGTTCTCCTTTTGCGTTATTACTCTAATAGTACCGTTTTTTCAGCAAAACACAAGGGGGCACAGGAAATATTCTGCGTTGACTTCAAAGAAAGGGTGGTTTATTATAGAGAAAACCTCTCAGGCGCTTTGCGCCAGCTCCCCTGATAGGGGAGCCAAGAAACGTGTCTTTCCTCTCCTATCAGGAGTGGTGGCATTGCGAAGCAAAGACGGAGAGGGCTTGTCTTTCATCCAACAAAAGGAACGATTTTATGAAACAATTCACTGCCACCGCAAACGACGAGGGCGTGCGGCTTTCCCGCTTTGTCCAGAGCGTGACGCGCGATCTCCCCACCAGCCTGCTGTACAAGAGCTTCCGCAACAAGCGGGTCAAGGTCAACGGCAAAAAGGGCGCACCCGAGGATCGGCTCAAGACGGGCGACCTCATTGAGCTGTACATCAACGATGAATTCTTCCCGCCCGAGGGTGCAAAGCCTGCAGCCCGTAAGCCTGCCCCCAAAAAGCAGCAGAACCAGCCCAAGGTGACCGTCATCTATGAGGACGAGAACATTGCCGTGCTGTACAAGCCCACCCATCTGCTCTGCCACAGCGACCGCACCGGCGATGCCAACCTTGTGGACGCATTCACCCAGTATCTGGCCCAGAAGGGCGAGTACGATGCGGGCGGTGAGAACCGCTTCAAGCCCGGCATCTGCAACCGGCTGGACCGCGGCACCGAGGGCCTTGTCATCGCTGCCAAGAGCTACGCCGCCCTGCGGGACATGAACGAGATCATCCGCACCGACCTGCTCAAAAAGGAATACTACACCATCACCGTGGGCATCCCCCAGAGCGGGCGATTCACGGCCTGGTGGGAGCACGACGAAAAGAACAACAAGGTCAGCATCCATGCCCACCAATCTCAGGATGAGCGCCGCAAGCAGATCATCACCGATGTGGACGTGCTGCGCACTGCCGGGCCTTTTGCCCTGTGCAAGATCGGCCTGGTCACGGGCCGCACCCACCAGATCCGCGCGCATCTGGCCTACCTGGGCAAGCCGGTGCTGGGAGATATCAAATACGGCAACCGCAAGATGAACGAGCGCACCGGCACCCGGACGCAGGCTCTCTGCGCCGTCCGCATCAGCTTCCTGGATATCCCGGAGGAGAACACCTTGCACTACCTCACCGGCAAGGTCATCAAGCTGAAAGACCCCCAGATCGTCAAACAGTTCGACGCGCTGGATAAGAATAAAGAAGGAGCAACATCATGGCAGACCTGAACGCCTATTTCAAAAGCATCATCGACCAGGACCGCGAGGCCGTGGTTATCTGCGACCTGGATCACACCATCCTCTATATGAACCCTGCCGCCGTGGTGGATTACAAAAAATACGGCGGAGCCGCCCTGCTGGGCAAAAGCCTGCTGAACTGCCACAACCCCCATTCGGTGGAAGCCATCCGCAAGGTGGTCGAGTGGTTCGCGGCGGATGCCAGCCACAACATCGTCTATACCTATCACAACGCAAAGCACGACCGCGATGTCTACATGGTAGCCCTGCGGAATGCAAGCGGCACCCTGATCGGCTACTACGAGAAGCATGATTCCCGAAAAGCTGAAACTATGAAGCAGTACGATTTGTTCTGACAAAGAAAGGCGAACTCCACACAAAAAAGACTTTGCCGCCTACCCCTGTGCGAAGATGCTACTCTGCTATACCTCCCGCATAAACAAAACGAACGCCTGCCGGGCTTTTCTCACTCGGCAGGCGTTCGTTCGTTTTTATGGGAGTCGATTCGTTACTTTGCCAGCAGCTCGTCAGCCAGCACATCCATCTGTGCCTCAGCGGCGGCATTGGCGGCAGAGCGGATGGTCACAACGGCATCACAGACGGTGATGTTCTTCATGCCGTCCAGCTCGGCACGCATCAGCTTTGCAGCCATGGGGGCCCAGGTGCCGTTCTCCATCAGGCCAACGGTGCGGCCCTGGAAGTTCTTAGTCTTGAGGTGGGTCAGCAGATTCTCCATCGGCGGGAAGAGGAAGCCATCGTAGGTGGCGCAGGCCAGCACGATCCGGCCGCAGCGGAAGGCCTCAGTGACGGCATAGGAGACATCGGTGCGGGTCAGATCCATCTCCACCACCTTGGCACCCTTGGCGCGCAGCTTCTCAGCCATGGTGTGGGCGGCGGCTCTGGTGTGGCCGTGGATGGAAGCGCTGGCCACCAGGATCTTCTCCGGCTCCTCAGCCTTGTAGCTGGACCACAGGTCATAGTAGTTCAGGTACTTGCTCAGATCGCCGGTCAGCACGGGGCCGTGCAGGGGGCAGATGGTGGCGATATCCAGCGCGGCGGCCTTTTTCAGCAGAGCCTGCACCTGCGGACCGTACTTGCCCACGATGTTCAGGTAGTAGCGGCGGGCCTCGCTGGCCCAGTCGGCGTTTTCGTCAAACCTGGCCACTGCACCAAACCGGCCAAAGCCGTCTGCAGAGAAGAGCACCTTTTCACTGCTCTCATAGCTCACCATGACCTCAGGCCAGTGCACCATGGGGGCAAGCACAAAGGTCAGGGTGTGGGTGCCCAGGCTCAGGCTCTCGCCGTCCTTCACCACCACGCGGCGCTCCTTGGCAACGGCATCCGCCCCAAAGAACTGATCCATATACAGGAAAGTCTTGGCGTTGCCCACCACCTGCATTTCCGGGTAGAGGGCGGCCAGTCTGGCGATATTGGCACCGTGGTCAGGCTCCATGTGGCTGACCACCAGGTAATCCGGCTTGCGTCCGGCCAGTGCCTCGGTCAGGTTGGCAAGCCAGGGCTCCGTGGCACGGTTGTCCACCGTATCCAGAATGGCGGTCTTTTCGTCCAGAATGACATAGGAATTGTAGCTCACGCCGGTGGGCACCGGGTACTGGCTCTCGAACAGGTCAATGGTGGTATCGTCCACACCCACGCCCAGAATGGCTTCGCTGATCTTTTTCACGCTCATAGCAGACATCCTCTCTATCCATATTGCTGTGCCGGAAAAGCGGCAGTATAATACTAAGAACGGTTCCTAGTATAGCACATTGTTAAGAATTATTCAAGCTCCTCCGGCAGTCTTGCTGCCACCGGCCGGCCGGGCTCGGTGTCCAGCTCCAGCAGGGCTGCCGCACTGGCATCATCCAGGCTCTGGACACTGCGGAGCTTGCGGCTGATGGCCCGGCTGCGGACACCAATGAGGTTGTCCAGCTCTTCATCGGTCTGGCGCAGGCGCTGCTGCATCTTGGAGAGTCCCTGCCCGAACTTGTCGAACTCCGTCTTAACGGCACCCAGCAGCTGCCAGACCTCGCCGGAGCGCTTCTGGATGGCAAGGGTCTTGAAGCCCATCTGCAGGCTGTTGAGCAGGGCTGCCATGGTGCTGGGGCCTGCAATGTTCACCTGATAATCCCGCTGCAGCACCTCCAGCAGACCGGCGTTCACCACCTCGGCGTACAGCCCCTCAAAAGGCAGGAAGAGGATGCCAAAGGTCGTGGTGTAGGGCGGCTCCACATACTTTTCCCGGATATCCTTTGCCTCGCTCCGCAGCACCAGCTCCAGCGCATGGCGGGCATTCTCCACCGCCTGCGCATCGCCGGAGGCCTGGGCATCCTGCAAGTGTGCGTAGGTATCGCCGGGGAATTTGGAGTCGATGGGCAGCCAGACCGTGCCGCCGTCCGTGCCCGGCATCTTGATGGCATATTCCACCCGCTGGGTGCTGCCCGGGATGGTGGCCACATTGGTCTCGTACTGCTCCGGAGCCAGGATCTCTTCCAGAATGGCCCCCAGCTGGATCTCACCCAGAATGCCGCGGGTCTTAACGCCCGAGAGCACCTGCTTCAGCCCGCCCACATCGGCGGCAAGGTTCTGCATCTCGCCCAGCCCCTTGTACACCTGTTCCAGCTGGTCGTTCACAGCCTTGAAGCTCTCGGTCACCCGCTTCTGCAGGGCATCCTGCAGTTGCTCATCCACGGTGTGGCGGATCTCATCCAGCTTTTTGGCGTTCTCGGCCTGCAGGGCGGTCATGTTTTCCGCAAGGGTCTTGCGCAGCTCTTCCAGCTTCTGGGTGTTGGCGGCCTCCAGACTCTGGAGCCGCTGGGTCAGGATCTGCTGCTGGCCGCTCTGGCCCTGTGCCAGCGTGGTGCTCATGCTCTGCACTGAGGTCTGCAGCGTCTCACTGACGCTGCGGATGGCGGTGTAATTCTGCTCCGCCATTGCCGCCTGTCTGGCCGCAAAGTCTTTTGCCTGTGCATCGAGCTGCTGCTGCATCCAGCGCTTGAGCTCCTCGTAGTCTCCCCCGTTCCGGGGCTTGTTCAGTTTCCAGAGCACCACCGCCAGCAGCAGGCAGATGGTGACCAGCAGCAGGGTGTACAATCCAGCTAAAAATTCCATTGATTATAAGTCCTCGAAATCGACCAATTCTTTCCGGGTATCCAGCGCATCGCCATAAAGGCCCACGCCGTCCACCTCGCACTCGCCCGACTGGTTATCATAGGGGTCGGAACGGAACCCGTACATCGGCGGGTCAAAGGGTGCCTCAAAGGCGCGGTTTGCCACCATGCGCCCGGTGTCCAGATTGCCGAAGTAGTGGCGGCGCAGCTCTTCCTCACCCTGCCGTGCCATGGAGGCACCAAACGAGCAGTCGGCATACATCCAGCCCTTGGGGGCAATGTAGAACATGGCCCAGTCGTGGCAGCCCACACCGGTGGGCGACACCGACAGGCCGCTCTGCCAGCGGGCCGGAATGCCCACCAGACGGCAGAGGGTGATGAAGGTCAGGGCCATAATGCCGCAGTCACCGCGCCGGTCCCGCGCGCAGCGGTCGGGCAGGCAGTCCTGCACAAAGTAGGCGGGCTGATAGTGATACCGCACGTTCAGGGTAACGTAATCATAGATGCGCTTTGCCTTTTCCGCCGGGTCGGTGATTCCTTCGGTCAGCTGTGCGGCCAGCGCCCGCAGGTAAGGCGTAAACACGATATGCGGGGCCTGCTCCTCGGTATCAAAGGTCGGCTGTTCCGGTGCGGGCACAAAGTCCAGCGGGTCGGCATAGACTGCCGTTGTCTTGTAACGGTACTGCACCCCGAAGCGGCGGTTTTCGGTCAGGTCAGCCTCCCAGCAGACCGTGCGCTGGGGGGCGTTTGCATCGGCGATGCGGCCCGGCTGCTCGGTAAAGCTCTGCAGCTCGATCTCACTCTGGGCCAGGCATTCCGCTGGGATGGGCAGCCAGGCGCGGACGTGCACGCTCTCCCGGCCCTCTGCCTTTGCCTTGGCCAGAGCGGCGGCAA
Source organism: Faecalibacterium sp. BCRC 81149 (assembly GCF_022750605.1). Lineage (NCBI taxonomy): Bacteria > Bacillati > Bacillota > Clostridia > Eubacteriales > Oscillospiraceae > Faecalibacterium > Faecalibacterium sp. BCRC 81149. The sequence continues at coordinate 392,211 of NZ_QXJA01000002.1, read as the reverse complement.
AGGCCTCATCCGACATTCCCACGCTGGTCTTCAGCGTGATGCGGGCACTGGCCTGCCCTTCCCGCTCCATCTGGTCATGGATGCGGCGGCGGCGCTCCCGGGCCAGCGTAGCCGGGGCGGGCGGGTCGAGCTGACGGGCGGCAAGGTCGGCGTGGGTGGCGATCAGCGTCTCGGCAAAGCGGTCAAGGTAGTGCTTCTCCCCTTCCACGAACCGCCAGTCCACCCGGCCATCATGCACCAGCTGGCGGAACTCCTCCACCGTGAAATCCCGCACAAGGCCCTGCATCCGGGCCACGGCCTGTGCCTCGTTCCAGCAGTATTCCTGCGGCAGACGGCACATGATCTCCTTCTGCACCAGCAGGGCATCCCGCAGCGCGTCCACGCCGTGGGGCACAGGGTTGGCGGGCTGCTCATACTCCGGCATTTCCAACCCCTGACTGCGGGGGCTGTTCTGGGTCTCCGTCCAGTCCTCGGCCAGATATTCATCGATCCGTGCCATGGCTTCTTTGTAATAGCCTGCGGCCTTCAGCCGCTCCACATCATCGGGCAGACCGACGTTCAGATGCACAAATGCTTCATTCAGATCTCTCATCCTGTTTCATCCTTTCTCTCAGGCGCACTGCTCTTCCCAGAAAGCAGTGGCTTCCACCAGCCAGTTCTCGGCATCTGTTCCTGTGCCGATGCCGCAGACGTGAGGTGCATTGTTGAACACCCGGTAAACATGCTTGACGTGATTGGCCTGCAGGGCAGCTTCCAGCTGCGGTCCCTGCCGCCAGTAGACCAGCTCTTTCAGCAGTGTGTCGTTCACGCCGTGCCAGTGATAGGTGGCGGGATAATCCGGCGTGATCTCATCCGAAAGGTTCCGGGTATAGTATTTGGGGCCGTACGCGCCGATATCCTGGATGACATGGTAGATGGGCTTGATATAGGTCATATCGTTGATGGGGTAGCCCAGCAGCAGGGCGGCAGGCTTGGGCACATTGTAATGCTTATACCCCACCGATTCCGTGCCGAACAGGCCCGTCAGGTGGCCGCCCATGGAATATCCCACGATGGCGTACTGCTCCGGCTGGATGCCAAACTCCGCAGCGTGTTCCTCAATGTACTGCATGGCCCGGCCGATGTCCTCCAGCGGAGCGTCATCGGAAGCATCCGTCCAGACGCGATACCGCAGAATAAAGGCGGCATAGCCCAGCTCATGCAGCTGCCAGGCCGTGCAGGCCCCCTCCTCCAGCTCGGCGCTCTCATTGGCACCGCTGCCAGCCAGGATCAGCGCAAACTTGGCATTTTCGGCCTTGGCCGGGAAATAGAACAGGCCGGTGTTGTTTTTGGTGCGGTCCGCCGCCTTTTCCACATCCGTGTAGAACGAGTGGGTGACCTGAACGCCATTGTTGTAGTTCTCAATGACCAGATTCAGCCCCTTGGCACAGCCTTCGGCCACATACTCGTTGGTGTAGCCCTCCACAGTGGTCATCTCCCACAGGGCCTGACCCGGCGGGCAGTCCTTATCCTGCGAGTAGGTGTAGAAGCCGGAGTTCTTGATGCCCGGGTTGCTGCGCACTTCCTTCATGGTGGTCTGGGCCGTGATGTTGGGCTCTCCCTTTTCCATCACGGCACCGGCGGGCAGGGCCAGCAGTGCCAGCAGACACAGCACCATCGCAACGATTCGTTTTGCCTGTTTCATGTTCCGTTCCTTTCCCCCGGCACCGCCCTGATTGCATTTTCCCACACAGAGGACTATAATATGAGACTGCACAGGCGGCACCGGTTGGTTTTTTTCTATTGTATCACACCCGCCGGTATTGTCAAAACAAATCTGCCCACAAAATCCATGCGTTGTGATCTCCGCGCTTCCGGGGGCCGGGTATTCAGATTCCGGACACTCTGCCCGGTCTGAGGTGAACAGGTTTCCATTGTGATTTGCGGCAGATTCTGCTATACTGAAAAAAGATATTGCACACGCAATGAGGGGAAACCGGAGCACTGCGGCTCCAGTCAGGATAGGAATATGAGTGAGATCACAGTCCGGCCCATGATGCCGGAGGATTGGACTGCCGTGTCCAAAATATATCTGGAGGGCATTGCCACCGAGCACGCCACCTTCCAGACCAACTGCCCGCCCTACACCGCCTGGGACGCATCCCATGCCAGGGAATGCCGGCTGGTGGTGCTGGACGATGGGGTCGTAGCCGGCTGGGCAGCCCTGCATCGGGTAGACCCCCGCTGGTGCTACCGCGGCGTGGCCGAGGTGAGCATCTATGTCGGGGAGAAATTCCGGGGCAAGGGACTGGGCTTTCACCTGCTCACAGCGCTCTGCCGTGAGGCCGAACAGGCCGGGTACTGGACGCTGCAGTCCACGGTGCTGCAGGACAACGTCCCCTCCCGGGGCCTGCACCTGAAATGCGGTTTCCGCGTGGTGGGTCGCCGGGAGCGCATTGCCCGGGACTGCCACGGCCGCTGGCTGGACACCTACCTGATGGAGCGGCGGTGTACAGCGGACGAACCGGCGGGCTATAAAAAGCTGTAAGGCGCTTTTTGCGGGAAAGATTTACAGTTTCTTCAAAAAGTGACCTTGAAAATCCACAAAAATATGATATACTAACGTAACGATACCAAAGCGATAGAAAGGAGGCGCGCGGAATGGCACCGACCAAAGAGCGTCCGGCAACCAAGACGATTGCCACAAACCGGGAAGCGCGCCACGAGTATTTCGTTCTGGAAGCGCTGGAGACCGGCGTTGAGCTGAAAGGCACTGAGGTCAAGAGCCTGCGTGCCGGCGGCGTGAATCTGAAAGACAGCTGGGTCGATATTGAGGACGGCGAGCTGCTGGTCAAGGGAATGCACATCACCCCCTACGACCACGGCAACATCTTCAATCAGGACCCCATGCGGGTGCGGCGGCTGCTGGCCCACAAGAATGAGATCCGACGGCTGCACCAGCAGTGCAAGCTGCAGGGCTACACTCTTGTGCCGCTTTCGCTCTACTTCAAGCATGGCCGCGTCAAAATGGAGCTGGGCCTGTGCAAGGGCAAAAAGCTCTATGATAAGCGCGCAGATGCCGCCAAGCGCGATGCCAAGCGCTCCATCGACCGGGCCGTTAAATCCAACGGCGTTTACTATTGATTTCAGGCAGCATTCCTGCCCGGAAACTTCAAAGCTTACCCACACCGCAAGGTGTGTTTTATGGGGGCGTAAAGGTTTCGACGGGGGGAGCGAGGCCTGGGCAGCGGGTAGCAGTGGGGGATCTGCTCTAAACTCCTCCAAAAAATTAACTGACAACAATAATTATCAGTTGCTCGCAGCCTGAGTGCTGCGCGTTCCGCCCACTCTTGTGTCGTGTGGGGCCGGGGCGTCCTTTAGACACAGCACCTGAACGGACCTAAGCTTTGCGGACCGGCAGGAACTCATGAAGCTACCAATGCGTTAGCCTGGCGACCGGCGTGACGCGGAGGGAATGTTGTTGATCGCCTGCACCCGGAGACACCTACGCTGAACTCTTTTCGGACATGGGTTCGACTCCCATCGCCTCCACCACACAAGAAAAATCCGAACCTCTTCCCATCGGGAAAAGGTTCGGATTTTTCATTTGCTGCATTTCTTACAGCGTCATTTTCATTTCCAGTCTCAGCAGCGCGGCTTTTTTATCGATGCCGCCTGCATATCCGGTCAGGCTGCCGTTTGTTCCGACAACGCGGTGGCAGGGAATGATGATAGAGATCACATTGTGACCGACAGCCCCGCCCACAGCCTGCGCAGACATCCGGGAAAGGCCGCGCTCTGCAGCCAGCTGCTTTGCCAGTGCACCATAGGTCGTGGTCTGGCCGCAGGGGATGCGGCGCAGCAGCACCCACACCTCCTGCTGAAAGGCAGAGCCAGCGGGATGGAGCGGCGGGGTGAAGTCCGGCTCCTGCCCGCCGAAATAAACATCCAGCCAGCGTCTGGCCTCGGAGAGCACGGCGGTCTCCTGCTCCTGATGCACCGCATCCAGGGTGCGGGCAAAGTATTTCTGCCCCTCGAACCAGAGGCCGGTCAGGCCTGTGTCGTCAGAGGCCAGCAGGATGCCGCCCAGAGGAGACTTGTAGTGTTGTGTATAGATCACCGTTTATCGGATCTCAATGCCCAGCTTGAACTTCAGGTTACCCAGCACCTTCTTGACGGTGCGCTCAACCTGCTCAGCGGAGATCTCCGCACTGGGGTCAGACAGGGTCAGGGAGAAGGCCATGCTCTTCTTGCCCTCGCCCAGGTTTGCGCCGCGGTAGATATCGAACAGCTTGACCTCGGTGATGAGGGAGCTTGCCTTCTTGATGGTGTCCTCGATCTCTCCGCAGGTGACCTTTTCCTCGCAGACAAGGGCCAGGTCACGCTTGACAGCGGCGTAGGGGCTCAGCGGCTTATAGCGCAGCTCACCGTCCACACAGGACATCAGAGCCTCATAGTCCAGCTCACCCAGATAGATGTTCTGGCTGTCCTTCTGGTCCTTTGCGATCTCCAGCTCGCCGTTGATCTCATTGGAGAGCTTACCGAACACGCCCAGACGCTTGCCGTTGCAGTAGACAGCGGCGCTGATGCCGGGGTGGAGCCACGGGGTGGTCTCGCGCTCGTAGGTGAAGGTCAGGTCAAAGCCTGCGGCCAGCGCCTCCATTGCACCCTTGACGGTGAAGAAGTCCTCCTCGGGGCCAAAGGCACCAATGCAGAGGGTCTGACGCTCGTGGGGATGCTCGCTGATGGGCAGCTCCTTGGCCAGATAGACGGGAGCCATCTCGAACAGGCGGCCCTCGGCATTGCCCTTCTTGAGGTTGTCCACGATGACATTCAGCATGGACGGGGTCAGCAGGGTGCGCATGATGGACAGGTTCTCGCTGATGGGATTCAGGATGCGGATGGCCTTGCGGGCAGCATCCTCAGCGGGGATGTGCAGCATATCCAGCTCCGCGTTGGAGTAGAAGGCCAGGGTGGAGGCCTCATAGAAGCCCTGTGCAGCCAGCAGGCGCTTGGTCTTGAGCTGCTGCTTCTGTGCATAGTTCAGGCCGCCGTTGGTGACAGAGGCGGTGTTCAGGAAGGTGGGGTTGATGTGGTCATAGCCGTACTCACGGATGACCTCCTCCGCCAGATCGGGGAAGCTCTCCACATCCTCACGGTAGAGAGGAGCAGACACATCCCAGCTGCCATCGGCCTGCACATCCACAGTGAACTCCAGGCGCTGCAGGATATCGATCATGGTCTGCTCGGGCACAGTGATGCCCAGCACGCCGCAGATCTTGGCAGGGGTAGTCACGATGTGCTTGCGCTCCAGCGGGCGGCCATCGGTCAGGTCATACTCGAGGGTGGTGATATCGCCGCAGTCCAGCTCCTGGATCAGGTGCAGGGCACGGGCCAGGCCCAGCTCGGGAGAGTTGCGGTCCACACCCTTTTCATAGCGGGCAGAAGAATCACTGTTCTGGCCCAGGGCACGGCTGGTCTTGCGGACGCAGTCACGGGCGAAGGTGGCGCACTCGAACAGCAGGCTGGTGGTGTTCTCATCCATGCCGGAGTTGGCACCGCCCATGATGCCGGCCAGAGCCACCGGCTTCTCGGCATCACAGATGACCAGATTGTTGGGGTTCAGGGTGAACTCCTTTTCATCGAGGGTCACGATCTTCTCACCCTCGTGGGCACGGCGCACATCAATGGTGCGGCCGGCGACCTTGTTCAGGTCAAAGGCGTGCATGGGCTGGCCCATTTCCAGCAGGGTGTGGTTGGTGATATCCACCACATTGCTGATGGAGCGCAGGCCGCACAGGGCCAGATGGCGCTTCATCCAGCGGGGAGATTCGCCCATGCGGATGTTGCGGACGTAATGCGCCATATAGCGGGGGCACAGGTCAGGGGCCTCCACCTGGACGGTGATGGGAGCATCCGGCTCACAGACAGCCTTATAATCCATGGCGGGCATGTGCAGGGGCTTGTCCAGAATGGCAGCGACCTCGCGGGCAATGCCCAGCACGGACTGGCAGTCGGGGCGGTTTGCGGTGATGGAGATATCGAAGATATAGTCATCCAGGCCGACAACGGGTGCGATGTCGGTGCCGGGAACGGAATCCTCGGGCAGGATGAGCAGACCATAGACCTCAGAGCCCGGGAACAGGTCGTCGTTCAGGCCCAGCTCCTCGCCGGAGCAGAGCATACCGTTGGACTCCACGCCCTGCATCTTGCGGGCCTTGATCTTGATGCCGCCGGGCAGGGTGGAGCCATCCAGAGCGGCGGGCACACAGTCGCCCAGCTTCATATTGGCGGCACCGGTGCTGATGCGGATATCGTGGCCGTAGTCACCGCAGTCCACCACACACTTGGTCAGGTGGGTGCCCTCCTGCTTTTCCATCTCCACGATCTTGCCAACGACCACCTTGCTGATGCCTGCATCCAGCGGGATCAGCTCTTCCACCTCAAAGCCGCAGGAGAACAGCTTCTCCTCCAGCTCCTGAGCGGTAACGTCGATATCAACGAATTCTTTTAACCAACTGAAAGGTACTTTCATTGTCTGTTCTCTCCCCTCTTATTCATGGAACTGCTTGAGGAACTGCAGGTTGTTCTCGAACATCAGGCCGATGTTGTTGATGCCGTACTTCAGCATGGCGATGCGCTCGATGCCAATGCCGAAGGCGAAACCGGAATACTCATCCGGGTCAATGTTGCAGTTCTCCAGCACCTTGCGGTTGACAACACCGCCGCCCAGAACTTCGATCCAGCCGGTGTGCTTGCACAGGGGGCAGCCCTTGCCGCCGCACTCAAAGCAGCTGACATCGACCTCCACACTGGGCTCGGTGAAGGGGAAGTAAGAGGGACGCAGGCGGGTGCGGGTGTCCTTGCCGAACAGCTTCTGCACAAAGGTGTTCAGCGCGCCCTGCAGGTCGCCCAGGGTGATGCCCTTATCCACGACCAGGCCTTCCATCTGGTGGAACATGGGGCTGTGGGTGGCATCGGAATCGGAACGGAACACACGGCCGGGGATCAGCACCTTGATGGGCGGCTTCTGGCTGTCCATGGTGCGGATCTGGCCGCCGGAGGTCTGGGTGCGGAGCAGGAACTCGTCGGACAGGTAGAAGGTATCCTGCATGTCGCGGGCGGGGTGATCCTTGGGCACGTTCAGGCGGGTGAAATTGTGGTCGTCGTCCTCGATCTCAGGTGCGTCGGCCACGGCAAAGCCCATGCCAGAGAACACGTCGATGATCTGGTTGGTGACCAGCGTCAGGGGATGCAGACCACCCACCGTGCGGGTCTTGGCGGGCAGGGTGATGTCCACGGTCTCAGCGGCGTTGCGGGCGGCCAGCTCGGCCTCCTTCACCTTGGCAGCGGCGGCATCGTAGTCTGCCTGCACCTTCTGCTTGAGCTCGTTGATGATCTTGCCCATGGCGGGGCGCTCTTCGGGCGCGACAGAGCGCAGATTCTTCATCAGCGCGGGGATCTTGCCGTTTTTGCTCAGATATTCCTGCCAGAACGAGGCCAGCGTCTCCTTGGAAGAGACCTGACCGAGGCTCTCTGCGGCCTGTTTGGCCAGCTCGTCGATCATTGCTTGCATGGAAATTCTCTCCTTCTCAGTTCGTGTTTTCAAAGCGGGGCAGCAAAAAAGGCCCCGTCCCCTGCCGGGCCATTTCTGGCCGGACAAAAGGGACGAAGCCTTTGCAAATCCAATGCTCCGCGGTACCACCCGGTTTCCGCCCTGCACAAACAAGGGCGGCTCTCAAACGCCGTAACGGGGCGCACCGTCCTGCCCTAATAGAAGCCGTTCGGGCAGGCCGCTCAGGAGCGAACTTCGGCACACACCCACGCGGAAGCCCTTTCAGCCGGTGAAGCTTCTCTCTTTGCTGTGGAACTGCGTGCGTACTCTCTCCGTCGCTGCGTTTTCAAGATATTCAGGTTTCATAACCGGATATCATCTTACCACACTTTGGGCCTGTTTGCAAGCCAGGGCGGCACTTTTTCCCTGAATTTTACGGTTTTGCTTGTATTTTGGCCGAAAGTATGGTATTGTAAGCGTAACGTTTTACTGAAAGGAGGGTACACCCAGATGGGTTGGAATGGCTGCATCTTTTTCAAAAAAGGTCAGATTTAATACGTTCCGGCTCGAAGTGTACCCTTTTATTGGAAACAAAACCTCTCCATCTGCGCTCTGGCGCAGCCAGCTCCCCTCATAGAGGAGCCAAATCGAGGAAACCTTTCAGCAAGACGTGGAGCATGATTTTCAGCGCCGCGCAGCTTTGCTGTGGGGCGCTTTTGTTTTGCCTGAAAATGGGCACACAGTCCTATCCATTGTAATAGAAAGGGTGCTCCCCATGAATCAGAATCTCAACTTGAAACAGCAGCTTCGCTGCATTTACATCTCCGACTTTTTCTCCGGTCTGCGCATCACGGATGCGGTATGGGTGGCCCTGCTGGCGGCCCGGGGCTTCTCCCTGTGGGAGATCGGCCTGGCCGAAAGCGTGTATCACATCGTCAGCCTCTTCTGCGAAGTGCCCAGCGGCATGGCGGCAGACCTGCTGGGCCGCCGGAAGACCCTCCTGTCCGGCGGAGTCTTGACCGTGACCTGCAATCTGTTGATGGCTTTTGCGCCGAACCTGTTCACCATCTGCCTTGCCATGGGGCTGAGCGCGCTGGCTATGACCATGTTTTCCGGCACCTTCACAGCCCTTGTCTACGACAGCCTGAAGACCGAGGGCCGCGAGGACGAGTACATCCAAGTCTCCGCCAACAGTTCCCAGATTTCCATGCTGGCCAACGCCATAGGTTCGCTGGCCAGCCTTTTGAAGCGCTTCCTCGGCTTTGCGGGCTTTTACCTGCTGAGCGCTGCGTTCGAGGGCGTTTCCACCGCCGCCCTTGCGCTGATGGAGGAGCCCATCGTCACCAAGGCACAGGCCAGCCGGGGAAAGCAGACCCTCCGCGCGCTGCCCGGCCAGTTCACCAAACTGGCGCGCAACAGCCTGAGCATCCTGCGCACCACGCCGCTGGCGGCCAAGCTCATCGTTTCCAGCGCCGTCGTCTCGGTGCCCAGCTACCTGACCAAAATGTTCTTGCAGCAGCGGCTCGTTGAGCTGGGCTGGCCCACGGAGCTGCTCTTCCTTCCCCTGCTGCTGGGCGGTGCTGCCTGTGTGCTGGGCGCTGAAGTGGGCCGCCGGGTCCGGTTCCGCTCCATGCGGCGGTTTTACTCCGTCTGCGCCCTGCTCTGCGGCGTCGGCACGCTGCTGGTGGGCCTTGCCCCCGCGTGGGGCGGTCTGTTCGGCATGATGCTGGTGCAGGGCGCACTGGAAGTGTACCTTTTGCATGAAAGACAGAAGCTGAACGACGCCATTCCCAGTGACCAGCGGGCTACCCTCATCAGCGTGGACAGCATGGCCTACAGTCTGCTCATGATCCCCGCAAGTCCTCTGGTGGGTGCCGTCGGCGATGCCTTCGGGCAGGCCGGTGCAGGCCTTGCCCTGCTGGGCGGGGTCATCGTGCTGAGCGGCGCGGCGCTCTTGGGGAAAAAGCCGCAGGAATCCTGATACAGCAAAAAGCGGATGCGTTCCGGTAGGAGCGCATCCGCTTTGTTATTTTGCTCAGAACCGCCGCCAGGTGTCCGGCATAAAGAACACCAGCATGGGGAAGATCTCCAGACGGCCCGCCAGCATGTCAAAGATCATAACCAGCTTGGCGGGGTTGGAGTAGCTGCCAAAGTTCATCATGGGGCCCACCTGGGCAAGGCCCGGGCCGATGTTGTTCAACGTGGCGGCAATGGCGGTGAAGTTGGTCACCATGTCAAAGCCATCCAGACTGATGAGGAAGAAGGATGCCGCAAAGATGAAGATGTAGGCGGCCACAAAGACATTGGTGGCGCGGATGGTCTCATGGTTGACCACCTTGCCGTCCATCCGGACGGGGGCCACCACCTGCGGGTGAAGGGCCTGCTTGAGCTCCTTGCCCACAGTCTTGCCCATCAGCAGGAGGCGGCTGACCTTTATGCCGCCGCCGGTGCTGCCTGCGCAGGCACCCACAAACATCAGCATGACAAGGATCTCCTTGGAGAGGGTGGGCCACAGGTCAAAATCACAGCTGGAAAAACCGGTGGTGGTGATGATAGAACCCACCTGGAAGGCGGCGTGGCGCAGGGCCTCGCCCAAGCCGTTGTACATGCTGTAAATGTTGGCCGTGATGATGACCACAGCCACACCGATGATCACAAAGTAGGCGCGCACCTCCTCGCTGGCGGCAGCGCGGCGGAAGCGGCGCATCAGCAGCAGGAAATAGGCGTTGAAGTTCACGCCAAACAGGATCATAAAGATGGTCACGACCCACTGGATATAGGGCGACATGCTGGCAAAGCTGTCATTGCGGAAGCCGAAGCCGCCGGTGCCCGCTGTGCCAAAGGAGGTCAGCAGGGCTTCAAACACCGGCATCCGCCCGGCGATCAGGAACATGAATTCCAACACCGTCAGGAGGAAGTAGATGCCGTACAGAATTTTTGCCGTGGACTGCACCTTCGGCACCAACTTATCCACCTGCGGGCCGGGGCTTTCGGCTTTCATCAGGTTGACATGGGAGCCGCCGGTCAGGGGCAGCAGGGAGAGCAGGAACACCAGAACGCCCATGCCGCCGATCCAGTGGGTGAAGCTGCGCCAGAACAGGATGCCCCTGGGCAGGTCCTCCACAGCAGGCAGGATACTGGCACCGGTGGTGGTGAAGCCGGAAACGGTCTCAAACATGGCATCCACCGGGTTGGGAATGCTGCCCGTGAGCACAAAGGGCACCGCGCCCACCACACTGATGAGCAGCCAGCAGAGCGCCGTGGTGGCAAAGCCCTCCCGCATATAGAAGATCTGGCTCTTGGGCTTGATGCGGTGGAGCAGAGCGCCCGCCACCGCAGAAAGCGCTGCCGTGAGCAGGAACACGCCCAGCACCATCCACTCACCGTAGATCAGGCTGGCCATGGCAGGCAGCAGGAGCAGCGCGGCTTCGCAATAGAGGATGTAGCTCAGCAGCCGCAGAACGATTGCATAATTCATGCCGCGCCTCCGTTAATCTTCCACGATGTCCCGCAGGTCATGCAGGCCGTGCTCCAGCGTGACCACGATGACGTTGTCGCCCACCTGGATCTCATCGCCGCCGCGCGGGATCTTGATCTCATTGCCGCGGGTGATGCAGCAGAGCAGCAGGTTCTTTTTCAGGTGGAGCTGGCTCAGGGGCACACCGGTGGCGCGGCTCTTCTCATGGACCGTAAATTCCAATGCCTCCACGCGGTCGTCCAGAATGCGGTACAGGGTCTTGATGTTGCTGCCTGCCTCGTTCTGCAAAGCGCGCACATACTGCACGATGTAATCGCAGGTCATGTACTTGGGGTAGACGATGCTGCCCAGATCAAGCCCGGCCAGGATATCGTCAAATTCCAGGCGGTTGATCTTGGTGACCAGCTTGCCGTTGGAATGCTTCTTGGCAAACAGGGTCAGCAGAACATTTTCCTCGTCGATGTTGGTCAGGGCCACAAAGGCCTCGGTGGAGGTCAGGCCCTCGGAGAGCAGGAACTCGCGGTTGGAGCCGTCCTCACACAGGATCTGTGCTTCGGGCAGGGCCTGGGCCAACACATCGCAGCGGGCGGGGTCCCGCTCCACGATCCGCACCCGGACATGGTTTTCCAGCAGCTCCTGGCTCAGATAGAAGGCAATGGCACCGCCGCCCACGATGAGGGCATTGCGCACCGGGCGCACGGCCAGATGGATACGCTGGAAGAACGCGTGGGCCTTTTCCTGCGTTGCAAGAAAGGTGACCTGATCGCCGGTCTGGAGCACAAAATTACCGTTGGGGATGATGACCCCGCCGTCGCGCTCCACGGCGCAGACCAGGATATCGCTCTTGAGCCGGGTGGGGATCTCCCGGATGGCCACGCCGTCCAGTGCCTGTGCCTCGGTCAGGGTGAACTTGATCAGCCGCACCCGGCCTTCCGCAAAGGTATCGATCTTGCTGGCACCGGGGAAGCGCAGCAGGTGGGAGATCTCCCGCGCCGCCGCCATCTCCGGGTTGATGATGGCCGAAATGCCGATCTGCTTTTTGATGAAGTCCAGCTCATGGCTGTAGGATGGGTTGCGCACACGGGCAATGGCGTGGCAGTGGCCCGCCTTTTTGGCAAACATGCAGCAGAGCAGGTTCAGCTCGTCCGAGCCGGTGACCGCAATGAACACGTCCGCTTCCTCGATCCCTGCCTCGGACAGCGTTGTGATGGAGGAGCCGTTGCCGGTAATGCCCATCACGTCATAGGATTCGCTGATATGCTCCACACGGGCCTTGTTGGTATCGATGATCGTGACATTGTGGCCTTCCTCGCTGAGCTGACGTGCCAGCGCTGTGCCGACTTTGCCGCAGCCCACCAGAATGATCTTCATAGAAAATGTCCTTTCCGTCCCTCCCGCCTTGCGGGAAGGATGCTTTCTCAGTAGCGCTCCACGCCGTCCTTGGTGACAAGGGCGTAGACCAGCGGGGCCTCCTCGGGCTTTTCCGCACCATAGACCAGACCGCTGCGGTACTCCGCAGCAGCGGCCTCAAACTTATCTGCCGCACCGTAGAAGGTGGCCAGGCTTTCGCCCTTGTGCACATAATCGCCGCGCTTTTTGTGCAGGGTGATGCCGGCCGCAAAGTCCAGCGGGTCTCCCTTCTTCTGGCGGCCAGCGCCCAGCAGCACACTGGCAGAGCCGATCTTCTCGGCATCGTTGGCCACGATGTAGCCGTCCTGCTCAGCCAGCAGCTCAAAGCTGGCTACGGGCTGCTCAAACAGGCTGTAATCGTCCAGCACACGGGTGTCGCCGCCCTGGGCCGCAAACATCTCCTTGCACTTGGCAAAGGCAGAGCCGTCCGCGATCACAGCCTCGGCCATGGCGCGGCACGCGTCGCGGCTCCCCTTGCCTGCCAGCACCAGCATATTGGCGGCCAGCTGCAGGCAGACCTCGGTCAGGTCGGCAGGGCCCTTGCCCTTGAGCACGTCCATGCTCTCCATGACCTCAAGGCTGTTGCCGATGTTGCGGCCCAGCGGGGTGTCCATATCGGTGATCATGGCGGCCACCCGGCGGCCATGGTGGGTGCCGATGGCGACCATCAGCTCAGCCAGCTCAATGCTCTGGTCCACGGTCTTCATAAAGGCACCGGTGCCGGTGGTCACATCCAGCAGGATGGCATCAGAGCCGGAGGCCAGCTTCTTGGACATGATGGAGGAGGCAATGAGAGGGATGCAGCTGACCGTGGCGGTCACATCCCGCAGGGCGTACATCTTCTTATCCGCCACGGCAATGCCCTCGCTCTGGCCAATGACCGACAGCCCGATCTTGTTCACCTGGGCAAAGAACTCCTCCTGCGAAAGGGCAGTTCTGGTGCCGGGCACGCTCTCCATTTTATCAATGGTGCCGCCGGTATGGCCCAGGCCGCGGCCGCTCATCTTGGCGATCTTTACACCGCAGGCCGCCACCACAGGGGCGATCACAAGGGTGGTCTTATCGCCCACGCCGCCGGTGGAGTGCTTATCCACCTTGATGCCGGGGATGGGGGAAAGATCGACCATCACGCCGCTGTGGGCCATCACGTCCGTCAGCTCGGCTGTTTCTTCGTTGGTCATGCCGCGCAGGTAGACCGCCATCATCCAGGCAGCCATCTGGTAATCGGCCACTTCCCCGCTGACAAAGCCGTTGACAATGGCTTCCAGCTCTTCCCGGGTGTGGGTACCGCCATCGCGCTTTTTCGCGATCAGATCATAAATACGCATCGCAATTCTCCTGTCTGACAGTATGACTTTCAATAAATTCCATTATAACAGACTTTTTGATAAAGGCAATCCACATTCCGTCTCCTTTGCCGGGTTTTGAACACCAAGGGCGCAGCTGCCCGGAAAAGCAGCTGCGCCCTTGGAACAAACCTCGCTCAGCGGGAACCCTTGTCGTAAGGGATACCCTCAGCCTTGGGGGCCATGCTGTTTTTGGAGGTAAAGGCCAGAATGATCATGGATGCGATAAACGGCATCATGTTATAGATGTTGCTGGACCAGTGGAGCTGCGCCAGGAAGGTGGAGTCCGCAATGTTTGCCAGGCTCTTGAACACGGCAAAGAACATGGCGGCGGCACAGATGTTGAAGGGCTTCCACTGGCCAAAGATCATAACAGCCAGTGCAAGGAAGCCCGCGCCAGCCACGCCGACCTCAAAGTTCCAGGTCTGCACCGGGGGCACGATATATGCCAGACCGCCGATAGCGCCCAGCGCACCGGAAAGCAGCACACCCGCGTAGCGCATCTTGTAGACGTTGATGCCCACAGAATCGGCTGCCTGAGGATGTTCGCCGCAGGCGCGCAGGCGCAGACCGAAGCGGGTCTTGTACAGCACCACATAGCTGATGACGAGCAGCACGATGCCCAGCGGCACAAAGATGCTCAGCTCCAGGCCGCCGATGCTGAACAGGAACGGCTTGTTGGAATAGTTCAGCTTGGCGCTGCCGCTGTCGCTGAAATACTTGGCAATGACCACGGCAATGGCGGTGGCCAGCAGGTTCAGGGCCGTGCCGCCGATGGTCTGGTCCGCTTTCAGGTTGATGGAAGCAAAGGCCAGAAGCAGGCTGTACACGATACCGGCCAGCGCAGCCACCAGGACCGAGATCAGCACCACCAGGAACGGCGACATGTCGGCCGGAAGCATGGTCAGGGTCAGAACACCCGCCACACCGCCGATGACCATGATGCCTTCCAGCGCGATGTTGATGATGCCGGAGTGCTCACTGAACATACCGCCCAGTGCCACCAGCATCAGGACGATGCCATACAGCAGGGTATATTTGATCAAAAGCAGCATCTTACTTGCCCTCCTTCTTCGCGTTGGCCTTTTCCGCCGGGGCAGGCTCTGCGTTCACATTGGTCTTGTCCGCATTCTTGAACAGCAGCTTCTGGATCTTGCCGCGGAACAGCATGGAGAATGCACACAGGTAGATGATGATGCCGCTGATCAGGTCGGCGATCTCCGTGGGATAATACTTGGTGGAAAGGAAGGTGCCGCCCACCGAGATGTGGGAGATGAACAGGGCCGAGAAGATGGTGCCAATGGGGTTAGAGCTTGCCAGCAGGGCAACGGAGATGCCGTTGAAGCCCATGGCGGGCAGGCTGGTGGAGTTCAGGGGGTTCCACTGGCCCACGTTGGACAGGTAGAACAGGCCCGCGCCAAAGCCTGCCAGCGCACCGGCAATGGCCATGGAGAGGATGATGTTCTTCTTTTCGTTGATACCGGCGTAGCGGGCAGCACTCTTATTCAGGCCGACCGCCTTCAGCTCATAGCCAAAGGTGGTCTTGTTCAGCACCACCCAGATCAGGATGGCCACCACAGCGGCCAGGAAGATGGCAATGGTGGTGCTATTGGTCTGGAACAGCTTGTTCAGGCCGAAGTCCGGGATGACAGACTGGGCGAGATCCGCGTTCTTGCCCAGGTTCAGGGTGCGGGTGTTGCGCACATCATACATGGGGCCGGTGCCGTTCTGGTAGACCAGCTCATTGACAAGGTACAGGCCGATCCAGTTGAACATGATGGAGGTAATGACCTCGTTGATGTTGAAGTAGGCCTTGAAGAAACCGGGGATGGCACCCCACAGACCGCCCAGAATGGCCGCAGCCAGCAGGCAGACGAACCAGGGCAGCTTGAGCATGATGGCGCAGTAGAGGGCACCGTAAGCGCCCAGCGTGTACTGACCGGCGGCACCGATGTTGAACAGGCCGGTCTTGAAGGCAAAGCCCACGGAAAGGCCGGTCATGATCAGGGGCGCGGCGTTGGCCAGTTCCTTGCCGACACCATAGGGGGCATCATGGAAGCCGCCCTTGAGGATGCGGACAAAACCGTCTGCCCATGCGTGGGCCGGGTTGATGGCCAGCAGCACGAGGAAGCCCACAGCCAGACCGATCAGGATGCACAGCAGAGCAGCCATCACGCTGGTGACAGAACCCTGCAGCCCGTTGTGGGAAAGTTTTTTGTTTTTCATTTCTGCTTACTCCTTTCCCTGCTTGCGGGCACCGGCCATGTACAGGCCCAGCTCCTGGACTGTGGTGGTCTTGGGGTCAAACTCGCCCACGATCTCACCCTCGTACATCACAAGGATCCGGTCAGAAAGGTTCATCACCTCATCCAGCTCCAGACTGACCAGCAGCACGGCCTTGCCCCTGTCGCGCTCATCCACGATCTGCTTGTGGATATACTCAATGGCACCGACATCCAGACCGCGGGTGGGCTGCACTGCCACCAGCAGCTTGGGGTCTTTGTCGATCTCACGGGCAATGATCGCCTTCTGCTGGTTGCCGCCGGACATGCTGCGCACGATGGTGGCGCTGCCCTGGCCGCTGCGCACGTCATACTGGGCGATCAGCTTATCAGAGTACTCCCGCACCTTTTCACTGCGGATAAAGCCGTTGTGCTGGAACTCGGGCTGCCAGTAGCGCTGGAGCACCATGTTGTTCTCCAGGCTGTAATCCAGCACCAGACCATGCTTGTGGCGGTCCTCAGGGATATGGCTCATGCCGTCCTTGGAGCGCTGACGGATGCTCTCGTTGGTGATCTCCTTGCCGTCCAGCAGCACCTTGCCGCTGCTGAACTTTTCCAGACCAGTCAAGCCGTAGACAAACTCTGTCTGGCCGTTGCCCTCGATGCCTGCCAGACAGACGATCTCACCGCCACGCACCTGGAAAGAGACGTTCTTGACGGCATCCTTCTTGTGCTGGGCATTGTGCATGGTAACGTTCTGCACGTCCAGCACCACCTCGCCGGGGGCGGCGGGCTTTTTGTCCACCTGCAGCTGAACATCGCGGCCGACCATCATGCGGGAGAGCTCTTCCTTGGTGGTGTCCTTGATGTCCACAGTGCCCATATACTTGCCCTTGCGCAGAACCGTGCAGCGATCTGCCACTGCCATGATCTCGTTGAGCTTGTGGGTGATGAAGAGGATGGATTTGCCTTCCTTCTTGAACCCGCGCATGATCTCCATCAGCTCGTCGATCTCCTGCGGGGTCAGAACAGCAGTGGGCTCATCAAAGATCAGGATCTCGTTGTCGCGGTAGAGCATCTTCAGGATCTCAACACGCTGCTGCATACCAACCGAGATATCACTGATGAGTGCATCGGGGTCCACACGCAGGCCGTACTTCTCGCTCAGGGCCACGACCTTCTTGCGGGCCTCAGCCTTCTGCAAAAAGCCCATCTTATTGGGCTCCACGCCCAGAATGATGTTGTCCAGCACGCTGAAGCATTCCACCAGCTTGAAGTGCTGGTGCACCATGCCGATGCCCAGTGCGTTGGCATCGTTGGGGTTGCGGACGGCGACCTCCTTGCCGTTCTTGAGGATCTTACCGGCCTCCGGCTGGTACAAGCCGAACAGCACGCTCATCAACGTACTTTTGCCAGCACCGTTCTCGCCCAGCAGGGCATGTACCTCGCCCTTGCGCAGCTGCAGGGTGATATCATCGTTTGCCTTGATTCCAGGGAACTCCTTGGTAATGTGGAGCATCTCGATCACAAAATCCTCTGCCAATCTGCTCACTCTCCTTTCGTGTCAAATCGACACCTGTACTATTCTGTGTACCATTATACCGTATTTTTGCGGTTTTGCACACTTCTTTTTGATTTTTTGGCGGGATGTGCTCTTATAAGTATTACTTTTGTGCAAGCTGCACGATTTTTCGCGAGACAAAAACGACCCTCTCCGTCAAAGCCTGGCGGCAATGACGGAGAGGGTCGTTCCCTGCAGCCCTTGCGGACTGTTCAAATTTTACTGGATGTAGGTGACGTTGGTGAACTCGCTGACGGTGGGCTTGGTAGCATCGTCAGAGCTGTTGTCAACAACGATCTCGCCGGAAGCGATCTTCTGCTTCAGCTCCTCGTACTCCTCAACCGTGAAGGTCTCGAAGTTCCAGCTGTCCTCAGCGGTGGGCAGGCCGACGTAATCGCCGTCCTCCAGACCAAAGTTGCCGTTGGTTGCTGCGATGGTGCTCCACTCGCCTGCCTCGATGTCGGACAGAGAAGTAGAAACAGCCTCGGACAGGCCCTTCATAGCGGAGGTGATGAACGGGTTGTAAGCATAGGTGCCGTCAGCAACACCGTTTGCACCGATGTAGTTCTGGTCAACGTCAACGCCGATGACGTAGCCGTTGTTCTTCAGAGCAGCCTCAACAGCGGAGGTGTAGATGCCGCCGCCGCAGGCAAAGACGACCTGAGTGCCGTTGGAGTACCAGCCCTCCATACGGGAGGTGATGTTGGCATCGCCGTAGAACTGGCCGCCGTAGAAGTAGTTGATGTCGATGTTCTGACCCAGCTCCTGAGCAGCAGCATCAGCGCCCTGCACAAAGCCGTAGCCGTAACGGATGACAGCGGGAACAGCCATGCCGCCCAGGAAGCCCAGCTTGGTCTTGCCGTCCTTGGCAATGGCGTAACCTGCCAGATAGCCTGCCTGCTCCTCCTTGAAGGTGATGCAGTAGCAGTTGGAGGGGATCTCATCGGTGCCGATATCGCCCTGGGTGACATCGATAGCAATGAACTTGACATCGGGGTACTGCTCAGCAGCCCATGCCAGAGAAGCGCCATACAGGTAGCCGACGCAGACAATGACTTCAGCGCCGTCGTTGACAGCCTGACGGATCATGGTCTCACGATCCTCATCGGAAGCATCAGCCTCGGGGATGTAGTACTGGCAGTCATCGCCCATGTAGCTGGAAACAGCGCTCCAGCAAGCCTGGTTGAAGCTCTCGTCATCGATCGTGCCGGTATCGCAGGTCAAAGCGACCTTTGCGATCTTGCTGGCAGCCTCAGAAGCTGCAGAAGAAGCAGTGGAAGAAGCGGTGCTGGTGGAAGAGGAAGAACCACCGCAGGCGGTCAGAGCAGCGGCAGCAGCTGCAGCGCCAGCCACAGCCAGGAAGTTACGACGAGAAATCATCATAAGAAAACTCTCCTTTTTATACATTAAAAATTGCGCTTTACAATAGGAATGCGCACACTTGCACATTTACTAACCCAAGTATAGCCGGGTCATGTGAGGAAAGCAAGGCATTTCCGATTACAAAATCTTTACAGATTTTTTGTAAAATTCGCGTAAAAGTCGTACTGCTTCACCAATTTTGGCAAAATATCCGCTTCCCGCCTCATTCTTCCACGGCTTTGTTGCCCGCCACGTTGGAGGGGCCAAAGCCGAAGGGCAGCAGCTCGTCCATGCTGCGCTCGATGAAATCATCGGGGGTCTTTGCCATGATGACATTCAGCTCCGGTCCGCCGAACTCAAACAGCGCCTGACGGCAGACCCCGCAGGGCGAGGTGATCTGCTTGTTCACCTCGCCGCGGCGGGAGCCCACCACGGCAATGTCGGTGAAGCGGGTCACGCCCTCGCTCACCGCCTTGAACAGGGCCGTACGCTCAGCGCAGCTGGTGGGGGTGAAAGCGGCGTTTTCCACATTGCAGCCGGTGAAGATGCGGCCATCTTCGGCCCGCAGGGCGGCACCCACCATAAAGTCGGAGTAAGGCACATAGGCCTGCTCCCGGGCTTCCAGTGCCATCCGGATCAGGGCTTTCTTTTCGTCTAAAGTCAGATTGGTCATAGGGGCCTCCTTTTCATTCTAAAGTATAAACAAACGTTTCTGCATCGCGATACCACGGAAGCGCAATTTCATAGGCTGGGTAATAAGGTACAAGGCAGATATCCTGATTTGGTTGAAAGTCGTTCATCTTTCATCCCCTCTTTTGCACTTCAATTATACGGCGTGTTCTCAAATTCTTCAAGAGATTTCTCGTTGTTCATTTATTATGTAACGAAAGTTCTTGCATTTTTCATTACAGACGCATATAATAGAATCAAGAAGGAGGCGTATTAGAATGGCAAATGCAGTCAATGTGAACTTCCGGATGGACCCAGACCTGAAACGCAGCATGGAAGAGGTTTGCGCCGAGATGGGACTTTCTATGACAACGGCATTCACGATTTTCGCCAAAAAAGTTTCCCGGGAGCACCGCATTCCCTTTGAGGTTTCCGCCGACCCGTTCTACTCGGAAAGCAACATCAATCATCTCCGCCAGATCGTCCACGATATCGACACCGGCAAGGCCAAACTCACCGAACACGACCTGATTGAGGTAGATTAAATGAGATTGCTTTGGGAAGAGGAAGCATGGGAGGACTACTGCCTTTGGCAGACGCGAGACAAAAAGCTGCTGAAGCGTATCAACACACTTCTGAAAGACATCCAGCGGAACTCCTACGAGGGCATTGGAAAACCCGAACCCTTAAAAGGTGATTTGAGTGGATGGTGGAGCCGCCGCATCGACGATACGCACCGCATTGTTTATAAAGAGCAGGACGGCAATATCATTATCGCATCCTGTTTCGGACATTATAGTGACACTTAAAACATAAAAGGGTTGTTGTCGTGTGACAACAACCCTTTTTGTGAATGCAAATCAGTACTCCGCGCCCAGTGCGACCTTCATCATGTTGGTGAAGCTGGTCTGACGCTGCTCGGCGGTGGTGATCTCCGGGGAGACAAAGCTGTCGGAGATGGTCAGCAGGCAGGCGGCGTTCTTGCCCAGGACCTGAGCGTTGGCGAAGAGGGCAAAGCTCTCCATCTCCACACACAGGCAGCCGCGCTCATCCCGCAGCTTTTCCCAGTAGGTGGGCTTTTCATCGGAGGGCTGGCGATAGAACACATCGGAGGAATGGATGTTGCCCTCGATCAGGGGGATGCCCTGTTTTGCGGCGGAGGCGCGCAGCTTGTCGTTCAGGGTCTGGCTGGGCAGGGTGAGATCCCCCTCAAAGCCGCTCTGGACCCGGGCATAGTTGCTCTCGCTCACGGCACCGGCGGCCAGAACCACATCGAACAGCCTGGCCTTGTCGGTGTAGCTGCCGGCAGAGCCGATGCGGATGATGTTGTCCACATCGTAGAACTTGTACAGCTCGTAGGAGTAGATGCCGATGGAGGGCATTCCCATGCCGCTGCCCATCACACTGATGGGGCGGCCCTCATAGGTGCCGGTAAAGCCCAGCATTCCACGGACACCGGTGACCTGGCGGACATCCTCGAGGAAGGTATCCGCGATGAACTTTGCCCGCAGCGGATCGCCTGGCATCAGGACGGTCTTTGCGAAATCGCCTTTTTCAGCGCTGATGTGGGGTGTTGCCATAATCATTCTCCTTTTTGTTTGTAAAATAAACCTCTCAGGCGCTTCACGCCAGCATACGAGTTGCGGCTCCCAGCGTCCACTTCGTGCAAAGTATTGCACTCGTGTCCTGCTGGCCGCTGCCCCAACAACGCCTCCCTTCATCCGCCACTGGCGGCGGTCGTCGTTGTTGCCTGATAGGGGAGCCAAGTTTATGCTTCCGCTCTCTTGCCTCTCCTATTAGGAGAGGTGGCAATGCGAAGCATTGACTGAGAGGTTCTGTTCTGATTTATCGCTTTCCGGAGAACACGCTCTGCGGTGCGATGTACGAGCCGTTGCGGCGGATCTCGAAGTGGCAGTGGTTGCCGGAAGAGCGGCCCGTGCTGCCCACATAGCCGATGAGCTGGCCCTGCCGCACGGTCTGGCCCGCACTGACCGCCAGAGACAGGCAGTGGGCATAGACCGTGGTATAGCCGCCGGAGTGGCTGATGATCACAGAATAACCATAGCCCGTACCGGCACCGGCCTTGTTATAACCCGCCTTGGTCACGGTGCCGCCCGCCGATGCATAGATGGGCGTACCGGCAGAGGCACAGATATCCACGCCCTTGTGGCCGCTGCCATACCAGCGCGAGCAGTTGCGGTAGCCCGGCACAGGCCAGATGAACTGACCGCTGCCGCCGATGTATGCCGCCGCACCGTTCTTCGTGACCTTCTTGGTGCCAACGACCACCTTTTTGTTCACCGGCTCCCGGATGGTCTCGGTGGAAAGGATGGTCTGCTCCAGCAGCACGCCGTTGGTATCGTAGACGTTCTGCATGGTGACGCGGCGCAGGCCATTCTGGCCCTCCTGCAGGGTCTTGGTGGTTCCCTTGGTGTACTCGTTGGACTGGGTGGTCTCGGTGCCGAAGGGGATCTCCTCCTCCCGCGTCTCCACCTTGGTGATGCGGACTTCCAGCAGAGCCTCCTGCTTGGTCACGATCAGCTGGTCGCCCTCCTGGATATTGGAGTCCTCGGCCAGGGGAGCACCCTTGAAATTCGTATTCAGGGCACACAGCTCCCGGAAGGTCAGGTCGTTCTTCTGGGCAATGGCCCACAGGGTATCGCCCGCCCTGACCGTGTAGATCTTCTCCTGCTGCTGCACGCCGGTCAGCATATCCTCAATGGAATTGTCATCCTCAAAGCTGTCGTTGAAATAGACTCCATCTTCCAGCGTCACATTTTTGCTAAAGCCCACGCTGACATTCTCGTCTGCCTGATCCTCGTAGGGGGCCAGCAGGCTCTCCAGATAGCCGCGCAGGGTGTCACCATCGGAGCAGACTGCCGTCAGCTCCCCATCCAGATACAGAGCGGTGCCCTCACTGATCTGGTCACTGGCGCTCTGCAGAATGGCGTTTGCCGTCTCGCTCTCGTCCATGGTCTTGTGGGTCACGGAGATGGTATAGGTCGGCTCGATGGTCAGCTCGGTCTTGTCCGAACCGGCGTAGTTGATGCGCTGCATCACATCCTCTTTTGCGAGGTTGAACACTTCCTCATTGGCCACATAGCCAACGGTCTGGCCGTTCACCTGCACAGCCAGCGCATAGGGCTGGGCCATCGTCCTGTTCCAGACCGTGACGAACACGGCCAGCATACACAGGGGCAGGATGTACATTGCTGTCCGGGGCAGCAGGCTCAGGTTGCGCTTGAGCCCGCCCACAAAATAGCGCCCGGCCGCTTTTACGGAAGCACCAAAGCCCCGCTCCCGGCGCACATCGTTGGCGTGGGCCGCCACAGCGCCGAGGCCCTTGAAAAACAGGTAAAGCGGTGCCAGCAGATCCTTGAACATCTGCGCCGCACCGGGAAAGGCTGTTGCAATGATGGTATGCAGGGCATTCCTGCACCAGCGGGCCAGTCTGCGGGCCACGGCAGCAATACCGCGCCCTGTGCGCACCACCATGTACTCTGCCGCAAAGCCCAGTGCATAAAGTGCCTCGCCAACTGCCAGCACCACGGCACTGGCCCGCAGCTTTTTGGCCACATCATTCATGTGCCGCTGCGTTTTGCGGCGGAAACGGTGCCGCCGCAGCAGGCCGGAGATCTGGACCTTTGCCCAGAAGCTTCGCAGTTTTTCTCTGCCCTTCACCGGCGCTGCAGGAGCCTGGCTCTGCGGCTCCTTTGTTTTTTCTTCGATCAAAAGGGGTTGCTCCTTCCTGACGTTTTGGGTCGAAAGTTACAAATTCATATCAATTATACACTCTGCCCGGGCCGATACAAGGCTTGTCACAAAATTTGGGCAGAGCTTTCACAGAGGTTTCACCGTATTTTCATATTTTCAGCATCCAGCAATGCCCGCATATCCTCGGGCAGGGGGCTCTCCACTCCAACGGTGCGGGCGTGTTCCTCCACCGGCGTTTCCAACCGGATGCCGCCGGGCACCTTGGTGTAAGCCGGCACCCGGAAACTCTGCCGGGCGCAATGGAGCGCCTGCCGGGCAATGCGGTCACGGTGCCCGCCGTAAAGGTCGTCCCCAGCCAGCGGGTGGCCGATGGACGCAAAATGCACCCGGATCTGATGGGTGCGGCCCGTCACGGGGACACAGGCGGCAAGGCTCATGCCCTGCGCTGCCCTTAATATGGTATACTCGGTGCGGCTGGGCTTGCCCTCGGGGGTCACACACCGCCCGATGATGCTGTCCCCTCTCCGGCCGATGGGGGCATCGATGATCCCGGGGCCAAGGGGCAGTTCACCCTCCACGATGGCGTAATAGAGCTTTTCCACGCCCTCGGCCAGCAGGGGCGCGGCATAGCCGTTCTTTGCGGCCAGCACCAGCCCGCTGGTGTCTTTATCGATCCGGTTCACCGGGCGGAACACCGGGCTTTCGCCGTGGGCAGCCGCCCAGGCGGCATAGCCGTTGGCCAGGGTGTCCCGGGGGTAGTTCAGGGTGGGATGGACCGCCAGATGGGGCGGTTTTTCCAGCACCACGGCAAAAGCATCCTCGTAAACGACCCTGACCGGGATCTCAGGCTGCGGCTCCACGCCGGGGCCGTCGGCGGGCAGCGAAAAGCGGATCACCTGCCCTGCCTGCACACGGCGGTTGGCCAGAATGGGAACATCGTCCGCAAAAAAGCCGCTGCCATGGAATTTGACCGCCCGGGCCAGCTCCGTGGAGACGGCACACCGGCGCAGAAAGCCGCGCAGCAGCACGCCATCGGCTTCGGGCGGGACATTGAAAAGCAGCTGCATCCTTTGTCCCTCCCAAAAATTTCACGCCATATTTAGATTTATTATACCAAATTTCATCGTCACTTGCAAATCTTGTTTTTTTATGGTATCATGGGGAACGGAAAACGAGTGGAACATACGGCGGCGGGGCGGCTTTGACCGCTCTGAGGAAAGTCCGGGCCTCACAGAGCACGGTAACTGCTAACGGCAGCCGAGGGTGACCTCAGGGAAAGTGCAACAGAAAGGAAACCGCCGCAGCAATGCGGTAAGGATGAAAGGGCGAGGTAAGAGCTCACCAGCGCATGGGTGACTATGCGGCTTTGTAAACCCTACCGGAAGCAACGCCTATATGGGACGTACAGCGCTGCTCGCGTGTCCCGAAGGCGGCACGAGCCTGTCAGCAATGGCAGGCCTAGACAGATCGTCGTTTAATACAGAACCCGGCTTACGGTCCATCTCGTTTTCCATTTGGTGTATCTGCAGGGGGTTGTTAGAACCCTTCTTTGCCCCGCCGTCAGGCGCAGGGATAGAGAAGGTTGATAACAGCCCTCTTTTCGTTTTGGCCAGAGTGTGGTATACTATCCTCACCACGGGAGCACAGTTGTTCGCCGTGGGCAAACAAGAGAGACAGGATGTGAAATCCTCCGATGAAAGATGGTTTTTTGAAAGCAGCAGCCCTCTCGCCCGCGCTTCGGGTGGCGGACTGCGCCTACAACACCCGGCAGATCCTCACAGAGCTGCGTGCCGCCGCCGCCCGCGGCGTAAAGCTGGCCGTGTTCCCTGAGTTCTGCCTGACCGGCTATACCTGCGGCGACCTGTTTTTGCAGCGCACCCTGCAGCAGGGAGCCCTGACCGGCCTGCAGGAGCTGCTGGATGCCAGCCGGGAGCTGGACACCGTGGCCCTTGTGGGCCTGCCCCTGATGGTGCGGGGCAAGCTGTACAACTGCGCTGCCGTGCTCTGCCGCGGGCAGCTGCTGGGTCTGGTTCCCAAAACGTACCTGCCCAACTACGGCGAGTTCTATGAAAAGCGGCAGTTCACCCCCGGCTCCACCGAGGTGGAGTGGGTGAATGTCTGCGGGCAGGATGTCCCATTTGGCACCTCCCTGCTCTTCCGCTGCCGCCAGATGCCCAGCTTTGTGCTGGGCGTGGAGCTCTGCGAGGATCTGTGGAGCGCCCTGCCGCCCTCCACCTTCCACGCACTGGCAGGCGCTACCGTCATCGCCAACCTTTCGGCCAGCGATGAAACGGTAGGCAAGGCTGAGTACCGCCGGGCACTGGTGGAGAACCAGTCTGCCCGCCTGCTCTGCGGCTACCTGTACGCCTCGGCAGGCCACGGCGAGAGCACCCAGGACATGGTGTTCGCAGGCCACGACCTGATCGCCGAGAACGGCACCCTGCTGGCCGAGGTGAAGCCCTTTGCGGGCGGCCTTGCCGAGACAGAGCTGGACTGCCAGCGGATGGAGTTGGAGCGGGCACGCAACACCAGCTTTGAGCCCAGCACCGAGGGCTACCAGACCGTGGAGTTCGACCTGACCCTGACCGACACCGTGCTGACCCGTTGGGTAGACCCCACCCCCTTTATCCCCCACAACGAGCAGCTGCGCGCCGAGCGCTGTGAGCTGATTTTGAAGATGCAGGCCGATGGCCTGGCCAAGCGGCTTGAGCACGCCCGCGCCAAAACAGCCGTCATCGGCATTTCGGGCGGTCTGGACAGCTGCCTTGCCCTGCTGGTGGCTGTCCGCGCCATGAAACAGCTGAGCCGCCCCACCACCGATGTGCTGGCCGTGACCATGCCCTGCTTCGGCACCACCAAGCGCACCCGCAGCAATGCGGAGATCCTCTGTGACGAGCTGCACGTCAGCTTTACCGAGATCGACATTGCCGCCACAGTGCACAGCCACTTCCGGGACATCGGCCAGGACGAGAGCGTGCTGGACGTGACCTACGAGAACGGCCAGGCCCGCGTGCGTACCCTGGAGCTGATGGACACTGCCAACCGCACCGGCGGTCTGGTGGTGGGCACCGGCGACCTGTCCGAACTGGCCCTGGGCTGGGCCACCTACAACGGCGACCACATGAGCATGTACGGCGTGAACGCAGGCGTACCCAAAACGCTGGTGCGCCACCTTGTCCGGTACGAAGCCGACATTGCCGCCACCCCGGCCCTGAAAGAGGTGCTGCTGGACATCCTCGACACCCCTGTGTCCCCCGAGCTGCTGCCCGCCAAGGACAACGGTGAGATCGCACAGCGCACCGAGGATCTGGTGGGCCCCTATGAACTGCACGACTTCTACCTTTATTATGTGCTCCGCTTCGGCTTTGGCCCGGCAAAGATCTTCCGGCTGGCCAGGGCAGCCTTTGCAGGCCGGGAGGAATACCCGGACGCGGTGCTTTACAAGTGGCTGCGCAACTTCTACTGGCGGTTCTTTGCCCAGCAGTTCAAGCGCAGCTGCCTGCCCGACGGCCCCAAGATCGGCAGCGTGACCCTCTCGCCGCGCGGGGACTGGCGGATGCCCAGCGATGCCTGCGCCGCCCTGTGGCTGGCCGAGCTGGAACAGCTGTTCCCCCAGAAGGATGCCTGAGCCATGAAGCAGAAAAAAAATCTCTGGGTCAATTTACTGTTCGCCGCAGTTGTTCTGGTGATCGCGGGGGTGCTTTTTTACCTCCGCAGTGCCGGGCAGAGCGGCAGCACCCTGGGCGCGGAGCTGATCTACGGCGATGCGAACACGGTGCAGAAGATTTCTCTGGACAAGGATGCCGTCTATGACATCGACACCGGCTATCTGACGGTGCACATCGAGGTCAAAGACGGCGCGGCACGGTTCATTGATTCCCCCTGCCCTGACCACATCTGCGAAAGCTTTGGCTGGATCTCGCAGGAGGATCAGACGGCCACCTGCCTGCCGGCACGGGCCGTTCTGACCATCGTGCCCCTTGCCTGAGGACATGTCAAAAAGGAGAATTCCTATGTTTGATGAAACTTCCCGTTCCCACACGGACGATGACAGCACCCGGCACATCCACCGGGGCCACCGCCCACCGGAAGAAAAGACTGTGGAGGTAGACAGCGCGGCTTTTTTTGCGCCGGAAACTGCCGCTCCCACCCCGCCGCCTGCACCGCCCAAGCCGCCGAAGCATTCCGGCGGGCCTGCCCCGGAGTCAAAGCCCCCCCGCCGCAAGCCGGATGCAAATACCGGCGCGGCCAACCCGAAACGAGGTACTGTTTTGCTGATCGTACAAGCCATTCTGAGCATTGCGGCTTTCCTGCAGCTCTGGCGCACCCAGATGCTGCCCGCGCTGTATCTGGTCATCATTGCGGCGCTGCTGGTGCTGTTCTGGCTGCTGGTCAAGCGCTGCCAGGAGTACAGCGCCCCCCGCAAGGTATCCCGGGTGTTCTCGGTGTTCCTGTGCGCCTTTCTGGCACTGGGCTGTGTCTGGGCTCAGCAGGGCCTGAGTGCACTGGATAACGTGACCTCCGGCCTTGTCACCGGCACCGAAGCCAACAAAATCACCAAGGAGCCCTTTGTGGTCTACCTGAGCGGTGTGGACAACCGCGGCGAACTGACCGAAAAGGCCCGCAGCGATGTGAACATCCTTGCCGTGGTCAACCCCTCCACCAAACGGGTGGCGCTCATCAACACCCCCCGCGATTACTACGTTGATCTGGCGGGCACCAACAGCAAGGACAAGCTGACCCATGCCGGTCTGTACGGCGTGGAGACCAGCATGGCAACCCTGGGCAACCTGTACGGGGTCAATGTGGACCAATACCTCCGCATCAATTTTGCGGGCTTCATCAGCATCATCGATGCCGTGGGCGGCGTGGATGTCTACTCCGATCAGGCGTTCACCTCGGTGGGCAGCCCCGGCTACTATGACCCCACCACCTTTGCCGAGGGCTGGAACCATCTGGACGGCAAGAGTGCTCTGGCCTTTGCCCGTGAACGTCACGCCTTTGCCTCCGGCGATATCCAGCGCGGCATCAACCAGATGAAAGTCATCGATGCCATGATGAACAAGATCAAATCTCCCACCGTGCTGATGAGCTTCTCCAAGCTGATGGATGCTGTGTCCGACTGCTTTGTGACCAGCCTTTCTCAGGAGCAGATCTCCGCACTGGTGCGGATGCAGCTGGCAAGCCTGTCTGACTGGGATATTCAGAGCTATACCGTGACCGGCACCGGCGGCAAGAGCTCCCAGTGCTACTCCGCAAAGGGTCAGAGCCTCTATGTGATGAAGCCGGATGAGAACTCCGTCAACCAGGCCAAGGAGCTGATCGCATCCGTTCTGGGCGGCGAGGGCACCGTGAGCGATACCCAGCAGACCCCTGAAAAGACCGAGGTATACACCCCCACGGCCGATCCCAACGCGGGCACCTCTGTGGAGGAATCGCCCGACAGCGTCATTGTGGAGGAACCTGCCGAGAGCGTGCCTGCGGAACAGCCTGCCGATGAGCAGCCCGCAGAACCCACCCCCGAAGCGCCTGCCGAGAGCGAGGCTTCCACCGAAGCACCTGCTGAGAGTGAAGCCAGCAGTGGATCCACCAGCGGAGCAGAAACACCTTCTATCTCTCTGCCCACGCAGGAGCAGGTGGAATCTGCTGCCAACTCCCTGCATCAGGCCGCTTCCACCGTGCTGGATGCCCTGTTCGGTTCCAGCAGCAGCGGAGAATAAAACAGGATAAAACAGCACAAGCCCCGGGCCTTGCAAAAGGTCCGGGGCTTGTTGTCTGCTGATTTTACAGGGAAGCGCGATTACTCAGCGTCGCCCAGCTCAAAGGTCTTGACAGAGACAGTGCCGTTGCGGCCAGCCTTGTCGGTACGCAGATACTGGCGGGTGGTCTCGCCGTTGCTGGTCACGTCAGCAACATAGATCTGCTCGGCCTCGGCCTCGATGGGGAACTCCTCGGCCATGCCCTTCATGGGCAGAGCGCTCAGGTCTGCGTAAGCGTCCTTCACTTTCCACAGCTTCATGGTGTCGCCGTTGGACAGGGTGAACTCGCCGTAGCAGTCAGCGGAGTAGGTGGTGCCGTTCACATCCAGATCCTCGGTGCTGACAACGCTGGCGGCAGCGACCTCGCTCTCGGCAGCTTCGCTGGAAGCGGCCACAGAGGAAGCAGCCTCGCTGGAAGCAGCGGAGGATGCGGTGGAAGATGCACTATTGGAGCAGCCAGTCATGGCAACAGCCAGCACAGCAGCGGTCAGTGCCAGACCCAGAGTACGATTGATTCTCATGTGATAGTCTCCTTCTATTCTGAAACCATATCAATTCCTGCGCCCGGCGTAAACTTTGTACGCACCGGGCGTGCATGTGCTAGTCTACCACAACTGACTATATTGTTCAAGACTTTGCACAAAAAATAGCCCTCTCGGTCACGCTGTCGCATGACTGAGAGGGCCGATATTACTTCAGGATCTCCTGCAGCACGCTGTGGCCGTCCAGGCTGGAAGCATCCACACCCAGATATTCACACACGGTCTGTGCAATGGTGCCAAAGCAGAGCCGGGTGCCCAGGTCCACACCGGGCTTCACGCCCTTGCCGCAGACCAGATACGGCACATACTCGCGGGTATGGTCGGTGGTCTTGGTGTAGGAGGGGTCGCAGCCGTGGTCGGCGGTGATCATCAGCAGGTCGCCCTCCCGCATCCCGGGGATGAAGTCGGCCAGGAAGCGGTCAAATTCGGTGGCGGCGGCGGCATAGCCGGGCACGTCGCGGCGGTGGCCGTAGAGCATATCAAAATCCACCAGATTCACAAAGGCCAGGCCCTCGAAATCCCGGGTCTGCAATGCCTTGGTGAAGGCGATGCCATTGGTGTTGCCGGTGGTCTTGATCTTTTCGGTCACGCCCTGTCCGTCAAAGATATCAAAGATCTTACCCACGGCAATGACATCCCTGCCGGCCTCCTTCAGCAGGTCGAGCATGGTGGCACGGGGCGGCTTCAGGCTCAGGTCGTGGCGGTTGGTGGTGCGGTAGAAGGTCTCGGCGCTGCTGCCCAGGAAGGGCCGGGCGATGACACGGCCCACGCCGTACGCGCCCTTCAGCATCTCGCGGGCGATCTCGCAGTAGCGGTAGAGCTCGTGCACAGGCACCAGCTCCTCGTGGGCAGCCACCTGGAACACGCTGTCGGCGCTGGTGTAGACGATGAGAGCATTTTCCTTCATGGCCTGCTCGCCGTAGTCCTTCAGCACCTCGGTGCCGGAATAGGGCAGATTGCAGAGGACTTTGTGGCCGGTTTTTGCCTCAAACTCCTGAATGAGCTCCTCCGGGAAGCCGTTGGGGAAGGTGGGCAGCGGGTTCGGGCTGACCGCACCGGCGATCTCCCAGTGGCCGATGGTGGTATCCTTGCCCATGCTCTGCTCCTGCAGACGAGCAAAGGCACCGGCGGGCGCGTCGGTCTTTTCGCCCGCGGTCACACCGTCAATGTTGAACAGGCCCAGCTTTTTCAGGTTGGGGCAGTTGAAATTGGGATGCCCTGCAATGGCCCCCAGCGTGTTGGTGCCCTCGTCGCCAAAGGCGGCTGCATCCGGCTCCGCGCCGATGCCAAAGCTGTCCAGTACGATCAAAAATACACGCTTTTCCATATGTTTTCACTCCATTTTCCTCCGGGGCTGCCCCGGAACAGTCGCACTTTTGCTTACCCTCATTATAAGCAAATCCCGCCGGTTATGCAAGCGCTTTGTGGTGGAAAGTTTTTTGTTCAAACCTGATGAAATCTTAGCAGTTTCTTTGCAAAGATTTTTCTTGCGCTATTGTATCCAAGAGCTTATAATGTATAGTGGTATGGTTTGTTGAAACAGCCATATTGGCGTATACTGCCGCCGCGGGCGCAAAGCAATCACTGCCCGCCAGAGAGCAGCCAGCTTGGGCTGCTGCGTCAAGATAGAGAGCATTATAGCGTGAACATTGGAGGTATTTTATGAGAAAAACGAAGATCATCTGCACCCTGGGCCCTTCTACCGATAAGGGCGATGTCCTGCGCGACCTGATCGCAAACGGCATGAACGTGGCCCGTTTCAACTTCTCCCACGGTTCCTACGAGGAGCACGGCGGCCGTCTGGCAAAGCTGAAGGCGCTGCGTGAGGAGCTGGGCAAGCCCGTTGCCGCCCTGCTGGACACCAAGGGCCCCGAGATCCGCCTGAAGGAGTTCAAGAACGGTGTGGAGATGCTGGAAGCCGGCCAGACCTTTACCCTGACCACCCGCGAGGTGGAGGGCACCAAGGAGATCTGCTCCGTCACTTACAAGGATCTGCCCCAGGATGTGCAGCCCGGCGGCACCATCATGCTGGACGACGGCCTGATCATGCTGCACATTGAGCAGGTCACCGACACCGACATCATCTGCACCGTGCTGAACAGCGGCAAGATCAAAACCAAAAAGGGTGTCAATGTGCCCGGCGTGCATCTGTCCATGCCCTACCTGAGCCAGAAGGACCGCGAGGACATCATCTTTGGCGTGCAGAACGGCTTTGACTTCATCGCTGCTTCCTTTGTGCGCACCGCACAGGATGTGTACGACATCCGCAACCTGCTGAACGAGTACGATTCCAACATCCGCATCATTGCCAAGATCGAGAACCGTGAGGGCGTGAACAACATCGACAGCATCCTCTCCGCAGCCGATGCCGTCATGGTGGCCCGTGGTGACCTGGGCGTTGAGATCGACTTCACCGAGCTGCCCGGCATCCAGAAGGACATCATCGACCGCTCCTTCTCCTTCGGCAAGCCCATCGTCACTGCCACCCAGATGCTGGACAGCATGATGGTCAACCCCCGCCCCACCCGTGCCGAGATCTCCGACGTGGCAAACGCCATCTACGATGGCACCTCCGCCATCATGCTGTCCGGCGAGACCGCTGCCGGTGACTACCCCGTGGAGGCCCTCAAGACCATGTCTGCCATTGCAGAGCGCACCGAGAATGAGGAGCACTACCGCCCCCAGCGCCACGCCGAGATCCAGATCAGCGTCAGCGATGCAACCGCTCATGCTGCCTGCCTGACCGCCAAGGACGTGAACGCTGCCGCCATCGTCACCGTGTCCGAATCCGGCAACACCGCCCGCCTGCTGAGCAAGTACCGCCCCAAGCAGCCCATCATTGCCTGCGTCATGGACGAGCAGGTGCAGCGTCAGCTCTCCCTGAGCTGGGGCATCACTTCCCTGCTGATGGGCCCCGCCCACAGCACCGATGAGCTGATCGAGATGTCCACCGCTCTGGCCGAGAAGAACGGCTACCTGCACAACGGCGAGCTGGCCGTTGTGACCGCAGGCGTGCCCGTGGGCGTTTCCGGCACCACCAACATGATCAAGATCCACATGGTGGGCAACTGCCTGGCCACCGGTGTAGGCGTGGGCCGCAGCAAGACCGATCTGGTCTCCGCCAGCGGCAAGGCCTGCGTCTGCCGCACTCTGGAGGAGGTCAAGGCAAAGTTCCGCCCCGGCATGGTGCTGGTCGTTCCCTCCACCACCAACGAGATGCTGGGCTATGTCCGCGATGCCGCCGCTCTGGTGGTTGAGGAGCCCGGCCTGAACAGCCACGCTGCCATCGTGGGCAACTCCCTGCTCAAACCCACCATCGTGGGTGCTGCAGGTGCCTGCAGCCACATCCGCGACGGCCTGGATATCGCTGTGGATTGTGCCCACGGCAGCGTCCAGCGCCTGCAGGCCTGATCCTGAAGGAGAACATCATGGAACGCATTGCAAGCTTCTGTGTCGATCACACCAAACTGGACCGGGGCATGTACCTGAGCCGCCAGGACGGTGATGTGCTGACCTGGGACATCCGGATGAAGAAGCCCAACCAGGGCGATTATCTGACCACCGGTGCCGCCCACACGCTGGAGCACTTGTTTGCCACCTACGCCCGCAACAGCGCGGTGAAGGACGGCGTGATCTATGTTGGCCCCATGGGCTGCCGCACCGGCTTCTACCTGCTCACCCGCGGGCTGACCCCGGCGCAGGCACTGGAGTTGACCGTGGATTCCTTCCGCTTCATGGCCGCCTTTGAGGGGGATATCCCCGGTGCCAGCGAGGTGGAATGCGGCAACTACCGCGATATGGATCTGCCCGCCGCCAAGGCCGAGGCAGCCGCCATGCTGCCGGTGCTGGAAGCACTGACCGCTGACCAGCTGCACTACTAAGCAATACAGCAAAAGACCTCCCCATGCAGGCAGCACCTGCACGGGGAGGTCTTTTTGCGTTTCAGGAAAGCTCTTTTACAGAGTGCTTACTCCACGATGATGCTCTTACCGGTCATCTCAGCGGGGACAGGCAGGCCGATATAGGGCAGCATGGTGGGGGCGATATCTGCCAGGCAGCCGCCCTCGCGCAGCTTCACATCGCCGCAGCCAACGGCCACAAAAGGCACCACGTTGGTGGTGTGGGCGGTGAAGGGAGTGCCGTCCGGGTTCATCATCTTCTCGGCGTTGCCGTGGTCAGCCGTGATAAAGGCGCAGCCGCCTGCGTTCAGCACAGCGGTGACCACCTGATCCACAGCGGTATCCACAGCCTCAACAGCCTTGACAGCGGCATCGAACACGCCGGTGTGGCCAACCATGTCGCAGTTGGCAAAGTTCAGGATGATCACATCGTACTTGCCGCTCTCGATGCGCTTGACGCACTCAGCAGCCACCTCAGGGGCGCTCATCTCAGGCTGCAGGTCGTAGGTGGCAACCTTCGGGCTGGGGATGACGCAGCGGTCCTCACCCTCGTAGGGAGCCTCCACACCGCCGTTGAAGAAGAAGGTGACGTGTGCATACTTCTCGGTCTCGGCAATGCGCAGCTGGGTCTTGCCGTTCTCGGACAGGTACTGGCCCAGAACATTCTTCAGCTCCACGGGAGGATAGGCGACCTCGCAGTTGGGCATGGTGGCATCGTACTCGGCCATGCAGACATAGTTGACCTGCTTGCGGCCGCCGCGGCGCTCGAACCCCTTGAAGTCGTCATCGCAGAAGATGCGGGTCATCTGGCGGGCACGGTCGGGACGGAAGTTCATAAAGATGACGGTATCGCCATCCTGCACGCGGCCGCCCTCACAGGTGACGCAGGGCAGAACAAACTCGTCGGTCTTATCGGCAGCATAGGATGCCTCAATGGCCTCGGCAGCGTTGGCAGCGTGGTTGCCCTCACCGTAGACGAATGCGGCGTAAGCCTTCTCCTCGCGGTCCCAGTTGTTGTCGCGGTCCATGGCGTAGTAACGGCCGGAAACGCTGGCGATCTTGCCAACGCCCAGCTCATCCAGCTTGGCCTGCAGGTCAGCCAGGAAGCCCTTGCCGGCGTGGGGGTCGGTATCACGGCCATCGGTGATGCAGTGCAGATAGACTTCCTTTGCGCCCATGTGCTTTGCCATTTCCAGCACGCCGAACCAGTGGTCAGCGTGGCTGTGGACACCGCCGGTGCCCACCAGGCCCATCAGGTGGATGGCCTTGCCTGCCTCAATGGCGGCCTTCATGTTCTTGACCAGCACGGGGTTCTTGAACATCTCACCGTCCCGGATGGACTTAGTGATGAGGGTCAGCTGCTGGTAAACGATGCGGCCAGCGCCCATGTTGGTATGACCCACCTCAGAGTTGCCCATCTGGCCATCGGGCAGGCCGACAGCCATGCCGGAGGCATCGATGGTGGTCATGGGATATTTTGCCATCAGGG
This sequence comes from Faecalibacterium sp. BCRC 81149, assembly GCF_022750605.1. NCBI lineage: Bacteria > Bacillati > Bacillota > Clostridia > Eubacteriales > Oscillospiraceae > Faecalibacterium > Faecalibacterium sp. BCRC 81149. Next base: position 357,226 of record NZ_QXJA01000002.1, on the reverse strand, counting down.
CATCCAGATGGGGGGTCTTTGCGGCGACCACAGCATTGCCGTAGGTCTCGTTGGGCACCCAGCCAAAGCCATCCATGATGCACAGAAGTACAGGTTTCTTGGACATAACGTTGAATCTCCTTTGATTTAGAACAAATAGCGCCCGGCACAGCGCTGGAAAAACGGCGCAGCCGGGCGCTGGGAAAACAGGTCAGAGGGCTTTCTCAGCCGTTGGAAGCGGCATTGACGATAACAGCAAAATCAGGAGCCTTCAGAGATGCGCCGCCGATCAGGCCGCCGTCCACATCCTTCTTGCTCAGCAGCTCCTCGCAGTTCTTGGCGTTCATGCTGCCGCCGTACTGGACCGTGACAGCCTCGGCCACAGCCTCGCCGTACACTTCACCGATGACCTTGCGGATCTGAGCGCAGACCTCCTCGGCCTGGTCAGCGGTCGCGGTCTTGCCCGTGCCGATGGCCCAGATGGGCTCGTAGGCAATGACCACATTTGCCATCTGCTCGGCGGTCACGTCGCGCAGGGCGATCTTGGTCTGCATCCGCACCAGCTCCTCGGTCACGCCCTCTTCGCGCTGCTGCAGGCTCTCGCCCACGCAGATGATGACCTTCAGGCCCGCATTCAGGGCAGCCAGAGCGCGCTTGTTCACGGTCTGGTCGGTCTCTGCAAAGTACTGGCGGCGCTCGGAGTGGCCGACGATGACGTACTCCACACCCAGATCCACCAGCATATCGGCACTGATCTCGCCGGTGAACGCACCGGACTTCTCAAAGTGGACATTCTCAGCACCCACATGGATGTTGGTGCCCTTGGTCTTTTCCACAGCGGTGACCAGATCGGTGTAGGGGGTGCAGATAACGACCTCACAGGAAGCATCCTTGACGGCGGGGATCAGCTCATCCACCAGCTTGGCTGCCTCAGTGGCGGTCTTGTTCATCTTCCAGTTGCCTGCAATGATTGCCTTACGCTTTGCCTTATCCATTCTTACGATCTCCTTATCAAAATATCTCTCCGCCGCCTTCGTTGCCGCCTCTCCCGGCAGGAGAGGCAGGATAAACGACATCTCCTGCCTCCCGGATGGGGGCTGGCGAACGTCGGCAAGGCTGAGAGATCTTATTACCCAAAATAAAAAGTGCGGCGGCGTATATGCCGCCGCACCTCAGTGATGCTGGTTCAGATGCTTATGCGTTCTGGATCACAGCGATACCAGGCAGCTCCTTGCCCTCCAGATACTCCAGAGAAGCGCCGCCGCCGGTAGAGATGTGGGTCATCTTGTCGCCCAGGCCCATCTGCTGCACAGCTGCTGCGCTGTCGCCGCCGCCGATCACGGTGGTAGCATCGCTCTCAGCCATAGCCTTGGCAACAGCCAGAGTGCCGGCTGCCAGGGTGGGGTTCTCGAACACGCCCATGGGGCCGTTCCACACCACGGTCTTGGATGCCTTGACAGCATCGGCAAACAGCTTCATGGTCTCGGGGCCGATGTCGCAGCCCTCCATGTCAGCAGGGATGGCGGTGACGGGCACCACAGTGACATCCACGGGAGCGTCGATGGGATCGGGGAAGTCCTTGATGCAGGCTGCATCCACGGGCAGCAGCAGCTTCACGCCCTTCTCCTTGGCCTTGGCCATCATTTCCTTGCAGTAATCCAGCTTGGTATCGTCGCACAGGCTCTTGCCGACCTCGTAGCCCTGAGCCTTGACGAAGGTGTAAGCCATGCCGCCGCCGATGATCAGGGTATCGACCTTCTCCAGCAGATTGGAGATGACGTTCAGCTTATCGGCGACCTTAGCGCCGCCCAGGATGGCGGTGAAGGGACGGACGGGATCGTTGACTGCGTTGCCCAGGTACTTGATCTCCTTCTCCATCAGGTAACCGACAGCGGTATCCTTGATGTAGTCGGTGACACCTGCGGTGGAGCAGTGTGCACGGTGGCAGCTGCCGAATGCATCGTCAACGTATGCATCTGCCAGAGAAGCCAGCTCCTGGCTGAACTCAGGCATGTTCTTGGTCTCTTCCTTGCGGAAACGGGTGTTCTGCAGCAGAACGACATCGCCGTTGTTCATTGCAGCAACAGCAGCCTTTGCGTTCTCGCCCACAACGTTATCGTCATCAGCGAACACAACGGTCTTGCCCAGCTTTGCGCTCAGAGCCACAGCAACGGGTGCCAGGCTGAACTTTGCCTCGGGGCCGTTCTTGGGTTTGCCCAGGTGGCTGCACAGGATGACCTTAGCACCATCGTTGACCAGCTTCTGGATGGTGGGCAGAGCCGCATTGATGCGGTTCTCGTTGGTGATCACGCCGTCCTTCATCGGGACATTGAAATCGCAGCGGACAAGGACCTTCTTGCCGCAGTAATTCTGATCGTCGATCGTTTTCTTACCTAAACCCATGGTAACAAACTCCTCTCAAATTCTTTTCGTTCGGAATCGAATTTTGCTCTTCATCGGGGGCCGCGCACTGCGAACTTCCCCGTACATCCTTATTATAAACAAAAAGCGTGTGTATTGCAAGGATGGGAGATGGATAATTTATTAACAAACATTTGTTGCAGAAGCAAAGAAATGTGGTGATTTTGCCGGAACGCACCAAAAAGCGCCGTTTTTTCTGAAAAAGTCCCGCCGCAGGGAGTGTTCGCCCCCCGCAGCGGGTCTGTCCATTCAGGATATTTTCCGGAGCTTCTGCTTCGCTTTTTCCAGATATTCCAGCACCAGCGGATTTTTCATGCCCAGCAGGATGACCGCGTATGCAGCCACTGCGCCCAGCACCGCCGCCAGAATGGAGACGAGATTGGGCAGAGCCAGTGCCTTGACCCCGGTACAGACAAGAACGATGCCCACACAGCCGCAGAGCACCGAGCCAACGGTGCGCCGGTCAGCTGAGACCGTGACCAGACCCCTGGAGCAGCGGATACAGAGCACCATGGAGCACAGCTCTGCCAGCAGGGTGGTAAAGGCCGCCGCATTCTCCCGGAACCGCGGGATGAGCAGGATGTTCAGCCCCACGTTCAGCAGACCGCTGACCAGCGTGATCCAGAACAGTTCCTTTTCTCTTCCGCAGGGCAGAAGCGCGCAGGAATTGTACAGCCAGCCAAACAGACAGACGATCAGGGCAAGGCTCAGGATCTGCAGTGGCATCACCGCATCCAGATAGCTTTCCCCGGAAATAAAGAGGACGACCTCCCGGCTGAGGGCAAACAGTCCCACCACAGCCGGAGCCACCACCACGATGAGCGCGTTGAAGATATTGTTGAACAGCTTGTTGAAGTTTGCCTTGTCTCCCACGCCCGCATAATGGGACAGCCGCGGGATGGACACCACCAGCACCGCCGAAAGCAGGTTCTTTACAATGCCATAGATCTTACCCGCCACCGAGTAAATGCCCACATTGTAATCTGTTCCCAGAATGCCCAGGATCGTGGTATCCGAGCTGACATAAAGGGTCGTTGCCAGCGTGGATGCAAAGATGATGAGGATTGGCTTGAGGTGCTTTTTCCAGTCGATCCTTCTTGTCAGCCAGATGGTGCAGTACCGCCGGACCCGGAAAAAGTTGAGCACATTGGCACCTACCGCCGCAAACACCGTGATGCCCGCATAGATGCAGTAGTCATCCCGGGTCTTGACGAAGGCAAACAGCATGAAAATAGACAGCACCTGAAACAGCAGACCTCGGATGGTGATATAGGTATACTCCTCAAAGATCGTGAACACCCATTCGGTGCCGATGGTCGTGAATAAGATCTGTAAACTCAGTACCAACATCAGGTCGGTATAGGCATGGAGCTTTGTCCAGAAAAGCATCGTCACCGCCAATGCCGCATAGGTCAGGGCCGTGGAGATCATATTGATGGAGAACATCTCCGATGCAAAAGCCGACAGTTTTTCCCGGTCGTTCACATAGCGGGACCCCTCACGCACCGCATAGGAGGAGATGCCAAGGCCTGCAAACAGCAGAAAATACCCGCAGACGGAGCTTGCAAAGTTCACTTTGCCCAGGTTTTCCACCTGAAGAACATTGGAAGCGTAGGGGAATGTGATCAGCGGAAAGATGATATTCATCAATGTTTTGAATGCGCTCATTGCCGCATTCAGACTGAGGGACTTTTTCATTCAGATCTCCACTTCGTAAGTTTTTCTGGCCTGTTTCTTTTTCAGCCAGCTGTTCCAGAGCAGATACGAATACAACGTTTTTATAAAATACCGATACTGCCCTGCACGAAGCCAGCCTGCCAGAAGGGGGCCGGCATTTCTCTTAAACTCCCGTTCCGCTTCGGCACACGCCTGCTCCATAAAAGCATCATCCTTGCAGTATTTCACCACAATTTCTCTGCACCGCAGCGCATATCCGGCCCGTGCAGACCGGTACACGAACGGTTCATCTACAAACACTTCACAGATACGCCGCCATGCCTTCAGCTCTGTCAGTTTTCCTGCCGAATAATGCCCGCTCGTCACCGAGTCATCGTTGACATAGTAATAGTAAAGTGCCTTGTCGATGCAGGAAATTTTTTCTGCCTTTCGGATACATTTTGCAAGAAACAGCGTATCCTCACCAATTTTCAAGTCAATATCGAACACAACATCTTGTGTGACCGCACGGCGGTAAAGCGCACCCCAGCACACTGTATGTGCCTTCCGGCTGTTCCAGTCATATCGTCTGACCGGCATAACACTGACTTTCTCCGTCTCATCGCTCTTTGTCTGGGTTAGTCCGGTCGTGCCCAGAAGATCCAGACCGTAGCAATAAGCAATCTCCGCACCGGTCTCATCTAGCACTCTTTTGAGCCGCTCTATGCACTCGGCATGGAGCGAATCATCCGGGTCAGCAAAAGAAATCAGTGTGCCTGTACTTTTTTCCAATCCCAGATTTCGCGCAGAGGAAACACCACCGTTTGACTTATGGTATATCTTGATCCGCGGATCTTTTTCCGCGTAGCGCTGGCAGATGGCAAGGGAGTTGTCTGTTGACCCATCATCCACCAGAATGATCTCCAGATCCCGATAGGTCTGACCAAGGATGCTGTCCAGACATTTTTCCAGATACTTTTCTTTGTTATAGATCGGCACAATGATACTGACGGTATCGTTCAGCACAAATTCTCCTCCCTTATTTTGCCGCCGGGCCGTTTTTCAGCAGGAACAGTTTTGCATACAGCCTCCGGCTGCATCTGAGCAACTGATACTTCCGCTGGCTGCTGGTGCAGAGCAGCTTTGCCGCCGCCGGGTCACACTCCTGCAGAAAGGCCTCCATCTTTGCGCGGCGCTCCGTGTCCTGCATCAGATACGGATAGCAGTGCTCCACCACGCTCAGCATGGCGGCATCATTCTCCGGCATTCCCGGGTACGCTTCCCGGATGGCCCGGTACTTCTGGTAGCCCATATCCAGCTTATCCTCGTAGAACTTCATGTTCCTGCGGTGAAGGATGCTGTCCGGGCGCTGATAGTAATAATACAGCGGCACCGGACGGTATGCGACCTTGCTGCACTGCTGAAAAATGCGGTATGTCGTACCCTGATCCTCCATCATCCGGCCCAGCGGATAGCGGACATCCCGGAACAGCTCCCGCTTGTAGAGCTTGTTCCAGGCAAAATCCCCCAGCTCATCCGAGACAAGGGTGCTGCGGATGGCTTCCCGGCCTGTCATGCACTGCACCGGTACGGTGAGTTCAGCCGGGGCAAGCTCTTCTTCCCGTTCAAACATCCGGAAGCCCACCACAGCAACATCCGCATTCTGTTCCTGCAGGTCACGGCAAAGCGTTTCCAGCATCCGGCTGTCCAGAAAGTCATCACTGTCCACAAAGCAGAGATACGTTCCCTGTGCCCGTTCGAGCCCTGTGTTGCGCGCTGCAGAGAGTCCCCCGTTTTTCTGGTGGACTGCCGTTACACGTTCTTCCTGTGCGGCATATTCGTCGCAGATGGCTCCGCTGGCATCGGTGGAACCATCGTCCACCAGCAGGACCTCAAGATCCTGATAGGTCTGGTGCAGGATGCTGTCCACGCAGCGGCGGAGATATCGCTCCACATTGTAGACCGGAACAATGACACTGATCAGCTCTGTCTCCATGTTCTGTTCCCTCAGAAGAATGTTTCTCTGCCGATGTGGAGGATCTCCGAGGTGTACGGGCAAATGGCATTGTTGCCCTGAATATACGCCTGATAGATCCAGATGATGACCAGCATTCCCCACATGGCAGCCTTCAGCAGCTTGCGCAGACGCTCATCCTCCACGCACTTGACCACACGGCCAATGGCGAGGTAACGGAAGAACGCAAAATACAGGCAGATGCGGTAGAGCGGCACATTGATGTTGCGCAGCTGGGCCGTTGCCATCTCGATCAGGATCATCACGATCCAGAAATCAGCATCCGAGCGGGTAAAGCGGCGGCGGCCCTCCCCTTCCTCTTTTGCGTACCAGCGGTACAGCACAATGGGCAGGATCAGGAACGGCAGACGCACAATGATGGGATTCAGCGTGAAACCGCCCGCATTGGCATCATAATAATATCCGTAATGTCGATCAATGAAGTCCACATTCAGGGCCAGCCTGACCACAGCCTTGCTGAAAAAGGCAAGGTAGACCGAAAATGCCGCCAGGCCACCCTTGACCCATCGGTTGTCGAAATGCTGAAGCAGGATATAGATCAGCAGTGCACCAAACGAGATAAAGGTGGCATTGTGGAACAGGCAGGAGACCGCCAGCAGTAGGACCGCCCAGTGATACTTTTTCTTCCACGCAAAGCTGAACGCCAGAAATGCCACCCCCAGCGCCACAGACTGCCGCTCGGCATTATAAGTATCGCCATAATACAGGCAGAGGTAAGCCAGCCAGCCATAGGGCACAGAGACATACTCCTTATACTGCACCAGCCCGATCATAAACAGGCCGCAGGCCAACAGGTCCACCATAAAGTAAAGCCAATGGACATCGCCAAAAACATGGGCCGCCAGATAGACCAGCGTCATAAACAGCGGCTCTGTTTTGCACCGCTGCCGGATGCAGGCCAGCAGACCATCCTGCAGCTTTGCATCTGTCATCCATCCCTCATACACCACGCTGTCCGTGCCAATGGACGGGTCCCGCAAGCCTGCCAATACCGCCATCACCAGCACCGCCAGCGCCAGGCAGAGATAAAAGCCCTTCTCGTTGTTTTTCTTCGTCCGCAGGTGCTCGCCATAGGCAGCAATGCCCACAGAAGCAGCAAAGGTTCCCAGATAAATCAGCATAACTTCTCCATTTTATTTTTCGACTGTGTGTTTATTTTTCCATTCTCCCAGCCCATAAACGGCATAGAACAGCCGCTTGCTGATCAAAAGTGTTTCCACCTTGATCCGGTCTGCCTTTTTGGCCCAGGGCCGCCGGGCAAGCACCCGGTACTCCTGCACAAACCGGCAGATCCGTGCTTGAGCCTCCGGATAGCTGCCAAAGCCGCCATCCAGAATGCCTTTCAGTGTCTTCAGGTATGTAACCAGCTGCAGGTATTCCGCTTCTGCTTTCAGCACCGGAACCGTTTCTGCAATAAAGCGGGTCACGTCCTCGCCCACATCCAGAATGACCAGATTCTTCTCGGCAATGCCGCTCTTCATGGTCGAACCGGTATGGATGCGGTAATCGTACATCGGTTCCGGAAACACTTCCACTTTTGCACAGCGGGCAATGGCACGGTACATCACCGCATAGTCCTCGTACAGGATGCCCGCAGGAAACTGCAGATCTCCCCAAACCTCCCGCCGGAAGAAAACGCCGCCTGCCCCATGCCCGATGCCCTGATGCAGCAGCATCCGGCGCATGGTCTCTTCCCGGTTCAGCAACTCTGGGATCTGGTGCGGATTTTCCGTCCGCCCCTCCGGCTGCTCTGTCGAGAACATCTCCAGCGGGGTCAGGGCTGCATCAGCACCATCTGCCTCACAGCGCTCCACGAACTGAGCAAGCGCCGTGGAGCGGATCAGATCATCGCTGTCCAGCAGGTAAAAATATTTTCCCTGCGCCTGTTTCAACCCAACATTCCGGGCATCGGACTGCCCCCCATTGGGCTTATGGAACACCCGGATGCGGCCATCCTCCGCAGCCAGTTCATCACAAAGCTCTCCGCTGCCATCGGTGGAGCCGTCATCTACCAAAAGCAGCTCCCAGTTCTGGTAACTCTGCGCCTGCACGCTCTGCACACAGTCCCTCAGATACGGATAAACATTATAGACCGGCACAATGACCGATACAAGCGATTTTCTTTCCTCCAACCGGATCCCTCCACTTTACTTTTTTCCACGCCATTGCGTTTTTTCATAGACCCGTCGGGTCATGGCATAGCCGCTGTAGGAGAGCGCCGCCGCCAGCCGGGCCTTTTTGCGGGCCTGCGGGTCCAGCAGAACGTTCCGGCGGTATTTTTTCACTTCCTGCCAGAGGGCCTTTTCAATCTTTTCATGCTGCCTGTCCTGGATTTGGAACAGGATATTGCAGACATTGCTCAGATAGCGGCACTCCGCCGCACGGCTCAACTGGGGGAAATCACGCTTTACGTTTTCCATCAGCGCGTGGCAGTGCCGCACGCTGTCCAGCTTTCTGGGGTTGAAGACCATATTCTGGATGCTGCTGCCCCGCTGGAAATAGTAGTAATCCCGGTTTGCGATATGTGCCGCCTTATGGGCACGCTTTGTCACCTCGTAGGCGACCGGGATATCCTCATAGAGCTTGCCCACCGGGTAGCGCACGCCCTCAAACAGTGCACGCTTATAGAGCTTGGTGGGGGTGGTCACCTCCATGCCCTCCTGATACAGGATGCGGCGCAGGCATTCCTCCCGGGTCAGGATCTCGAATGCTTCCAGACGCTCTGTGGGCACGGACTGCACCGGCTGGCCCTCGAACACCTCTTCAAAACAGCTGGCTGAAAAATCCGCTCCCGCCTGCTCCAGTGCCCGGTACAGGTTCTCGATGTAATAGGGTGACACCCAGTCATCGCCGTCCACAAAAGAGAGGTATTCCCCCTTTGCCGCGTCCACACCAGCGTTGCGGGCATCGGACAGACCACCATTTTTCTTGTGGAGCACCCGCACCCGGGCATCCTGTGCCGCATATTCATCACAGAGGGCCTCGCTGCCATCGGTGGAGCCGTCGTCCACCAGCAGCAGCTCCATGTTCTGATAGCTCTGCCCCAATAGACTGTCCACACAGCGGTTCAGATATGGCTTTACATTATAAACAGGAACAACGATGCTTACCAAAGGGTCCATCTTATCTCCTCATTTCAGCAGGTCGAAGTAAAACTCTTCCAGCTTCTTCGCCTCGGTGACGATATCAAAACCGCCTGCCCGCATCTCAGCAGAGGTGTCCCGCCGCCGGGCATCTTCTGCAGCCCGGATCGCCGCATCCGCCCAGACTGCCGGGCTTTCCCGCAAGCTCAGGTACTGCATCTCGGGCAGGACCTGAGCCTCCTGCGGCACCTCTGTGGAACAGATGACCGGCAATGCCGCCGCTTGTGCTTCGATCAGCACGATCCCAAGCCCCTCATACCGCGATGGCAGAACAAAGGCATCCATGGCCTGATAGAACTTTGCAGGATCGCTCTGTCGGCCCAGAAAACGGACATTCTCCTGCAGCCCCAGCGCCTCCGCTTTCCGGCGGGCAGCGGCTTCGCTTTCCCCTTCTCCAATTAGCAGTAAAACGGCATCCGGCCGTTGTTTGCAGACCTCTGCCATTACATCCAGCAGAAATTCGTGATTCTTGGCATAGCAGAACCGTCCGACATGGCCCAGCACCAGTTCATCCCCCAGGCCAAGCTCCTGCCGGACGGCTTTCCGTTTGGAGGCATCATAAGTAAAGCGGTCGAGCTCAATGGCATTGTTGAACACCCGGAAGGGCTTTTCGCCATAAAGCCAGCTGCCTGCCGTTCTGGAGCAGGCACAGAGCCGGGTGGGATACACCGCGGCAAAGGGACGGAGCAGGTACTTCATCACATTTTTTGCCCCTTCTCCCCTGCCCACCGTAGAATGGTTATGCGCGATCCGGTTGGGCACCCCTGCACGCTTTGCCCCCCAGAGGGAAAGCACGCTCAGGGTGTTCATGTGGGAGTGAACGATCTGGTATCCGTTCTGACGGAACAGCCGCCCGATCTCCCGTTCATACTGCGGCAGGTGGGTATATTTTGGCACCACATACACCCGGCCGCCCAGCCGTTCGATCTCTTCCCGCTGGGGCAGGGTCGAGCCTTTCAGCGCGAAAAAATCGAACTGAACTCTGGAACGGTCCATGTGGCGGTAGTAGTTCATCACCACCATCTCCACACCGCCGTAGTTCATATCCGTCATCATCTGGGCCACACGGATGGGCTGTGCATTCTGCTCCATGGTCATACCAGCTCCTTGCGGTCACAATCCTCGAACCAGTCCCGGAAGCTCTCCTCCAGCGTATAGTGGAACCTGTAATCGGTGGCGGCCAGCTTTCTGCCGCAGACATTGGTGGATACCATCAGTTTCCGGACACGGGCGGGATGGATGCCCACCTTTTTGCCCCCGATGGGTCCCAGAATGCCCGCCGCAAACAGCAGCAGTCCGGCGGGCACCAACGGCACATGGCGGTGCAGGCCGGTCGCCTTCTGCATTGCATCGCAGATCTCTTCAATGGTATAGGCCGGCTCGTAGGTACAGTTATAGATCTCTGCTCCGGGGAAGGAATGATCCAGCATCCGGTACTTGAAGAAGCGCACCAGCTCCTTGACGTAGATGCACGCCTTGATGGTGTCCTTCCGGCCGGCATAGAAAAAGTAGCCCTTCTTCTGCCCCCTGTACAGGCGGGTCATGTTGCCGTGCTCCCCTTTGCCATAAACAATGCCCGGCCGCACGATGGTCAGCTCCCGGGCCGGATCACGGGCCTGCCAGATCTGGTGGATCTTTTCTGCCACCAGCTTGCTGATCCCATACGGCGTGTTGGGCGTTGGCAGAGTCTCCTCCGTCTTGAGGTCCTCAGACGCGCCATAGGGTGCAATGGAGCTGGTGAACAGGATCTTCCGGATGCCGTATTTTTCCGCAAATGCGGTCACATTTTCCGCACCCCGGATATTTGTTTCAAAATAGGCTTCTTCCGGGTGGCCGGGGGTGCGGTGGACCGCTGCCAGATCAAAGATCACATCCTCCGGAGTCGGAACGAACTCAAAATCGATGGGCTTGCGCACATCCAGCCGGATATACTGCACCCCATCGTTCTTTTCCACAACGCCCGGCACCACGCCCTCTTCCCCGGGCATCACAAGATCCAGGTCGTAGATCACGTCGCCGGGTCTGACGCATTCCCTCAGCAGCAAATGAATGAGATGGGTGCCGATAAAACCGGACCCACCAAAAAGAATATAATTCATTTTGCCCCTTTCCGGTCAAACACAACGCCCACCGTCCTGAACAGCAGGTAGATATCCATCCAGATGGACCAGTTGTCGATGTACTGGACATCCAGCTTGACCACTTCTTCAAAATCATCAATATCGCTGCGGCCGCTTACCTGCCACAGGCCGGTAATTCCCGGCTTCATGGAAAGGCGGCGCTTGTGATGGCTCTCGTACTGCCGGTACTCATCCAGCGTGGGCGGACGGGTACCCACCAGGCTCATGGAGCCCCGCACAACGTCAAAAAACTGCGGCAGCTCATCGATGCTGGTGCGCCGGATAAAGCGCCCCACCCGGGTGATTCGGGGATCATCCTCCATCTTGAACATCAGGCCGTTCATTTCGTTCTGGGCCATCAGCTCCTTTTTGCGTGCCTCCGCGTCCACATACATGCTGCGCAGCTTGTGGATGTAGAACACACGTCCATTCCGGCCCACCCGGCGCTGCTTGAAGATCAGCGGGCCGGGGCTTTCCAGCTTGAGCGGAATGGCCACCAACGCAATGATGGGGATGCTGATGATACACCCCACGATGCCGCCTACGATATCCATGGTCCGCTTCAGCACCTGATCCCGCAGCTTGAGTTCCACCGTGCCCATCGTCACAACATTGCCGCCCGCACAGCGGCTCAGTTCCCGGCTGATGCGCACTGCACTGGTCTCATCGCAGCAGGCTTTTTCGATCCGATCCAGCACCGGCAGGCGAAAATGGACCGTCAGGCCCATGCTCTCCATCTCCTCGAGGTAGGGCAGCATGTTTTCCTCGCTCTCCTGCGCCACATCCAGATACACTTCATCCAGCGCTGCCTGCCGCAGCCAGTCCATGAAATTATCGAAGTTCGCCTCGATCTTCACCCCATCGATCTCAGTGTGAAGCTGCTCCGGGGCAGCTTCCAGAATGGCAAGGCCGGTCACACGCTTGGACCAGTCCTTTTTCAATTCTTCCAGGATAGGGCTTGCGTTTTCCTGCGTGGTCACCACCCCCACAAGGCTCTGGATCCCCTTGGTATAGCGGGAGCGCACCAGCATCTTTTTGAGGACAGCATGAGCGCCCGTCATCACAAAGACATCGATGACGGGCACAAACACCAGAAAATAGCGGGAGTGCAGCATGGGAGCCTTGGTCAGCGCCAGACAGGCCGCATCAATGAGGGTCAGCAAAAAATTGAACCGCACCGCAATTTCAACTTCACGGACCGGCGTGCGGTTCACGATATTTTCGCTCTGATCAAATGTAAAAAAAGTCAGAATATAGGCCAGCAGCAACAAGAAACAGGCCTCTACCAGATCGTCCAGCTGGAAGTCTCCCATCTTGTGCAGAACACCTGCGGTCAGCCCCCACGCCAGCCCAATGCTGAGAACCAGAGAGAGCAGATCAATCAGAAACAGGTATCCATACTGCAGTTTTTCACGTTTCGTAATCATACTGTTTCGTTGTCTCCATTTATTTTTACCATTTTATCATATCGGGAGAAGGGTTGCAATAGATGGAGATCGAATGCGTGCTGCATTTGTCGGATCACTACAAATGGATCGCGCCATTTTACGAAAGCGCCTTATCGCGCCCAAAATGGTCAGCAAAAAGCGCCCTTTCTCTCGCATCACACAAGAGAAAGGGCGCAGTCAAGCTTTATTCAGCTCAGGAGAAACTCCGATCAGCAGTTCTCAGCGAAGTACTTAATGGTACGAACCATCTGAGAGGTGTAGGAGTTCTCGTTGTCGTACCAGGACACGACCTGAACCTGATAGGTGTCGTCGCAGCTACGCTGAATTTTTGCACTTTTCCAAGTAGTTCTTCACAGTTTCGTAACAACAGTTACAGTACCAGAACATACCGTTGTCGTACCAAAACCGGTTTGTTCGTACTACGATTATATCACGTTTCAGCGTCATTTGCAAGGATTCAATCCGTTTCGCTTCTGACCTGCATTTTTCAGATTTCAGCGTATATTCTTACGGTATTCCACGGTTCGAGCGCCTGAGGCCTAGGGCTTCCGCCGGGGCAGCAGCTCTCCCAGGCACTCTCCCCAGAAGCTCTATGACAGCTAGATTGCCAACATGTTCCTGCTGATTAACTGAAATTTCTCCGGACGTGATTTTGAGCCATGGTGCGGGAAATGTAATCATTTCGTTCGATATGGAACAGTTCTATTCGTTCCGAGTCACACCAATTACCATTTATATAAGAAAACCGCGTGAACTGCCAGAGCTATAACTCTACGCTCCGACTGATTCACACGGCTCTAAAATATTTATTTCAGCTTTGCGAGGATCTCATCTGCACTTACACCGCTGGCCGACATTTTCTCAGTTTCCCTTTCACAGGGATAACGATCTTATCTTATACAACAGATCCACTGAACGAATTTTGAACATTTATTAAACCAATCTGAGGCTGGAGACTCAACTCTTTTATAATTGATATTTCTCTTTTCCTGTTTAGTTCATCGTTTCCCTTTGCCGTCAAAATATGTCCCGATATGCCTGCATCCGGCTCCACTTTTTTTATATATCCCGCACTCTCGAGTTCTTCTATGCATGCATTAAACTTTTCTTTGGATATGCCTAATATATGCTCATCAATAAACCGTTCTCTCTGAATTGTTCGCAAGAGTGCCCTGTAATAATCCAAACTGCCGTCGATACGTTTGCGCGGAATATAAGGCTTTTCAATATCGGGTAACAGCAGCGTCTCGCCATCTACACACATGCCAGTAATGTATCTTTTATAAACATAAGACAAAACCGTATTTTTGCTGCAGCTCCACTTCTTTGCCGCCTCATCAATAGTAATCATCTGAAGCCCTCTAGTATCAATTCAAATCTAATAATTTCAACTTATATTCTAGCCACAGAATCTCACTGTGTTGTCTTTTATGCCTTGATTCCCTGATACTCCTGCTGAACCTGCTGATAGCTTTCCAGATTGCCAATGTCATACCGCTTGCCCGGCATCTCCATAGCATGCACATCCGCTACCGTGCACAGCCATGCAATAAAGCTGCCCGGAGCATCGGTACCACACTTCTTCTGTGCAATTGCATCTTTGACCTTTCTGGCATCTGCCCGAGTGTACACATAGAAGGGAGGGCAGCACCAGTGGCTCTTGGGCTGGGCAGGCTTTTCTTCCATGGAAAGGATCTTGTCCTGATCGTCGAGCTCCACCACACCGCACTTTATGAGCTTCTTTTCCTCTGGTTCATAATAGCGCATTATACAGGAGGTTTTCTTCTGTTGGGCATAAGCCACAAATTTGGAAAGAGAGAAATCCAGCACATTGTCGCCGGCGATCACCAGCAGGTCATCGTCCAGCCCCAGCTGGTCAATGGCAAATTGCACGTCACACACAGCACCAAGCCGGGTCTCATTGCTGCTGGTTCCATCGTCTACCACCTGAATATTTTGCTTCTTGGTAGCCGCCCAGTTTTCAAAATGATGGGCATACTTGTGATTGCTGATGACCACATAGGTATCTACCAAACCAGCGGTATCAATGTCATCCACCAGCCAGTCCAAGATGGTCTTATCCCCTACCTTCAGCAAGGGTTTGGGAAAGTTCTCGGTCAAGGGATATAGGCGGGTTGCGTATCCCGCGCCCAAAATCAAGCACTTCATATTAGTCCTCCGTCTTATGCCCTACGCCGTCCGCACTCTCGCACAGATGGAAACTGTACTTACCACACATCTCCGGGAATGCAGTGAGATACTTTCGCTCCACTTCCTCCTGAATGTTATCCACCTTGTTGGGGTCAATCAGCGCCATACAGCATCCTTTGAAGCCAGCGCCACTGAAACGTCCACCGTAAATGCCAGCGGTCTCCCTCATAATCTCGTAGAGTTTGATCTGCTCCGGCGCACCGGACTCCCAGTTGTGGATGCTGCTCCAGCCAGATTCAAAGGACAGGCGTCCATACTCCTCCAAATCGCCTCGCCGCCATGCTTCCGCACCAGCTTCCACACGCTTGAACTCGGTATACCAATGTTCACAACGTTTTGCCCATTGCACCGGCAGCTTATCTTTATAGGTCTGGTAGATCTCATACGAAACATCCCGGGCGTTAGCTTCATTGAACTTTCCGTAGTCAAGACCCGCAAAAGCCTGCAAGGCGTAAATGCCTGAACGCAACTCATCCACTCGCATATTGTATTTAGAGCCAGCCAAGCTGTGCTCCAAACCGCTGAAAAATACCGCAATCTTGTAGGGCTTCATGTTGGGATTCGTGGGAATCAGCTCGTAGCTGTTATCTTTGCAGTCCAGATACAGCAAGTGGTCTTTTTTACTCAGAACCTCGCAGCTCTGATCCAGGGTTCCTACATTAACACCCACATATTTTTTTTCTGCCTCGAACGCAATGCTGATCAGCGCTGAAGAACTCAGCTTGATTCCATTGACCTGACATAGCGCCTCCAAAAAAGACAGAATCACAGCTGCAGAGGAAGAAAGCCCTCCGATAGGCAAAGAACCTTCTATCACTCCACAGAGACCAACTGTCAGCGGAAACCGATTGCTCAAAGCCCAGGTTGCACCTCGCAGATAATCTGCCCAGTCACCCGTCTTTTCCCCAATTTCACGGATGTGCCACTGCGCACGTTTGGGAAATTGCAGGCTGCACATTTCAACAACGCCATTCATCTTTGGCTTGTATGCAATATGGATTCCTTTATCAATCGCAAGTCCTGTGATCTTTCCTAAGTTGTGATCACTATGGGCACCAATAGGGCAAATCCGATAGGGGCAAAAGCTGATGCCCACGGGATCTTTTCCATATATTTCGTAGAATCTTTCCTCGCAGCGCATATAATTCCTCCCACCGCTTTATTCCATATAGAACTTTTTATACCACTCAGCAAACTTCCGCAGGCCATCGCGCAGCGGAGTATGAGGCTTAAAGCCAAAATCACGCTCCAGCGGCTCGGTGTCTGCAAAGGTGACAGGCACATCGCCGGGCTGCATGGGCACCAGTTCCTTATGTGCCTCAAAATTATAGTCCGCAGGCAGCACACCGGCACGTACTAACTCCTCAGACAGAATCTGCACAAAATCCAGCAAGTTTTCCGGATTAGAGTTGCCAATGTTGTAGACTGCATAGGGCGGAATGGGCAAGCCATCCTCGCCGTTCTTCTTTTCCGGAGCCTTTGCCATCACGCGGACAACGCCTTCTACGATATCGTCCACATAGGTAAAGTCACGTTTGCAGTTGCCGTAGTTGAAGATCTTAATGGTTTCGCCGTTCACCAGCTTATTGGTAAATCCAAAATATGCCATGTCCGGACGACCGGCAGGGCCATACACCGTGAAGAACCTCAGACCGGTGGAGGGAATGTTGTAGAGTTTGGAGTAAGCGTGTGCCATCAGCTCATTGGACTTCTTGGTGGCCGCATACAGGGATACCGGGTTGTCCACCTTATCGTCGGTGGAGTAGGGCACCTTCTTATTGCTACCGTAGACGGAGCTGGAAGATGCATACACCAGATGCTCCACGGGATAGTGGCGGCAGGCTTCCAGAATGTTATAGAAGCCAATCACGTTGCTCTCGATGTAGGCATCCGGGTTGGTGATGGAATAGCGAACACCAGCCTGAGCGCCCAGATTGACCACAATGTCTGGGTGATACTGCTCAAAAATACTGTTGATGAGAACTTTATCCGCAAGGTTGCCCTTGATAAAGGTATAGTTCTCGAACTTCTGAAGCTCTGCCAGACGAGCCGCCTTGATACGAACATCATAATAATCGTTCATGTTGTCCAAACCAATGACCTTGGTATCCGGCTCAGTGGTCAGGATGCGTTTGGCAAGGTTGGAGCCGATAAAACCGGAGGAACCGGTAATGAAAACAACATTACTCTGCATATAAACAACTCCTTTTAAACTTTTGGATTGACCATTGGCAGTGATATAAGCTCTCTTACACACCCATTTATCAAGCCAGCCTTTGATTTTTTTCTTTTATATTTCTTAACACTGATTTAATCACATGAACCATTGGGCGCAATGCTACCTTTATCTTATTTTCATAGAAAATATACATTTTTTCATCCATATATTCCACAAACGGAATTCCAGTCTTTTGTTTTGCATATTCTTTAAAATCTACAATTTCCTCAGAATATTCTTCGCATAAAGTTTTCAGCTGATCATAGCAATCTTTCTTATCTGGTCGTTTCCATTCATGCGCGTGAAATACAGCCGTATAACATCCATATTTTCCAATTCGAGGGCACCCACCTGATCGACACGGAATACATATAATCCCTTCATGAACAAATGGCTTACTGCTTTTTCCGTCTGAAACGTATTTAAAGCCATTTGCGGATAGTGCCCTTAAAGTATTTTCATCATAGGAATGTGCTGGTGCAAAGAAAATGTCTGTTTGGATTCCATGAGAAGCCAGTATTTCTTTTCCTTTTCGATTTTTTTCATATTGCTCCTCATAGCTATGTCCAGCAAATTCCGAACGGAATGTATCATTCACAATTCCACGTACAGCTGTGTCATATACATGAAGATATCCGTGCATTGCAATTGCAAAACCATCAGCCTGTAACGACTTAAGGTAATCCCAAAAATCCCTCTGCGGTGGATCAATTAATAAATCTGGATCTTGACAGTCTGGAATTACACCTATCAGCGGTTTCACGTGATACAGCTTCAAAATTTTCATCGCACGATTCCACTGACTCCAATCCATCGTTGGGCAGATATCATCAAATCGAACTAAAATTTTTCTCATCTTTAAATTTCATCTCTTCATTTTTTTCTTTTGATAGAGCTTTGCCGCAGATATTGAGGGAAACCACATCAGATAAAACAGACACTTGTTTTTTACTCCCTTTAGTGCACATCCTTTTCGAAATTTCTGTTGTGTCGCATCCTGACGCAAAATATGGTTCATGATACAGTATCTCAGCAACTCTTTTGCATAGCTTCCGCCATCCTGATAAATTTTCCAATCATTAAGAAACTGTGTACTCTCCCATAGTGCATTTTTACAATTTTGAATTGTCTTTTTATGCCCTGCGGAAAGTCCAGACGACAAGTGATCATTACCTTCTTGATGATAAATTCTCAACATATCATTAATGTAATACGCACAATATGTTTGATCCAACTTTCGCCACAGAATATTCTCCGTCATAAAGGTTACACCCTCTGGTTCCGGGAATAGATTTCTTTTCATAACATCTGCTACAAAGCACGCAACATGTTCTTCACCAGATTCATAACAAATCTTCCGCGCCTTATCCCATGGAAGCTGATTTATATTTTGGGGAAAAGGTTGACCTACTCTCTTTCCAGATTCATCTTTGCATTGTGCAACCACTTCCCGGTACTTTGCCTTATCAATATGTGGAATTTTTTCCCATGTATCCCAAAAGACCTTCAACGCTTCTGGAACCAACTCATCATCTGAATCCAGATTTATCAAAAGTTCTCCTCGCGCATTTTTAAAGCCAATATTTCTTGCTGTATGTACTCCACCATTCTCCTTCTTAATATACAGCACTGGATGTTTTGTGGTCTGCATAAATTGTTCTACCACTTTATCTGTACTATCTGTCGACCCATCATTTACAATGATATACTCCCAGTCTGAAAAAACCTGGTTTTCGATTGACCGGATTGTCCTTAACAGCGTATCTTTTCGATTATATGTCGGGGTCAAAACAGTTATTTTTACATCCCTATTTTCATCCCAATATTTGTTTTTGTACTGTTCCATTTTTGTTTCCCCAAAAAAATTGCAATTCTATTAATTTGCGCTCACTTACTCATCATTTTTCGCATCTTTTGCTATACTTTTGCACGTAAAAAAAAAAGCAGCATAAAGTTTATAATCCTCGTTGTATCGTCCACCAAATGGCATCTTAAATCGATCAATTCCATTTGGTTCATCGCATGAAGCAATCCCTCCCCAGTCGTATTCCTTTACTCCCATCTCTTTCAGCAAAAGCCAATCATTCCAGTGAAGATATTTATTTGCCCGTCCAACTGTATTTCACATTGAAATATCCGAAATTAATGTCATTTGTTTCCGCGCGACACACGGATATTTTCAAGTTTGTGAAAGCTTAACTGGATTTACATTGACAAACAAATTGTCATACCCTGTCTTAACACTCTCTGCTGTTTCAAACCAAACTCGATTGGAAACAAATAATTTTCCTTTACTATAAATTTGCCTCACACTCTCCTATTTATTTTTTTGTCACCATTGTTAATATAATTTGAACTATCATTTGCTTTGCTTCTGTAAATCGTTTCGTTTTCAGAAACGCAACCCAAAACAGCGTACCTGCAACAACCACTGCAATCAGCCCACACACTACGAGCTGTACGATTCCGTCAAAAGGTAAGCAGGTACAAATTACATATACGATTGCTGATGATGTCAATGCAATTAGCGCATATTGAACCTGATCTAAGTTGTAACGTATTTCATCTTTTCCCATGAAATATGTTTTGAATAGTTTATGTGTCCGAACGGAATAATTGAATATAGCAATTGTAAATATCGTCGCACACAGAATGCCAGTAACGCCAAATAACTTTCCCAATATAATATTCAAGAATAAATTTCCAAATGCCTCTAGAATATAACTCCATTTTAAAGCGTTCCACATTCCTGTTCCATCAATATACTGGTTCCTAATATTGTTCATATTGATTAAATAAAAATACAGGCAAAACAACAGCATATCTCTATCCGAAAGCATCAGTCTTCTTCCGACCCAAATTTGCATAAATGGTTGGTACATTGCTACCATACATGTTGTGCAAATTATGTTCAAGCCAGAAAATAGAAATTGAAATTTTCTAAGGTCATGATAATTTTTTTCTGCAGACTCACAAGAAATACTATTACCGACACTTCCTGCCAATGAGTTTCCTATAACCGAGAGAACACCATATACGGCAGAATAAATATAATAATAGTTTCCATAAACAGTTGTTTCTACAAGGCCAAAAAAAGAGGAGATGACAATGCTATCAAATGAATTACGAAAGGTGTTGCAGAGCCTGTCAATCATTAACGCCTTTGTCTGCTTTTTCATCTCTTCTGGAACCTTTAGCTTCAGATTTTTCTGACAGACAATATTAGGATAACGCGCTTTCGTACTCTTCTGAATCAGCAAATTCGAAAAAATTGTTCCTGCAATTTGAATCACTACATAACTATAGAAATTCTTTGTAATCAGCAGAAATGTAAATTGTATCAGATAACGGAGTGTATCTACTACCGTGCGGATATTGTTCGTAATATCACTACGCTGATCTGCTAAAAGGAGAGTTTCTTTATATGCAAATAAATAATAACTAATCGTTGAATTTACAAGGTACAAGAAATACAAAGCGTACAGATCGATTTCCTGTGGATAATTTCCACTAATCAAATAACGAAGAAATGGCATAATGCAGAGACCGCTGCCAAAGACAACGGTTCCAACAATATTATAAACTTTACGAATCAACGTCAGATAGTAGCAAATCTGATTCCAATTCTGTTCCGCCATTGGTTTATACATACAATAGACAACAGCTGTATTAAACCCAAGTTCGGCTAGATTCAACACCCCCAGAATTGATGTAAAGAGACTGGAAAGACCTGTATATTCCGCACCTAGAACTGTAAGAATTACGGTTCGGTTAATAAAAGGAAGTAAAATTGTGACTCCTCGATAGATCAATCCTGAAAAGATATTTCGTGTTGTATTTTTAGTTCTACTATCAGACATTTCTCATGGCCTCTTCATACATTTTCTCTAGTTCTTTCACATTTTGCCTGATGTCCCATTCTTGCAGATTCTCATATTGAATAGGTTTATCTTCCTTTGTCAACACAAGTAACTCATTCGCCCAAGCCTTTGGCCCTTGATCTAATCCCAGAAAACGTATTTTATTTGAGACCTTTGCCGTTTGAGGCACCCCTTTTGATGCAACACATGGTAAGCCTGCTGCCTGCATTTCAATTACTGCAATGCCGAGACCTTCCGAAATGGATGGGAAGAGCGCTGCATCTGAAGCAAGAAGAATTTCTGGCACATCTTTGCGATCGTGCAATATCATTGCTGACTTTTCTAGATGTTTTTTATTCAGCTCTATCCAGGCTTCCTTTTCCGTATCTCCTTTGCCAACCATCAACAAGAATGCTTCGGGCTTTTTTTTCTTGATTTGTTCAAACACGTCAATTAAAAACATATGATTTTTGATAGGATTAAACCGTCCGATATGAACCACTACAAACGCATTTACCGGCACCCCTAATTCTTTACGCTTTTTGTTCCTATCTATGCATTCTTCATACCGGCTTAAATCAATACCATTATTTAGGACAGCTGTACTCTCCACATTAAATAATGTATCGATTTCCTTCTTCATCTCCTGCGTAAGGGCAATGATTCGTGTTGGATAGGTTCGAATCAGCTTTCTCATCGCACGAACGTCTGCTTTTTCTTCTTTCCATCTGGCAACCGTGTGATGATTTGTGTAAAAAATACGGGTTGTCTTTGGCAGTCGGCAAAAGCTCACATATCTATTTAGTTCCAAATGTACGTGCAAAATATCAGGTTTTAATGTCCGTAAAACTTTACGTACTTCAAAATAAAGTTCATAGTGATTTACAACCTTTGCCACAAGTCCCTTTTTATATCCCAATGGCATCCGGTCTCGTAAACAAATTACCTTGATTCCAGACTCTTCCAGCATCTTTTCATAGGGTGAATTTTCATGATTCAAACAAAGCACTATAGTTTCAAATTTGTTTTTATCTATCAACAATGCATAGTCTTTCACTAAAGTCTCCGCACCACCCATATTTAAGCCATGAATAAAATGGACAACTTTAATCATTAGGTTTCACCTACAATATTGTTTGTTGAATCTTTCAGCCACTCGATTCCGCCAAAAAGAAAAATATATCCCCAAATTGATATGATAGCATACGGCCTTTGATACAAGGATAAAAAAAAGAACATTACGTAGATCAAACACATTTTATCTCGTTTGCTACATTTCAATGCCGCAAACAGCCAACTGCCCAATAACCAGCTGGTTCCTATAATTCCAAAGGGAACCATAAAACTGCTTTTATAGCTTGCTACACCGGAAGCCAATACCGCTCCGCTTCCCATTCCAAGCCAATAATAGATGGAATTTGAAAATTCTGCATATTCTGCATCAAATACACTGTTCGTTCGATTGTCCCCTGCCAATCCAGACTTTGTGATGGCAAATCTCCCCACAAGCTCGTTTATCGCATTATTATGAAAATCTATGTTTGGCAACACGAGAAAAACCATCAAAATAATACCTATAATATAAATAATATTGGAAGGCTTTTTTTGACAAAGATAAACAGCCACGAATCCTAAAATCAGCAGTGCAAAAGCAAATGAAACAGTGAGCGCTCCTGCAGTAAGAAGAAGAAGTTTTTCCCACCATTTAGTTTTGCTAAATGTACAGATAAAAAGTAAAGCGCATGCAGTTCCCAACGCACCAGGTTCATTGAATATTCCGCACAACCGATAAGTGTGATCACCATAGGTATAAATTGCAAATATACCACATTTATAGTAATATGCTGTTTCCAAACCACTTTGAGCATAAAAAAGAACTCTTTGAAATCCGGCATGATTAAATAGAAAAAAATCAATCCATAAAATAATAGATATGATATTATTAAGCTGGATAATTTGATAGACACATTGAAATATTTGTTTCTTTACTCTTGTTGGTAAAAGAACAAATATTACGGACGTGATGAAGGTAAGTTCTCCACCGCCCTGATAGCTGCCGTAAGTGTGTACCATTTGCATCAACCAGTATGATAAAGGCAGTATCACCAATGCCAAATCATATTGCTTTACTTTTCGTTCACACAATAGAAACAGACATCCAAGCGGCACACATAGTCTTGCAATGCTTAGCGAAAGAAACGCATATATTGGCGAGTAACTGTCTTTATCGAATGCCAGATAAAGGCTCCTGCATGTATACATCGAAAAAAACAAAATCAGAACTGTTCCGACAATTTTTTTTAAGCCAGTTCTTTTATTTTCCATTATCATTTCCTCGTAACGATTTTTTCACATTGTAGCCCTCTTGATCTCATCTAGATAAACAAATTATATTGTGGACATAATCTTTCCACATTTGATTAACCCTGTCTGGCTTAAATGTTTCGGCATGCCTTTTTTCCGTCATGCCATCTTTAGTGGTTTCTAGAACTTTACAAATCGCTTCCGACAGTTGTGCAGAATCATTGCACGGAACCAGTTTATCGGAAGCATCCTCTCCAAATAGCTCCCTTGGCCCACCACAAGGACAATCTGTAGAGATACACGGTACGCCAGCCGCCATCGCCTCCATCAGTGCATTGGGCATTCCCTCATAATCAGAAGAAAGCACAAACAAATCTGCCGTTTGGAGCGCTTTTGCTACATCATTGGTGGCTCCCATCAGAAAAACTTTTTCATTAAGATTCAGTGACTCGATCTGATTCTGGAGCTTTTCCCGAAGTACGCCTTCTCCATAAATTTTTAGTGTTGCAAAGGGATAGATTTTCTGCACCTCCGCAAATGCGTCTATCAGCAACTTATGATTTTTCTGCTCCGTCAGGCGACCGCAGGTAACAATCTCACCTCGCACTGGTGTGCGCTCCACTTGGTAAAACTCTTCCTTAACGGCGTTATAGATGATTCGTGATTTTTTCTGTAAGCGCTCCGGAAACCACTTTTGTGCATCGCTTGTCTGGAACACACAGCCATCCGCCATCGGAAGCAACACTTTGCCTACAAACTGCCCTATTTTTCCTGCATATTCCTTGTTAGGATCATTCCGAACAGAAACCAGTGTTTTTACAGGCAATCCTCTTGTCGCTAATATTGTACGAAAATTCGGCTCTTCCATAAAAGAAACAAGTATGTCGGGCTTCTCAGATTTGCATAAATCTCTCAATTTCTTGATTCTGCTAAAATTTCTTTTTATTCTGGATTGCTTGATTTCCTCTTCTTCCAGCGTAAGTCGTCTTACAGTCGCCGCAAGCGGATACTCCCATGTATCCCGGAAAGACGTGACCAAAGTAGTGTCGTATCCATTTTCAGAAAAATATTTTGCCAAGTTTACCATGACACGCTCTGCGCCGCCGCCATTTATAGCATTTACATAAAATACAATCTTACTCATGTCTGTTCTCTCTTGTGAATATTCGTATAATTTTTACAATCAAACTGTTAAATATGTCTCTTTATTTGATTCTCGATTTCGACAAAAAAAGGTCTAATATCCTTTGAATTGAAAATAGAATGCGAATCAGCTTTAGCAAAATCAGCAAACCACTCCAAAATCTTTTTTTGCGACAGTGCAACCTTTAAGTCATTAAAATCCGGAATAAATCGAATTGAGTTGCTAAAAGTCAGTGACAACTTCGGTAGTTGCCCAAACACCGAATAGTAGCACCATATAAACGGGAGGTTTACGCCAGCACTCTTTACACAGTAGGCGTTTCCATCGTTGCGCATATTAATTTCAAGAAAATAATCCTTATTATTTTCATCACGGATGAACTCAACACTAAATAAGCCGCTATAACCTATCTTTCTTATGAATTCATGAACTGCTTCTGAATCATAATCAAGACCTTCAATCGGCGAATACTCTAGATAACCCGTGTTTGTATTGCGTGGCTGCCGCAAAATCCTCGTGTACCCGGGGATAATAATCGTCTCTCCACCATCTAGGGAGCATCCAATCAACTGGAATTCCATTTTCTTTAAAATGAACTCCTGAATTTGAACTTCTTTGGCTTCAATTTTCCCAAGTATGGATTCCAATTCACTATAAGAAGACGCAATGCAAATATCGCATTTCCCCGCACCAATAACGCTTTTTAAGGGCTTTGTTATACACGGAAACCGATTCCATTTAAAATCGTTTCCCTGTGTAATAACGGTGCTTTGAGGAACATGAAGTCCACAACTTATTGCAACTGCATCTTGTACATTTTTTTCCATTAACTGACTAATGTCAATTTTGCTCGATGGTAAATAAAAGTTGTCCGATAGCTCTTGCTTATTTGATATTACTACCTCAGAGGCTCCATCAGAGCAGCACACAACCACCCTTTTTTTTCCATCCTCCGCCAGTTTTCTTAACCACATGACTATTTTTTCGCAAGACTCATTGTGACTGACATTCCGTGCTAACACGTATTTACTGGTAGAAATAATGTTTCTATTTGTAATATGGTCTCCGATTAGGAGCACATGTATATTTTCTCTTTTGATACCCTGCTCACCTAAAGATCGAATCACGCCGAGTGTATTATGATGAGCCCCTCCAATCACGGCAACGTGTATGCAATCTATTTTGTTTTTGTCCATATCCATAATAAGCTCCATCTGACAAGCTATGTGTCATCTTCTCAGGAAATACAGTTCCCGTAAAGCCCTGTCCAACAGATTCCGCCCTCTTTTTTTGCCTACAGTAATCGATATTCTAAAACTCTCGGCGTTTTTTTTGAGAAACCGTTCAAGAACATCAAAATCATCATCTTTCATCATATTGGGATGATAGCAAAACGTCACCACTTTAAACGGTAGCTTTCTTACCCGCCCGGACTGCTGTGGAATAAAGTAGAAGCCGTTTTCAAAATACACATCATTTGCAATAGTATCGCTGATGATTCGAATATCGGATTCTTCCTTCAAAGCCACCAGTGTATTTTCATCAAATGTATGTGAAGGAGCAAAAAACACTTTCGGCTCAATATCATGGCCTTTCAAAACATCAACACCGTGCCGAATCATTTCTTTCTGCTTGTCCAGTGGGACACCTGCAAATTCACTTCTTTGGTTTACCGGGTTGATGCCACCTTCCTTGGTCGTGTACTTGTGATAGCAACCATGAAGTGCCAGCTCCCAGCCTTTTTCTTTCCAGCGTGCAGTCTTATCCCAGAATTCAGGGTCTTGTTCATACGTATCGGTAAGAGATGAATCCAGATTGTCCGGAATAACTCCGACCAACGGCTTAATTCCATACTGGTCTAAAAGTTCCTCCATCCGCTGCCACTTTTTAACATCCATATAATCGGAGGCATCGTCCAGGCGCAATATATATTGACTCATTTTCTTGCCCTTTCATCCTGTTCCAGATAAAAACTTTGAAGTTGCTTTGCAACCACTGTTGCATCAAACGGTTGCAGCTTCGCCATATTCTCTGTTGTGGCAGCAATTCGATGTTTTCTCTGAAGATTCGCAACCTCACAAAGCCATACCTTTTTATTAGCCAATGTAAGATACTTCACTTGGTCTGTCAAGTCAACATCGTGCGTTATCACATCAGAAAGGAGGCAGTGAAGACCGTTTGCCTGAGCCTCTACTACAGAAACCGGAAGTCCCTCCCACAAGGATGGAAACACAAATACATCCATAGCCTGATAATAATCCTCTGTGTTGGTTTTACTTCCGACCATGATGACAGCATCTCGTATCCCGAGTTGCGTGCATTGTTGCTGCACTGTTCCAAACAACTCGCCATCACCTACCAAGAGCAATTTGCTATTGGGGTTCTCTTCGTGGTACTCTGCGAACAACTCCATCAAGAATTGATGATTCTTGGGAACTGTGAACCGCCCGATGTGTCCCAGAACAAAAGTATCTTCGGCAATTCCAAGATCCTGACGCATCTGCTGCCGCTTTTCCTCACAAAACGCAAAGCGCCTCAAATCTACGCCATTTGGAATCATCCGGTAATTCGGCTGTTCCGTAGCCTTTTCTCCATACAACCATTTGCCTGCTTTGTCGGAGCAAGCAAACAAATAATCCGCTGTATGCCGAATTGGAAGTCGCAACATATCCTTCACGATAGCAGAAATGCCACTTCCGTTTGAGGTGCTATGGCTGTGTGCAATTGTTACCAGTCCATGCTTTTTTGCAATTTTCAGATAGATAGATGCCGTACTCCGCACATGTCCATGAATCACATGATATTCCGGATGTTCCGTAAAGAAATCATCCCACCACTTACAGTATGCAAAATGGTTTTTCCCAGTATACTTTGGGCAGACAAAAATTCGTCCTCCCATTTGTTCCACCTGACTGTATAAATCTTTCCTTTCCTCTGGCGTAACAACAAAATCAAATTGAACCTTTTCTCGGTCAATGTTGTTATAAATATTCATCACAAATGCCTGTGACCCGCCAAAGTGAAGACTTGCGATATTATGTAATACTCTGATTGATTCCATTATGCTGCTGCCGAACCTCCGTTGTCCGTTTTTGAATAATCACGCTGTTTGCCGGGAAGTCCCCTTTGACGACTGTTCCTCCCCCGACGACAGTATTATCCCCAATCGTTGTTCCCCGGAGAATCAAGGCATTGGCACCGATCCAGACATTGTTACCAATCGTAATCGGTGCAGTTTTGAATTTCATAGCTGAAACGCCTCCCTCAGCCTGATAATCATGATCTTGATCATAAATCAGAACATTGGGACCAAGCATCACATTGTCACCGATTTTAATATGGTCGTAGGCAGTAACAACACAGCCATTGCTCATTCCAAAGTTTTTGCCAATTTCCAGTTTTCCGCCTTTGCGAACGCGGATCTTTGCGCCATTATGCATTTTCAACTTTTTCGCAATGCGCAGTTCGGATTTTCCATCTACGGTGACTTCAGTCATCGGCGACATAATTGCCGGAAAGGCAGCATGGAATCGTCCCCCATTCTCAATCTTCAGAATGGCATACTTGATTCCTGCAAGCGGAACACAAAATACCGCCTTGATGTATTTATTCATCGTTACCCTCCAACGCTTGAATCTCTTCCAAATATGCTTTCACAACGATTTTTCGGTCGAATTCCCGTTCCATCTTTGCACGGCCGACCAGACCCATGGCTTTCCGCTGCTCTGGCGTCATCTGCATAAATCGTTCCAATGCATGGACTAGAGCTTCCTCATCCTGAATGGGAATCAGGAATCCGGTCACTCCATCTTCCACTGTTTCCCGGCAGCCTGCACGGTCTGTGGCAATGATGGGTCGGGCACTGGCCGCACCCTCCAAGAGCACGTTGCTCATTCCCTCTGGATAGTAGGACGGATGCACGATGCAGCTCGCCTGTTTCAGGAATGGAATCATATCCTTCTGCTGGCCATGATAGACCACATCTCCAGCTTTCTGTGCCTGCTTCAAGATCTCTTCATAGGCAGGATCGTCACAACCGCCGCAGATATGGAACACTGTGTTGGGGTACTCCGCATGGATTCGTTTGGCCGCAGCAAGATACAGGTCGATTCCCTTTTCCTTCAAGATTCGGGATGTAAACTGGAAATGCACCGTCTCGCCTTCCGGATACGGGAACGCCGGATGGCTCTCCAGATCTACGCCGGAACCCGGCAGCAACCGGATCTTCGCATGCTTCGGCATCATCTTGTGTGTTTCAAAGAAGCGCTGATTTTCGCTGTTCTGGAAAAAAATGCAGCTTGCACCAGCCACGCCCATCTTGTAAAGCCGGGTCGTCAGTGCCTGCAAAGGACCGGGATTTTCCACCGGAGTACCAAGACCGGTTACATTCGGAAGATACGGAATCTTTAACTGCTGGCACGCCATACCACCGTACACATTCGGCTTGATATTATATGTAAGAACAACATCAGGCTTTTCAGCTTTCAGAATTTTCTTGTAGGCATGCATCAACTGCAGATCCGAGATAGGATTGGTGCCATGACGGCCAGTTTCAACGCCAATCAACTTGGCACCCATTGCCTTTAGTCTATCCTGATGCTTCAACAGCTGACCGACAATTACCACTTCAAAATCTTCATCAACCAACTTCTCGATAACAGCACCACGCAAATTAAATGCATAGGTCGTATCGTTGATCAACATGACTGCTTTTTTCATTTGCTGCTCTCCTCACACTTTTTCTGCCCCATCGCCGTAGTCGCACCCTCTGCCACGCCTTCCGTGCTCTCCGGCATAAACAAAATCTTCACCGTTGCCAGCATGATCTTCAGATCCTCAATCAAACTGGGATGCGCAATGTACATCAGATCCATCTGCAGCTTATCATACGGTGTCGTATTGTATTTTCCGTATACCTGTGCATAACCGGTCAGACCAGCCTTAGCCTGCAAGCGCAGCGCAAACTCCGGCATCTCCTCACAATACTGGGCGGCGATCTCCGGGCGCTCCGGACGAGGGCCTACAATAGACAAATCACCCTTCAAGATATTGAGAAGCTGGGGCAGCTCGTCCAGACGGCAGGCACGAATGACGTGGCCCACCTTCGTGATGCGGTCATCTTTATCACCGGTGGAAAGGCGTGCTACACCATCCTTTTCAGCATCCACTCGCATAGAACGGAACTTCAGGATCTCGAACGGTTTGCCATCTTTGGTAAGGCGAACCTGCTTGTAAAAAGCCGGACCACCATCGGACTTGACGGCAATAGCCGTAATCAGAAACAACGGACTCAGGATAACCAGTGCTGCCAGTGAGATCACAATGTCCATTGCCCGTTTCACAAAGAGAAATTCCGGGCTTGCCATATAGCGACCCACACGCAGCATGGGCAGATGGAACATATGCATCGGCTGAGCACCGCTCATAATCACATCACCCACACGAGGGATCACAAACACATTGATGCCCTGTCCCACACAGTATTTCAGGATGATATTGCGCTCATGGCTGTGGACACCGCTGATGAACACGCTCTGCATTCCATCCAGCAGGCTCAGGTCGTTCAGGCATTCCTCAACGTTCAAGGTCATCTTGACATCGTATTTTTTTGAAAGACCGTACTCATTGATGAGCTTTTCCAATCCATGACGAACATCATAAACGACTGCAGTCGGCTGGGCCTGGAATGTATTAAAGTACCATCCATGCGCCAACTTCGCCCAGATTGAGGCCATCACGACCTGTCCTGCAATCGCCGCGATGCCCGGCAGAATATTGCAGAGCCGCCGGGCCATCAGGCAGATGACAATGTACAGAATGCCATCGGTTGCCATGGCTGCCAGTACCTGTCCGTAGATCAACTCTGAAATGCGTTGCAAAGACATCCAGAACGCATCGTAGACTTTACCTAACAGAAAGAACAACACCGCAAACAGACCGATCATGGCCCAGTTGCCCTTCCAACCAAACTTTGCATAGACCTGATACGAATAATACAGCTCCCAACAAAGTGCAAACGGAATCGTAATCATTACCAGATCGATGATTTTTACGATCTTCAACATCACATCATGCTGAAATTTTGACATAATACCCCAATAACTCCTTTAGCTTTTTCTTTTGCTCTTCGCTCAACTTTTCCGACCCGCTTTGCAGCAGCCGCTTCTGGTTATATACCCACCGGCTCAGCCAAATGCCATCCGCAGTCTTGTATTTTGCCGGAATATCCAGATTCCCATGAACTCTTTTATATTCCTGCGCCAGCTCGTACCGGTGCTGCCACGGGTCAGGTTTCTCCCACTGCATTCCAATAGCTTCCAGCAACTCAATACGCTCTTGTGATAAGATTGCATTGCTTTTCTCTGGTTTTCGATACGCATACTGCTGCCGCCGCACCCATTTTCCAAGAGCATAGCCCTCCGGTGAAACATAGGCCACCGGGACATCAAGGTTTCCATTTGCCTCAAAATAACGCTTGGCGGCACCATAGACCTCGTTCCACTGGCGATCATTACGGTTTCCCCAATAGATTCCTATTTCTTCCAGACGGCCGATTTGGTCTTGGGAAAGCATTTCTTTTGTATATGCTGCCCTCTGGTTCAAAATCCACGCACCCAGCTTTTCGCCCTCTTCAGTCGTGTAATTGACAGGAACATTCAAGTTGCCGTGTTCGGCGGCATAACTCATAGCAAGTGCATATCCCTGTTCCCATTTGGCATCAAATACGCTCCATGTCATTCCCAACTGATCCAGTTGTCGAATGCGCTCTTCCGTCAGCTTTCCATCGTTTCGGCGTTTCCGCGCATTGTTGATCCACTTTCCCAGAGGATAGTCATTTTTCGTTTTGTATTTCGCCGGGACCTGCAAATTCCCAAACTGTTCCCGAAATTTTCGCGCTTCTTCCAGGCCGTGCTCCCATGCGGCATCGTTGCGGTTGCCCCACTCCATCCCGATGCTGTCCAGCCGTGCGATTTGCTGTTCGGTCAAGTTCCCCGGAATCTGTCCCGCACGAACACGGCGCTGGGTCGTCAGCCACTCGCCAAGGCTCAATCCCGCCGGGGTGGTATAACGTTTTGGAATATTCAGATTGCCATGCTCCGCATAGTAAATGCTTGCTTCCGAAAAATAATGGTCCCAACTAGAGGACAAACTTGCTTGCAGCCGCTCAAACAGCACCCGGCAGTCATGCACCTGCTCGATGACCTCAAAACGTTCGGTGATGATTTTGTTGCCCTCACCGTTGGCATTCAGGCGGTAGACCGCCTCCTGCATCTCGCCCTGTAACCCCGCAATGCTGCACAGACCCTCGAAGTTATTGACTACATCGAGGATAAGCGGTGTAGAATTTTCCCCAGCGGTCAAAGCGCGTCCAATCTGCTGCTTGTAGATGGTGGGTGAAATGGTGGGCCGGAACAGGATGACACCTGAAATGCCTTCTACATGAACGCCCTCGTTGAGCATGTCGATGCAGAACAGCAACTTCAGCTTGTCGCTCTCATCCGTCTTGAAGTCTGCAAAAGCCTTGTCTGTACCAGGGTCATCGGAATAAGCTTCGTACACCGCCACTTCCGCATTCACCTTTGCAAACCACTCCGGCACGTGAGAGATCATTTCGTCCATGTGCTCCTTGTTGGCGCAGAACACGATGTACTTTCCGGACTTGTTCGTGATATGATGTTCAAAAACCTTGTCTAATCCATCTGCTTGTTCCAAGGCGCGGCGCAGGGCATCCAGATATTTTTGATTTACGTCCTGAATCCCAGCAGAACGCAGATTATCCACTCTTGTCTGATAACGTGCCAAGTCTTTCTGGTACTGATAGACAGTGGTCACATAGTTCGGAGCAGGCAAAATACCCCTGACGATTGCTTCGCCAAGGGTCATCTCACTTGCAACACGGCCATCGAAAAGCTCTTCGGCCATGTCGCGGTTATTATCCAGATATCGGATGTTTGTCGCCGTCAGCCCCAGCAGTTTTGCCTCCGGGCATAACTTTAACAAAGCCACCGTGCTTTCGCCCCAGCATTCCGCACCGGCACGGTGGAACTCGTCCAATATGATATAAGAGGGCTGAAGTCCTGCGATTTCTGCAAGCTGGCCTTCGGTACAGCACATCAGCTTCGCATAGGTGTAAAAATGGACGGTCGCCAGCGGAAAATCCGGGTCGTTCCTTTTCAGGCTCTCCAGCTGTGTCTTGAAGATATATTCACTGGGAGAAAGCCAGATCACAACCTTGTCCGGGTTGTCCTCGATCAGCTTGAACGCAATGTAGCTCTTTCCGGTGCCGGTGGGGTGGACAATAGCAGCCTTGCCGTACTGCTCCATCATCCGGACTGCCGCATGATATGCTTTCTCGTTGTGCTCAAACAGACGCAATGCCACCTTGTTCACCCCTTTCCGCAGTAAAGGGGTATCCTTCACATGGAAAATGGAGGATACCGTTCCTTTGACATCGTTGTCTAGAATCTCATCTTATTTTATCATGGTTATATCTGGGATTCAATAGAAAACATCATAAATGTATCACATTTGACCCTGAAAAAGCATCGCGAAGGCCGGATCGTTTTTTGTATTATGCCCAGTTCTGTATAATAATTCCAGCTATAAACGAAGATGGAGAAAATAAGGGGTCAGATGAGGGTCTAAACAGCAGGAGGAAACAGCGATGGCGCGACGGGGAGAAAACATTCGCAAGCGTAAGGACGGTCGATGGGAAGGCAGATACATCAAGGCGCGCACACCGGAGGGGAAGATCCAGTGGGGTTACGTTTACGGAACGGCCTATGCGGAGGTCAAACGGGTGCTGATTCAAAGGAAAGCCGAGACAGGCTTTTACAACCTGAATCAAACCGACCTAACCTTTGAAGTACTGGCCGAGGTGTGGCTGTACTCCCTGAAAAACGCTATAAAAGAATCCACCTATGCGCATTATTCGTACACAATGCACAAATATCTTCTTCCGGTTTTGAGCAAAGTACCCGTTGCATCTCTTGAGGAGAGCTTTCTGGAGCAGGCCATGCAGCAAATCATCACGCCCACAGATGCGTCACACAAGCCACTGGGAAGCTCCTCTGCCCGAGAATGCTTCTCGATGCTGCGACGTATCTGCAAATATGCCGCTCATTTACGTCTGATTCGTCCAATGGAGCTGGAAGTTGCGCTGCCAAAAGCCATCGACAAAATTTCTGCGCCTCTCTCCCCGGCGGAACAACAGCGACTTCATCAATATGTACAGGCGAACCCCACGCCTCGCAAGATCGGCTTACTACTGGGGCTGGAATTGGGGCTCCGAATTGGTGAGATCTGCGGCCTGCAATGGGGCGATTTTGACCTGAAACTCGGCACGCTGAACATCAATCGGACTGTCTGCCGAATTTCCTGTGGAAACGGTCATACAAAGGTAGTCATTCAAACGCCTAAAACCCGCACCTCCCGCCGGGAAATTCCAATCCCGAAACAGCTGCTTATTATGCTGAAAAAGCTGCGCGGAAGCACCAACAATGCTGCATGGTTCCTGTCCGGCAGCGAGTCCAAGCCCACCGAACCCCGTTGCTATCGGAAAAGCATCAAAGCATATCTGAAGCAGGCGACTGTCCGTCAAGTGCGCCCGCACGCGCTGCGCCACACCTTTGCAACGACCTGCCTGCAGGCGGGGTGCGATGTAAAGACCCTCAGCGAATTGTTGGGACATGCCAACGCCAACATCACCTTGCAGCGCTATGTGCACTCTGACCTGACCCGAAAGCGCAGGGAGATGAACCGGATATTCTCCCATCAGGTGTCAATGAGGAGTAGGAAAACGCCAAGTTTAATGGAATAACGTTATATTTTGCTCATGGCCCTCCATTTTCCATGTGGAGGATACTTTTTTCTTTTTTGAGCAACCTTCTTCTTAACGCAAAAAAGACCCCTGCCCATCACATTTCTGTGAAAGGCAGAGGCCTTCTGTTGATAGATTTTAATCAGGTCTGGGGAGATGGAACAACTATCTCATTCTACCGGGTCAGTGTCCCCTTCCATATTTTTAACTACCCCCGGAGTGCTGGTGATCCGCACCACCGGGGTTTTGCTTCATGAATCATGTGGTTCATACGGTTGTGGACGCAGGAATCTCACGTTGTCAGTAAAAAATCAACCAGAGGAACGACCGAACATTTTCTGATAATTTTCGCCGCGCTTTCTATCTCTGTCACTTACAATCTTGACTCCATACCCTTGAAGCCAGTCATTCAACTTCACTTGTCCCGTCATTCTATCGTAATAGCGTTCAATATATCCAAACTCCATGATTTCTGCTGTCATCTTCTCTGGATTCATCGGCTGATTCAGGTGCGCATAAACAGTGCAGGTATCGTCCGCATCCAAAGCTCGCTTGCGTCCAAGGGACTGGGGTATTCCTTTAAATGGGCATCCCGTAGGGTACGATACTTCATCAGTTGCTTGGACAGCGCAGGCGACTTTGGCACCACGCGTTCCTTGCTACCCTTGCCATGCTTGACCAGAATATAGTCCGGTTTGATATCTTCCGGCTCCATCAGGATCATCTCATTACAGCGCATCCCGGTGTCGAACAGTAACATAATACAGAAATTCATCGCGGAGATCCTTCAAACACATAAAAAACACCCTTCCTCTTACGGAAACCCGCAAAAGGAAGGGTGTTGAACTCATTATCCTGTTGTCGTACCAATCACAGCATGTTCGTACCAGAAAGGTTAAAACAAGCTGTTACTCAGCACAACACCTCAAGCACTTTTGAGCGTAGAGCTGTGATCAGCAGTTCTCAGCGAAGTACTTAATGGTACGGACCATCTGAGAGGTGTAGGAGTTCTCGTTGTCGTACCAGGACACGACCTGAACCTGATAGGTGTCGTCGTCGATCTTAGCGACCATGGTCTGGGTAGCGTCGAACAGAGAGCCGTAACGCATGCCGATGACATCGGAAGAAACGATCGGATCCTCGTTGTAGCCGAAGGACTCAGAGGTAGCAGCCTTCATAGCAGCATTGATGGACTCCTTGGTGACATCCTTGCCCTTGACAACGGCAACCAGGATGGTGGTAGAACCGGTGGGAACGGGCACACGCTGAGCAGAGCCGATCAGCTTGCCGTTCAGCTCGGGGATGACCAGGCCGATAGCCTTAGCAGCGCCGGTGCTGTTGGGAACGATGTTCTGTGCGCCAGCACGAGCACGGCGCAGGTCGCCCTTGCGCTGAGGACCATCCAGGATCATCTGGTCGCCGGTGTAAGCATGAACAGTGGTCATGATGCCGGAAACGATGGGGTAGGTCTTGTTCAGGGTATCAGCCATGGGAGCCAGGCAGTTGGTGGTGCAGGAAGCAGCAGAGATGACCTGATCCTCAGCGGTCAGGGTCTTCTCGTTGACGGAGAAGACGATGGTCTTCAGGTCGTTGCCTGCGGGAGCAGAGATAACGACCTTCTTTGCGCCAGCCTGGATGTGAGCCATGCTCTTCTCCTTGCTGGTGTAGAAGCCGGTGCACTCCAGAACGACATCAACGTTCAGCTCGCCCCAGGGAGCATCCTTTGCGTCCTTAACAGCGTAGATCTTGATCTCCTTGCCGTCGACGATGATGGAATCCTCGGTAGCCTCGACAGTGTGCTTGCCTTCGCCGATCTTGCCGCAGAAGGAACCCTGAGCGGTATCGTACTTCAGCAGGTGAGCCAGCATCTTGGGGCTGGTCAGATCGTTGATTGCAACGACCTCGTAACCCTCAGCATCAAACATCTGACGGAAAGCCAGACGGCCAATACGACCAAAACCATTGATAGCAACTCTAACAGCCATGTTAATAGTACCTCCTAAATGTTCTTACCCTTTTATCGGATAATAATCACGGTAGCTTTATTATAGACCAAATCGCGGAAACCTTCAAGTGCCCGCCAAAAAATTAACAAGGTAATTTCACACTTTTTTGTTTTTGAACGATTTTCACAGCTTTTATGGGAATCTTTTCAGCAATTCAACCAACGGCGTGTCGGGGTATTGCAGGCCTTCCGTCACTTCCTGCCACCCGCGCTACAGTGAAAAGCCCCAGCGCGCCGATGCAGCACATGCCAAAGCCAAACAGCACCTCGGGCAGGTCGGCTGCCGTGATGCCGTGGAACAGCAGCACCAGCACCCGGGGCAGTTCCCAGCAGAAGCAGAGCAGGAACGTGCAGATCCCGGCCTCGCACAGCTGGCGGCCGTTGGAAGTTTCCGGCAGCCAAAGGGCGCGGACCATCGCCGAAAGAAACACCAGCGCGGCCAGCATCTGCCAGACCATGGCAGTCGGTTCCACCCGGTGCCAGCTGGAGCTGTTCTCCATAAAGCGGCTCAGCACCCCCCAGTAGAACACCGCCGTGCCAAGCACCGCCGGGGTCATGCTCCGGCCGGGCAGACGGTATTCTCCCTTATGCGTCCAGCTGCGGCCCAGTCGGATCAGCCAGACAGAGCACACCAGCTCCAGCACGGCACGCACCAGCGCGCCAACGCCGGTCATGCCCACTGCCAGACGCACCGCACCGGCCAGGCCGACACACACGCCGCCCAGCACCGATGTAACTCCCACCGGCCTGCACGCACTGCGCAGAACAAGGGGCTGGCGGGCCAGCTTCCGGGCGGCAATGACGCCAACGACCAGCGCCGCCCACAGGCTGCCGTACCGCAGCCAGACAGAGCCCGCCGTACACAGGCCGGTGTTCCAGTCCGTCCACAGGGCAAGATCAAGCCCGCGCCCAATGGCAAGGGCACCACCACAGGTGAAAATCAGCACAAATAAAGCGTTCATCAGCGTTCCTCGATCGGTTTATATTTCTGGCGCACGCCCAGATACTTATAGGCGGGCCGGATGATCCGGTTGGCAAAAATGACTTCCTCCACCCGGTGTGCGCACCAACCCGGCACACGGGCAATGGCGAACAGCGGGGTGTAGATATCCTCAGAGATGCCCAGCATGTTGTAGATCAGGCCGCTGAACAGGTCCACATTGGCGCACACCGGCTTGCTGCTGCCCTTTTCCTCGGCAAAGATATCGGGAGCCAGCCGCTCGATGCTGCACAGCATGTTGTACTCTTCCTCAAAGCCCTTCTCGTAGGCCAGGTGCTTGGCGCGCTCCTTCAGGATGACTTCACGGGGGTCGCTCATGGTATAGACCGCATGGCCCATACCGTAGATCAGGCCGGAGCCGTCGCCCGCCTGCTTGCGCAGGATGCGGCGCAGATACTCGCGCACCTCGTCGTCATCCTCCGGGTGCTCCACATGCTTGAGGATATCCTGCAGCTGACGGTTGACCATCAGGTTGGCACCGCCGTGCTTGGGGCCCTTCAGCGCGCCAATGGCGGCTGCAATGGCCGAGTAGGTGTCGGTGCCCGAGGAGGACAGCACACGGGCGGTAAAGGTGGAGCAGTTGCCGCCGCCGTGGTCGGCGTGGACCAGCAGGCACATATCCAGCAGCTTGGCTTCCTCGTGGGTGAATTTCTGGTCCGGGCGGTAGGTGCTCAGGATGTGCTCCGCCGTGCTCTGGCCGGGCTTGGGCATGTGGAAGAACATGCTCTGCTTATCATAATAGCGGCGCTTCATCTGGTAAGCGTTCACCATCATGGTGGGCATACTGGCGATCAGATTGATGCTCTGGTTCAGGATATTCTCCAGCGTCAGGTCCTCGGCGTGCTCGTCGTAGGAATACAGGCCCAGCACGCACCGCTGCATCTTATTCATAATATTGGGCGAAGGAGCATTCATGGTATCCATAAAGCCATCGGGCAGGGCGCGGTGCTCTGCCAGCAGCTCACAGAAATCGTCCAGCTGCTCCTGGGTGGGCAGGCTGCCGAACAGCAGCAGCCAGATGACCTCTTCAAACACAAAGCGGTCGTTGCGGTAGGCCTCGTTCACGATCTCGTTGATGTCCACACCGCGGTAGATCAGACGGCCCGGAATGGGAATGACATGCCCCTCCTGATCCTTTTTGTAGCCCACAACGTCACAGACATTGGTCAGGCCTGCCAGCACACCGGTGCCATCCGGGTTGCGCAGGCCGCGCTTGACACCGAGACGTTCGCTCGTCTCCGGGTCGATGTAGTTGTTTGCCAGATACTCTTCACACAGCGTCCGCATGGTCTGCGGGTCCAGCGACGCTACTTCTGCATGGGTATAGTTCATGCGCGAATTTCCCCTTTCTCTTATTTCTCTCTTATATACTTTCCGGCCATCCACCATGATGGCACACCCTTATGATAGCGCTTTTGTGAAGTAAATTCAAGTCTTGGATGAAATGTGCGCTTTTTCACCCCGCCGGGCTGGTACACTATGCCCAGAAAAATGCCTGTCCGGGAGGGAAAACTACGATGAAAAAGACATTCTTTCTCCTTTGCGCCCTGCTGCTGGTGCTGGGCACGCTCCTGCCGATCGCCGGTTACCGGCTGACACTGGCGGTGTTCGGCCCGGCACAGGGGGCTTCTTCCGCTCCCCTGCCGGGCACTGCGGCTTCGGAAGCCGCCCCGGACAGCGCCGCCGTGCCGCCCTCCGATCAGGACAGCGAGAGCTTTCTGCTGGCCGACCAGAGCGCCGGGGCCGTGGTCTCGGTGCCCCGGCGGGAATATCTGATCGGTGCCGTGGCGGCGGAAATGCCCATCAGCTGGCCGGACGAGGCGCTCAAGGCGCAGGCCATCGCGGCCCACAGCTATGCCCTCTACTGCCGCGACCATGCCGCCGAACCGGCTTCCGGCTGGCTGAGCGTGGACCCCGTCCGGCGGCAGGGATACTTAACAGATGCAGTCCTCCGCAGCTACTGGGGCACCGCCTATGAGGAAAACTATGCCCGCCTCTCGGCGCTGGTGGACAGTGTGCTGACCGATGTGCTCTACTATGGCAGCGCCCCCGCCGGGACAAGCTACTTTGCCATCTCCAACGGCATGACTGAGGCCAGCGAAAACGTCTGGGGCACCGCCCTTCCCTATCTTGTGGCCGTGGACAGCTCCACCGACCTCAATGCGGACAACTACCTTTATACCGTCCAATTCACCACCGAGCAGATGCAGCAGGCTCTCGCCGGGCTGGGCCTGCTCCCTGACCCTGCCGCACCTGCAGGCTGGTTCGGAGAGGCCGCGCTCACCCCTTCGGGCTATGTAGCCTCCCTGCCTGTCTGCGGGCAGAGCGTCACCGGTCCGGCCCTGCGCAAGGCGCTGGGCCTGCGGAGCGCCTGCTTCACGGTGCAGTATCAGGAGGGCAGCTTTCTCCTCACCACCAAGGGCTATGGCCACGGTGTGGGGCTGAGCCAGTGGGGTGCCAAGGCGCTGGCCGAGCAGGGACAGAGCGCGGAAGAAATTCTGGCGCACTATTTCCCGGGGACAGAGCTGCGGAGGTGAACGGGCTCACCCTCTCCGTCATCGCTTACGCGATGCCACCTCCCCCAAAGTGGGAGGCCTTGGCAGTAAATGCAAGGTTTGCGGTTTTGTCAAGAGCTCTCCCTTTGGGAGAGCTGGACGCGAAGCGGCCTGAGAGGGTGAGGATGCTAACAAAAAAAGGCAGCTGACCCAACGGCCAGCCGCCCAGAAGATCAATATTCAGCCAAACAGGCTCGTCCACCAATCCTGACTGCCGCTTTTCTCGCCAGCAGCGGCTTCTGTCTCCGCCGCAGTCTCAGTTTCTGCGGCGGCTTCCTCCGCCTGCACAGCCTCTTCCAGAAGCTCCAGACCATCGTCATTGCCATCCTCGGTGATGTACCAGTAGCAGGACGCGCCGCCAATGGAGATGCTGGCGGCAGACAGCGGCACACGGCCGGAGGCAACCCCGTTGGAAGGATCGGAACAGTAGAACACGCCGTCGGTGTAGTCCGTCAGGAGCACGGCATGGGGTCTGGTGCGGTCGTACAGCACAATGCCCTCCGGATGCTCTGCCAGAATGGAGACCAGCGCTCCCGTCTTGGCCGCCTTGCCCGAGGGCAGGGTCGCATAACCCACATGCATATCGTTGTATGTAAAGCTGTGGGAGAGCCCGCCCGACCAGGCCGTGCTCTTGATGCCGTTTTCGGTCACATCCACCCAGCTGTCCATCCCGTCCAGATAGGCCCGGCGGCGAAGCATCATTGCGGCAGAGGCCAGGGTGCAGGTGCCGCCCCGGCTCTGTTTGAAGTAGAACCCAACATCAACGTTCAGGTCCACGGCCAGTGCCCCGGGGAGCAGCACGGCCATCAGAGCCATCGTTGCAAGCAGGGCAGCGAGAGTTTTCCGAAGTTTGCTTCCAAAGTGCTTGGCTGTTTCCACGTCAGTATCCTTTCTTCACAAAAGAGCGTTTCATTCACTGGTGTAAAGTATATCATTCTGTTACTCTTTTGTAAACAGTTTTGCAGCCATTTTCTCAATATTTACACGCTTTGGTCACAATTCAAGGGCAGATTGCACAATCGTACAGTGAAGTAGTTGGATATTTGCTACAAAAGTCCGGAAAAGTTTTTCATCGTGCTTCCCACGCCTTCTCTCAACTGCCGGTTTCTTTTTCAACGCAATTATGGTATAATCTGCCCTGAAGTTGAATTTTCAGGAGCATTTATATCAGGAGCATTTATATATGAAAGCAACCATCGTCATCCCCAACATCAACGGCAAAGGCTGGCTCAAGGACTCCATCGAGTCGGTCTATGCCCAGACAGAGCAGGATTTTGAGCTCATCATCGTGGACAACGGTTCCACCGATGAAAGTCTGGAGCAGGCCCGCAGCTACTGCGGCCGCCCCAACTTCACCCTGATCGAAAACGGCACCAACACCGGCTTCTCCCACGCCGTGAATCAGGGCATTGCCCGGGCCAGGGGCGAGTATGTGGTCATGTTCAACAACGATGCCTTTGCCGAGCCCGACTGGCTGGCCGAGCTCATCCGCACCGCCGAGACCGATCCCAAGATCTTTGCCGTGCAGAGCCTGATGCTCCGCCACTTTGAACGGGAGCTGGCCGACGATGCCGGTGATTACGTCACCTGGATGGGCTTTGCCTGCAAGACCGGCGACGGCCGCCGGGCCAGCCGTTACACCAGGCAAAAGCGCATCTTCTCGGCCTGCGGCGGCGCGGCGCTCTACCGCAAGAGCATTCTGGAGGAGATCGGCACCTTTGACGAGAACTTCTTTGCCTACTTTGAGGACGTGGACCTGAGCTGGCGTGCCAACAACGCAGGCTACAAGTGCGTCCTCTGCCCCACCGCCAGATGCTACCACATCTGCGGTGCCAGCACCGGCGCGGTGAAGTACAACGCCTTCAAGAGCCAGCAGAGCGGCCGGAACAGCATCCTGCTCCCCCTCAAGAACGAGCCGCTGCTCATGCTCATCCTGAACTTTCTCCCGCTGGCGCTGGGCTATCTGCTCAAGTGCTACAAGTTCCACAAGCAGGGCTTTGGCGAAGCCTGGGACAAGGGAATGCACGAAGCCTTTGCCCTGCTCAAAGAGGGGCGGCTCGGCAAGCGCCCCTTCCGCCTGAAGGACCTGCCCAACTATATCCTCATGGAGCTGTGGATGATCTGGAACATGGTGCCCTACCTGTGGTATCGGCTGGTCGTGGTCAGGTTCGATCTGAAATAATCTGGAAACAAAAACACCCCTGCGTGGAATGCTTCACACATTCCGTGCAGGGGTGTTCTGTCAGATTTTGGTTTTCGCTTTATGCTGCCGGGCTCTCAGAGGGAGCCTCGGTGCTCTCCGCCGGGGTGCTCTCCGCCGCCCCTTCCACCGGGGCAGCCTCGTCAGCAACGGCGCTGGCGGCGGCAGAATCGCCTGCGGTTGCAAGGATGGCATCGTTGACCTCGCTCTCAGCCAGCGGGGCGGGCTCCGCAGCAGAGGCTGCACTGTCGGCAGATTCGGGCTTGGTCTCGCTGTCGGTCAGGCCGGTCAGATACCAGCTGCCGCTCTGGCGGCTGAACAGGTAGTCCATATACTTGGTGGGCGTGTCGGACAAGTTGTTCAGGATGCTGTCATCGCTGCTCTGGGTGGGGATATAGCCCACGGTAACGTGGAGCAGGCCGTCCTTCTTGAACAGTCTGGTGACGGTAGCACGGAAGATGCCCACACTGCCGGTGACGGGGATCTTATAGCACTGGGTCGTCTCGTCAAACTCGATGGTCATATCGTCCATCTCAAAGCTCCTGTGGGTCAGCTTGAAGCTGGGGCCCACCAGCTTTGCCAGATAGGCATCCACATCCACCGAGGGCAGCAGCAGCTGTTCGGTGTCGGGGTCCGTATTGTAGTTGTCAAAGCCTCCCTGGGTCTCCTGGATGCTGTACACGCAGCCCCAGACAGCGGCTTCGCGCAGGGTCAGGTCATTGATGTTCTCAATGCCGTCAAAGGGCAGCGGATCGAACAGGACCAGACCTTCCAGCCGGTCCTCATATTCCGCTTTCTGCTGGGTGTCGTCAAACAGGGTGGCCACACCCTTCACACCGGCCCGCACGACCGTTACAATGCCCACCAGCGCCAGCACGGCGATCAGCAGGCCAAGGGTCTGCCGGGCGCGGCGACGGTGGAGCCGGGCGTGTTCTTCCGGGGTCATATAGGTCTTCATATCGTTATCGTCTCCTAAATCAGGTCATCTTTTGGGGAAATACCAGCTTTCAGTATACCACAAACTGCCCGCCGGTGCAAAACCCGGGGCGTGGATTTTTTGTGAAAGCGCGATTTATTCCCACGTTTTCCAGATCTCGGGCTGGTAGCCCACGGTGGCCTTTTTGCCGTTGCGCACGATGGGCGTTTTGAAGAGCTGCTGATTCTCGAACAGCTTGTCCTCCTTCTGCCAATCCACCAGTGCATCCAGCAGGGCCAGCGTCTGCTTATCCTTTGCCGCCGGGTTTACCAGCTGCTCCCAGCCGCCCAGCGCGCGGGCCACGTTCTCAAACTCGCCCCGGCTCATCTCTTTTTCCTTCAGGTCGATCATCTGGAACTTGATGCCCCGCTCCTTGAAATAGCGCTGGGCCTTTTTGGTATCAAAGCACTTGCTGGTGCCAAAGATCTGAATGTTCATCGTTTTTCCTCCTGGATCCTGTGTGCTCTATTGTATCATATCTGCCGGAAAAAACCTAGGGATAATTCATCTTCTTTCCGTCCATACTTGCTTTATCACAAGCCGACCCTGAGATTGAACGAAGGGCGGGCCATTTCAGAAAGAGAGGAACTTCCCATGAAAGCATTCGTTGACCCCGATCTCTGCATCGGCTGCACCCAGTGCACCGGGATCTGCCCCGAGGTGTTCCAGATGACAGGCATCCTGGCCGTCGCTGTGCCGGGCGAGCTGCCGCCCGACACCGTACCCACCGCCGTGGAAGCCGCACAGGCCTGCCCGGTGAGTGCCATCACC
Organism: Faecalibacterium sp. BCRC 81149; assembly: GCF_022750605.1. Classification (NCBI taxonomy): domain Bacteria; kingdom Bacillati; phylum Bacillota; class Clostridia; order Eubacteriales; family Oscillospiraceae; genus Faecalibacterium; species Faecalibacterium sp. BCRC 81149. The sequence goes on along the minus strand of NZ_QXJA01000002.1, from coordinate 313,360 downwards.
ATCTCGGAGTAACACCTTCACCTGCCTTCCCAACACGGGAGGGCATTTTTGTTTTTTCTGCAAAAATCCCCCGCTGGCCCTCATTTTGTGTTATACTATAAATTGAGTTATAATGCAATGGAGGAGACTGACTATGCGTTTACTGGTCATTGACGGCAACAGCATTGCCAACCGTGCCTTTTACGGCATCAAGCTGCTGACCACCAAGGACGGCCGCTATACCAATGCCATCTTCGGCTTTTTGAATATTATGAATTCCCTGCTCCGGGAGTGTGAGCCCGACGAGGTGGCCATTGCTTTCGATCTGAAGCACCCCACCTTCCGCCACGAAATGTATGACGGCTACAAGGGCACCCGCCACGCCATGCCGGACGAGCTGGCCCAGCAGATGCCCATCCTGAAAGAACTGCTCACCGACCTGGGCTACCGTCAGGTATCAGCAAAAGGCTGGGAGGCCGACGATATTCTGGGCACGCTGGCCGCTGCCTGCGAGGCCCGCAGTGACGACTGCTTTCTGGCCACGGGAGACCGCGACAGCCTGCAGCTGGTGAGCGAAACCACCACCGTGCTGCTGGCCACCAGCGCCATGGGCCGCAGCAAAACGGAGACCATGGATCTGGATGCCATCCACGAAAAGTACGGCATCGAGCCCAAGCAGCTCATCGAGGTGAAGAGCCTGATGGGCGACACCTCCGACAACATTCCGGGCGTGAAGGGCATCGGCGAAAAGACCGCCATGACCCTGGTCAAGAACTTCGGCACCCTGGACAGCGTGTACGACCATCTGGACAGCCCGATCATCAAGCCCCGGCAGCGGGAAAATCTGCTGGCCTGCCGGGAGGATGCCTACCTCAGCCACACGCTGGGCACCATCCGCACCGATGCTCCCATCGACACAGCGGAAGGGGCCTACAAGGTGACCGAGGGCAACAAGCCCGCCGCTGTCCGTCTGATGCAGGAGCTGGAGATCCAGACCCTCATCACCCGGTTCGGGCTGGACGACATCGTTCCGGAACAGGACCCCGACACCCTGCCGGAGGTGGACGCAGCCATTGCGTCCCTGCCCGCAGAGCCCTCCGGCCACTATCTGGTGGCCGCACGCCCCGCCGTTCTGGGCAAAAAGAGCGCGATCGTGCAGCCGGAGGCCTGGTACGCCGTGCAGGACACCACCGTGTATCCCCTCTCCGAGGAGGAGCTGGTCTCCCTGCTGGACGACCCCAAGGTGACGCTGGATGTATTCGATTCCGCCCCCCTCTACGCCAGAGCCATGGCCGCAGGCAGCTGGGGCAGCAGCATCGTCTGGGACGGCAAGCTGGCCGCCTACCTGCTGGACGCTTCCGCTTCCCACTATCTGCTCACCACCCTTGCCACCAGCTACCATGCAAGGTCGGCGTTCTCCTGTGAGGAATACCCCGATGCCGGTTTCCTGGCAGACCTGTTCGCCAAAATGAAGGCGGAGATCACTGAAAACGGCGAGGACGACCTCTACAACAACATCGAGTTTCCGCTGGCACAGGTGCTGGCCGATATGACCCGCACCGGCATCCTTGTAGATCGTGAGGGCATTGAAACCTTCGGCGGGCAGCTGCGGCAGGAGCTGGATCAGGTGCTGACCCGCATCGAGATGGAGGCAGGTACCTCCGATTTCAACCCCAACAGCCCCAAACAGCTGGGCACCCTGCTCTTTGATACCATGGGCCTGCCCCACGGCAAAAAGACAAAGAACGGCTGGTCCACCGATGCCGAGACACTGGAAAAGCTGCGGGACATCCCGCTGGTGGAGGACATTCTCCAGTACCGTGCCTGCCAGAAGCTGAACTCCACCTATGTGGAGGGTCTGCTCAAGGTCATTGGCGAGGATGGCCGCATCCACACCCGTTTCAATCAGACCGAGGCCCGCACCGGGCGGCTCTCCTCTGACAATCCCAACCTGCAGAACATCCCCATCCGCACCGAGATGGGCAGCAAGCTCCGCGCCTACTTTGTGGCAAAGCCCGGCTGCGTGCTGGTGGATGCCGATTACAGCCAGATCGAACTGCGCATCCTGGCCCATGTCACCGGCGATGCGCACATGCAGGAGGCGTTCCTCTCCGGTGCCGACATCCACCGCAGCACCGCAGCCAAGATCTACAACATCCGGCCTGAGGATGTCACGCCCCGCCTGCGCTCCAGCGCCAAGGCCATCAACTTTGGCATCATGTACGGCAAGGGCGCTTACAGCCTTTCCAAGGACATCGGCGTGAGCGTCAAGGAGGCAGAGGCCTTCCTGCAGACCTATCTGGCCACCTTTCCCAATATCGACGGCTATATGGAAAAGACCATTGCGGATGCCCGCAGGTGCGGTTACGTTTCCACCCTGTTCGGCCGCCGCCGCGCCCTGCCGGAGCTGAACAGCAACAACCACAACATCCGGGCCAGCGGTGAGCGGATGGCCCGCAACACCCCCATTCAGGGCACGGCCGCTGATGTCATCAAGCTGGCCATGGTGCGTGTCTGGCGGCGGCTGCGGGACGAGAAAATGGAAAGCCGCCTGATCCTGACGGTCCACGATGAACTGATCGTGGAAGCCCCGGAGGCGGAGGCCGAAAAGGCCGCGCAGATCCTGCGGGAGGAAATGGAAGGCTGCGTGCACTACGCGGTGCCCCTGAGCACCGATGTGCATACTGGCAAAAACTGGCTGGAGGCCCACTGAATTATGATCGTTTTAGGAATCGAATCCACCTGCGACGAGACCGCCGCATCCCTTGTGGAGGATGGCCGCCGCCTGCTGAGCAACGTCATCTCCACCAGCGTCAAGGAGCAGGCTCTTTATGGCGGCGTGGTCCCTGAGATCGCCAGCCGCCGCCACTGCGAGTTCATCAGCGCCACGGTCAAAAAAGCCCTGCTGGATGCTGGCAAGACCATGGACGATGTGGACGCGGTGGCTGTCACCTTTGCGCCGGGCCTGATCGGCGCAGTGCTGGTGGGCGTGAACTTTGCCAAGGGGCTGGCCTATTCTGCCAACAAGCCGCTGGTTCCGGTGCATCACCTGCGGGGCCACATTGCGGCCCTCTACCTGACCCATCCGGAGCTCAAGCCGCCCTTCCTCTGTCTGGTGGCATCCGGCGGCCACAGTCATATCGTGGAGGTGCAGGACTACACCCACTACCACATTCTGGGCCACACCGTGGACGATGCCGCCGGTGAAGCCTTTGACAAGGTTGCCCGCACCCTGGGTCTGCCCTATCCCGGCGGCCCCAGCGTGGCAAATGCCGCCAAAACAGGCGACCCCAAGGCCTACCGCCTGCCGGTGCCTCATGTGGACGGCAAGTACAACGTCAGCTTCTCCGGCCTGAAAACCGCCGTGCTGAACGAGGTAAACAAGGCCCAGATGAAGAACGAGGAGATCAACGTGCCTGATCTGGCGGCAAGCTTTCAGGAGCGCATTGCGGGTATTCTGGCCGAAAAGCTGCTGCTGGCTGCTGCCGACACCGGGGCCAAGCAGGTCTGTCTGGCCGGCGGCGTGGCCGCCAACGGCCGCCTGCGTCAGCTGGTGAACGATGGTGCCCAGAAGCTGGGGGCCAAGGTCTATCTGCCGGAACTGAAATTCTGCGGCGACAACGGCGCAATGATCGCGGCGCAGGGCTACTACCAGTACATGGCGGGCCACACGGCAGGCCTTGATCTGAACGGTCTGCCCACCCTGCCCATCGACTACGAATAAACGAAGCAAAACCAAAGCTCCCGGAGCGGTGCGGCATTCAGTGCCACTGCTCCGGGAGCTTTTTGCCCTGCTGCGGGCGCACAGCCAAAAAGGCACCCTCGCCTTTCAGCGAGAGTGCCTTTTGTTTCAAGAATAAGAATTCAAGAAAGAACGTTCAGAAGGGATCAAATTACTTGATCTCGACCTTAGCGCCAGCCTCTTCCAGCTTCTTCTTGATGTCCTCAGCCTCAGCCTTGGAAGCCTTCTCCTTGACAGCCTTGGGAGCGCCGTCAACGATAGCCTTTGCTTCCTTCAGGCCCAGACCGGTGATCTCCTTGACCAGCTTGATGACCTGCATCTTGGTAGCGCCAGCCTCAGCCAGGATAACGTCGAACTCGGTCTTCTCTTCCTCAGCGGCAGCAGCAGCGCCAGCAGCAGCGGGAGCAGCAGCAGCAACAGCAGAAACGCCGAACTCCTCGCAGTAAGCGTCGATCAGCTCTTTCAGCTCCAGAACGGTCAGGCCCTTGACGGACTCGATGATGGCAGTAATCTTCTCAGAAGCCATGGTAATAACCCTCCAATATCAATGGTTTTTGTTTGTTTCAATTTTGTGTTAAGCAGCGGTCACGCAGCCATCAGGCAGCGGGCTCCTCCTGCTTGTCGGCGTAGGCCTGCATAGCAACAGCCAGACCGGACAGAGTGCTGGTAAGAGCACCTGCGAACATGGACAGCATACCCTCGCGGTTGGGCAGCTTTGCGATGGCGTTGGTCTCGGCAGCGTCCATGACCTTGCCTTCCATGAAGCCAGCCTTCACGACGAACTTCTTGGACTTATCGCCATCCTGGTACTTGCACAGGATGCGGGCAGCGGACATGGGGTCTTCTTCGTGAGCAAAGGCAACAGCAGTGTCACCCTTGAAGTTCTCAGCCAGGCCCTCCAGGGAGGTACCCTTGACAGCCAGACGCAGCATGGTGTTCTTCACGACCATGTAATCAACGCCTGCCTCACGCAGCTCCTTGCGGAGCTTGGTGTCGTTCTCGACGTTGATACCGCCGTAAGCGACGACGCAGCCGGAAACCGCACTCTCAAACTTTGCCTTCAGATCAGCGACATAAGCCTGCTTTTCAGAAAGAATCTTTGCACTGGGCATTCGGTTTCACCTCATTTCAAAAACTTGTATCGAAAGCCGGAGCAACGAAAAAGCCTCTTTCCCGCACTGTGTCGAGAAAGAGGCATAAAACAACTTTACGCGCGTTTCTCGGCAGGCGGTTTGCACCTTACGCTGGACTCCAGCACCTGCTGTCTCAAAAACAGCATCATTATTTTACCGCAAACGCGCGGTGTTGTCAAGCGCTTTTTTGAATTTTTAAAGATTTTTTCTGTCATCCGTCAGGATGACAGAAAAAACTTCAAAGCTTCAAATTAGACACCATACTTCAGGGTGTTCAGACGGATGCCAGGGCCCATGGTGGTGGCGATGGTAGCGCTCTTGAAGTAGGTACCCTTTGCAGCAGCGGGCTTTGCCTTTGCAATAGCGCTCATCACGGTATCCAGGTTAGTGTACAGCTTCTCAGCGCCAAAGGATGCCTTGCCCACGGGAACGTGGATGATGTTCTGCTTGTCCAGACGGTACTCGATCTTACCAGCCTTAGCCTCGGTAACAGCCTTGCCCAGGTCGGGAGCAACGGTACCGGCCTTGGGGTTGGGCATCAGGCCGCGGGGGCCCAGAACCTTACCAAGACGGCCAACGCGGCCCATCATGTCGGGGGTGGTGACAACAACGTCGAAGTCCATGAAACCGCCGGCGATGCGTGCGATCAGCTCGTCATCACCCACGATGTCAGCGCCGGCTGCCTCAGCAGCAGCGGCAGCAGCGCCCTTAGCAATGGCGCAGACGCGGACAGTCTTGCCGGTGCCGTTGGGCAGAACAACAGCGCCGCGGACCTGCTGGTCAGCGTGGCGGCCGTCAACGCCCAGGCGGACGTGCAGCTCAACGGTCTCGTCGAACTTGGCGGAAGCGGTCTTGCAAGCCAGCTCCAGAGCCTCGTTCATATCATACAGCTTAGAAAAATCGACCTGCTTAGCAGCATCGACATAGTGCTTGCCATGTTTCATTGTATATCCTCCTATGTGGTCATGCGGGCAGTGTTATGCCCTCCCACTGTTTGTGTCTCAGCCCTCGACGGTAACGCCCATGGAGCGGCAGGTGCCACGGACCATGCTGCATGCAGCTTCCAGAGAAGCAGCGTTCAGGTCGGGCATCTTGGTCTTGGCGATCTCTTCCACCTGAGCAGCGGTCAGAGTTGCAACCTTTTCCTTGTTGGGCTTGCCGGAAGCGGTGTTGATGCCAGCAGCCTTCTTGATCAGAACGGCAGCCGGAGGAGTCTTGGTAATGAAGCTGAAGGAGCGGTCAGCGTAAACGGTGATGACGACGGGGATAACATAACCCATCTGGTTCTTGGTACGCTCGTTGAACTCCTTGGTGAAGGCCATGATGTTAACGCCCTTCTGACCCAGAGCAGGGCCAACAGGGGGAGCCGGAGTCGCCTTGCCGGCCTCGATCTGCAGCTTAATGTAGCCAGTAACTTTCTGTGCCATAGTAAATGCACCTCCAAAAATCTGTGGTGAGTTGCGGCGTGGTCTCCCCACGCCTCCCACGAGCGCGCACACGATGCACACGCTCTATAAGAACCGCACTGCGGTCTTACCTTGGTAAACGGATGCCGGTTGGTTACGGCAGCTCGACCTGCGCGATATCCACTTCTGCGGGTGTCTCGCGGCCAAACATGTTGACCTTGAGCTTAACTTTGAAGCTCTCGGTATCGATGCCCTCCACAAGGCCCATAAAGCCTTCCAGCGGGCCGGCGGTGATCTGCACGGTATCGCCGACATTGAAATCGACGGTCAGCGGAGCCGCCTTTTCAACGCCCATCTTCTCCACTTCCTCAGCAGAGAGGGGAACGGGCTTGGATGCGGGACCGACGAAACCGGTGCAGCCGCGCGTGTTGCGCACCACATACCAGGTATCGTCGTTCATGACCATCTTGACCAGAACGTAGCCGGGGAACAGCTTATGCTCCACCATACGTTCCTTGCCGTCCTTGATCTCAGGCACCATCTCGGTAGGAACCTTGATGTCACAGATCAGGTCCTGCAGATGGCGGTTTTCCACCATGGTCTGTAAGTCATTTGCAACCTTGTTCTCGTAACCGGAATAGGTGTGGACTACATACCAAAGGGCCTCATTGGTCTGTTCTTCCATTTTGGTTAAGCCTCCGTTTCAAGATGAATCATGCGCCGATGATCAGGCCCAGGATGCCGCCGAAAATGGCATCCAGCGCGATCATCACAACGGCTGCGATCGCCACGGTCACGAGCACGACGATGGTGTTGGTCTTAACGTCCGCCTTAGACGGCCACACGACCTTCTTCAGTTCGCTCTTCGTGTCGCGGAAGAACTTGGCGATGTTTGCGCCAAAGCCCTTCATTCTGGCTGCAAAGCCCGGCTTTTTCTCGGTTTTGTCTGCCATGATGCGTCCGCCTTTCTTACTTCGTCTCGCGGTGAACCGTGTGCTTCTTGCAGAAACGGCAGTACTTCTTCATCTCAAGACGATCGGGGTTGTTCTTCTTGTTCTTCGTGGTGTTGTAGTTGCGCTGCTTGCACTCGGTGCAGGCCAGAGTGATTTTAACGGTCATTTGTTGACACCTCCATTATAACGGTTGTTTTGAACCTCCCTCGGCTTGCGGTGCACGCCCTAAAAACAGGGCGCACTTAATAACCCCGCAAAAGAGGTGATATCATTGTATCACGCGTTTTGCCATCCGTCAAGCGGATTTTTTGCGTTTTTTGAGACTTTTTTGAATTTTTTCTCTTCTGCCTGTTTTGGCCTACGCCTTGAATCCGCCGCATACTTGAATCCGCCGCATAGATATAGTATAATAAAGTGTCTATAACTGCTTATAGAAAATCCGGCCCCGGGCAAAGCGCCCCTTCCGGCCATAAAATCAGGAGAGATCATGATGCAATCTGAAGATAAACTCTGTGTTGTCGTGCTGTTTGGCGGCATGTCCAGCGAGCACGAGGTCAGCCGCGTGTCCGCCGGTACCTTTGTGGACAACCTGGACCGCGCCCGCTACGAGATTCTGACCGTGGGCATCACCCGGGAGGGCCGCTGGCTGTGCACCGAGGCCACCAGCGCCCAGATGGCCGACGGCAGCTGGGAAGAGCTGCCCGGCAATATGCCCTGCGTCATCAGCCCCGACCGCGCCGACCACGGCATGATCCTGTTCACCCCGTCCGGTCAGGTGGAAAAGCTGCATGTGGATGTGGTCATCCCCGCACTCCACGGCCTGTGGGGCGAGGACGGCACCGTGCAGGGCCTGCTGGAGCTGGCCGGCATCCCCTATGTGGGCTGCGGCGTGCTGGCAAGCGCCGTCTGCATGGACAAGGCCGTGGCCAACGCTCTGTTTGATGCCGCCGGTATCCCCCACACCAAGTGGCTGAGTGCCTGCCGCTGGGAGATCGAGAGCGACCTGGACGGCGTGTGTGACGGTGCCATTGCCAAGCTGGGCTGGCCCATCTTCGTCAAGCCTGCCAACGCCGGTTCCAGCGTGGGCATCACCAAGGCCCACAACCGGGATGAGCTCAAGCAGGCCATTGCACTGGCCCTTGAAAACGACCACAAGGTGGTGTTCGAGGCCTTTGTGGACGGCCACGAGGTCGAGTGCGCCGTCATCGGCTCTGACCCTGCCGTGGCCACCCGCCCGGGTGAGATCCTGGCCGGTGCCGAGTTTTACACCTATGACGACAAGTACAAGAACGGTGTAAGCCAGGTGGTCATCCCGGCCAGACTCAGTGAGGAAAAGCTGGACGAGGTCAAGACCTACGCCGCCATGGCCTACACCGCCCTGAACTGCGAGGGCCTGGCCCGCTGCGATTTCTTTGTGGAGCATGGTACCAACCGGGTGATGATCAACGAGATCAATACCTTCCCCGGCTTCACCCCCATCAGTATGTACCCCAAGCTCATGGAGCACGAGGGCACTCCCGTGCCCGCCCTGATCGATCACCTGATCGAACTTGCGCTGGAAAGGACGGAAAAGCAGCATGGATAACCGCCCCATCGGCGTATTTGACAGCGGCCTGGGCGGCCTGACCGGCGTGCGGGAGCTGCGCAGGCGGCTGCCCCACGAGAACATCGTCTACTTTGGCGACACCGGCCGGGTGCCCTACGGCAGCCGCAGCCCGGAGACCATCCTGCAATATGCCCGGCAGGACATCGCGTTCCTGCTCTCCAAGGATGTCAAGTGCATCATGGCGGCCTGCGGCACGGTGTCCAGCACCTACCCCGCCGCTGAGGCCGAAAAGCTCCCGGTGCCCTATCTGGGCGTGGTGGATGCCGCCGCCCGGGAGGCTGCCTTTTCCACCCGGAACCGGCGCATCGGTGTCATCGGCACTGCGGCCACCATCCGCTCCCGCAGCTATGAGGCACTCCTGCGCAGGCTGGTGCCCGGTGTGGAGATCACAGCCCGTCCCTGCCCGCTCTTTGTGCCGCTGGTGGAAGCGGGCTATGTGGATCACAGCGCCCCGGACAAGCAGGAGATCACCAAGCTGGTCATTGCCCAGTACCTGACGGAGATCCGGGATGCCGGGGTGGACACCCTGATCCTGGGCTGCACCCACTATCCCCTGATCAAGACCATGATCGGTGAGTTCATGGGCCGGAACGTGGTGCTGGTGGACCCGGCCAAGACTGCCGCCCACCATCTGGAACGCATCCTGAGCGAGCGGGGGCTCAAGGCCGACCACCCCGCCGGGCAGGCCCATTTCTATGTCAGTGACGCGCCGGACGGGTTCGTGCAGACAGCCGACCTGTTCCTGGGCGAGTACAAGGGCGGCGAGGTGGAGCAGATCGCCATTGACAAATATTAAAGTGAAGGAACACAAAACTGTGAGCACTGCACACAACGAAGATTACCGCATCCTGATCCGGAGCGTCTCGGAGCAGTTCGAGCACACGGAGCCTCTCCCCGCCGAGGAGACAGACAAGATCGAGCTGATGACCTATGGCAGCTTCCTGAAAAAAGCCGGTTCCTATTATATTAGCTATAAGGAGACGGAGACCATCGGCTTTGCAGGCTGCACCACCACCATCAAGATCGCCGAGGACGGCAGCCGGGTGGCCCTGCTCCGCTTTGGCAAGGTCAACACCCAGCTGGTCATCCAGCGGGATTACCGGAACATCTGCTACTACGAGACCGAGGTCGGCCCCATTACGCTGGGCGTGACCGGCGACGGCATCGCGTGCGACCTCTCGGAGCCTGCGGGCGGCACGGCAAAGTTCAGCTACCTGCTGGATGCCGATGACCCCACGGCACTCATCAATCGGACAACGCTTGAGATCCAGGTCGAGCACATCAACTGAACATCCTCACCCTCTCCGTCATCGCTTGCGCGATGCCACCTCCCCCAAAGTGGGAGGTCTTGACAGAAATTATAGAGTTTGTGGTTTTGTCAAAAGCTCGCCCTTTGGGAGAGCTGGACGCGAAGCGGCCTGAGAGGGTGAGCCCGTGAAAGGATAAAAATTATGACAGACTTTGAAAAGACCTATCAGAACTACAACCCCCGGGCAGCGGCACTGGCTGAGGCCCGCGCTCTGCTGACTGAGGCTGCCAAGGCCGCCATGGCCGACGGCACTCTGGCCGAGGCCGAGCTGCCCGCTTTTATCGTGGAGATCCCTGCCGACACCAAGAACGGTGACATCGCTTCCAATCTGGCCATGGCCGGTGCCCGCACCTGGCGCAAGGCCCCCAAGATGATCGCCGATGACCTTCTGGCCCACCTGCCTTCCATCGAGCACAGCGTGTTTGCCAAGGTGGAAGTGGCCGGCCCCGGCTTCATCAACCTGTTCCTCGCCCCCTCCTTCTGGGCCAGCGTGGTGCTGGGTGCCTGCTCCAACAAGGAGTATGGCCGCACCGACCACGGCAAGGGTGCCAAGTACAACGTGGAGTTCGTTTCTGCCAACCCCACCGGCCCCATGCACATGGGCAACGCCCGCGGCGGCGCTCTGGGCGACTGCCTGGCCGCTGTGCTGGACTGGTCCGGCTATGATGTGACCCGCGAGTTCTACATCAACGATGCAGGCAACCAGATCCAGAAGTTTGGCAAGAGCCTGGCCGTCCGCTACCTGCAGCAGTTCTGCGGCGAGGAAGCCTATCCCCTGCCCGCTGAGTGCTATCAGGGCGGCGACATCAAGGTGCTGGCCGGTGAGTTTGCCGAGATCAACGGCGACAAGTACGTTGCAGCCTGCTCTGGGCTGGACGAAGAGGCCCTTTTTGCCAGCGAAGCCTTTGAGACCCTGAAGAACGCCCTGGTGGATTACGCCCTGCCCAAGAACATTGCAACCCTCAAGCGCGACCTGGGCAAGTACCGCATCGATTACGATGTCTGGTTCCACGAGAGCACCCTGCACGAATCCGGCGCTGTCCTGGATGTTGTGAACAAGCTGCTGGAGCTGGGTGCCTGCTACAAGGCCGAGGATGGTGCCATCATGTACCGCAGCGCCCAGTATGCTGCCAAGTACGGCACCGTGAACAAGAAAAAGACCGAGGACGGCACCGAGGAGGAAGCCAAGGACGAAGTCCTCGTCCGCGCAAACGGCATCCCCACCTACTTCGCCGCCGACATTGCCTACCACTACAACAAGCTGGCCACCCGCGGCTTTGCCAAGGCCATTGATGTCTGGGGTGCCGACCACCACGGCCACGTTGCCCGCATGAAGGGTGCCATGGATGCCATCGGCCTGAACGGCAACGATCTGGATGTTGTGCTGATGCAGATGGTCAACCTGATGCGTGACGGTCAGCCTGTCCGGATGTCCAAGCGCACCGGCAACGCCATCACCCTGACCGACCTGCTGGAGGAAGTGCCCATCGACAGCGCACGCTTCCTGTTCAACATGCACGACGCAGGCAGCGGCATCGACTTTGACCTGGATCAGGCCGTCAAGACCGACAACGACAACCCCGTGTACTATGTCCAGTATGCTCACGCCCGCATCTGCTCCATCCTCAAGAAGATGGAGAGCGAGGGCGTGGCCTTTGCCGGTGCCGAGCAGGTAGATGCCACCCTGCTGACCGACCCCAGCGAAATGGACCTGATCCGGATGCTGGCCGCCTTCCCGCAGGAGATCGTTATGGCTGCCGAGAAGTACGACCCCAGCCGCATCAACCGCTTTGTCATTGATCTGGCAAGCGCCTTCCACCGCTTCTACGGCAACTGCCGCATCCAGGGTGCAGATCCCGCCGTGCAGCAGGCCCGCCTGGCCCTGTGCATCGGTGTGAAGAACGTTATCTTCAATGTGCTGACCATGTTCAAGATCAACGTCCCCGAAAAAATGTAAAAGATAATGAGAAGGGGCTGTTGCAAAACAGTGCCAACGAAAAGATGAGATAGACTTCCCCGAAAGGGGTTGCCTATCTCATTTTTTTTTTATTGTATGCTGAGCCTTCAATGAACCTGCTGCAACAGGCTCCAGGAAAGCTCTGCACGTACCAATCACTCCCCCAATGCCCGTGAATCCCTGATCTGGAAGTGCGCAAAAGCCCATATATATCACAGGACTCGGTTCTTTTTGTATCTTCCGTATAAAAAAACTCTCTGTTTTTGTGTTCTCTCACAAAGCATGTCCCATTATATTGACTTTGTATTTTCATCTACTGTAAAATATTTTGCGTAAAGCGTCATATTCATTCGCATTATGACGCACATCGGACAAGTCTTTTACGAAATGCAAAGGAGGATTTTCTTATGAAAAAGCGTCTACTCAGCTTATTTCTGACATTCAGTATGCTGCTGACCTTTTTCCCTGTGGGCACTTTCACTGTTTTTGCAAGCGATTCCCCTATGGCATATACAGATGGTTCTTATCAGTTTATCCTCAATGCTGACAATACTGCAACAATAACAAAGTATACGGGCAAGGAACGTAGGATCACGATCCCTGTTCAGGTAGCACAAGGTACTCAAACATATCCTGTATCAAAAATCGGAGACCGGGTATTCTGCAATTACAAGTACTTCCTGACAAGTGTCCAGATCCCCGACACTGTAACAGAAATTGGCAGCAATGCTTTTTATAATTGCACCTCACTGAAAAGCGTTACTATCCAGGACAATAAACCATCCTGCGTGAAAAAGATCGGCCGCCAGGCCTTTATGTTTTGCAGCGTATTATCAGATATTTCCATTCTTGATTCTGTAACAGAGATCGGTTCAGAATCTTTTCATCAATGCGAAAAATTAGATACTGTCACCATTCCAGAGGGTGTAACATCCGTTGCAGACGGCATGTTCAGTTATTGTTACAGCTTGCACACCGTTACTCTTCCAGATAGTATAACTGCCATTGAAGAGCGGGCTTTTACCGGAACTGCATTGACTCAAATTCATATTCCTGCCAATGTGACACGGATCGAAACTGATGCATTTTCCGAATGTTTCGCTCTCTCAACGATCACATCAGACAGCGAAAGCTATCCGGCAATAGACAATGTGTTGTACGAAAAATCAGCAAATGGCGATTACGCCTTAATTCGTTATCCTTCTCGAAGGGCGGATCCTGCTTTCAAAATACCCAATGGTGTGGCAAGAATTGAAACTCATGCTTTTGACTGTTGTTCGTATCTGGCCTCTGTGAAGATGCCAGACTCCGTGGTCTCTATTGGAACCGGTGCCTTTATGAATTGTCAAAAGCTACACGACATTGAATTTTCATGCAGGATAACGGAACTTCCAGAATCAGTTTTTGAAAACTGTATAGGCTTAGAGAGCATCGATATTCCAGAGGGTATCACACAGATTCCCGATTATGCTTTTGCTGGCTGCGCGCGGCTCAAACGGATTGCAATTCCCAGCAGTGTAACCAAAATTCCCGAGTCGGCATTTTCCTCTTGTGAAAGTTTGAAAACTGTGGAGTATTCAGGCTCTCGTTCTCAATGGAACGCTATTTCCACGAATTCTGGCCTACAAAATGTCCCTGTAGCACCTGGTTCTATTGATGTTACGGTAACCAGCGACATCCGTACCGTTACCGCCAAGGTTGATGGCAGCAGCGTTCCCATCAACGATGGCAAATTCATTGTCACGATCGGTAAAACTGTGGAATTGACCGTCAGCGATCCCCAGTACAGAGATCGTTATACCTGGGCAGGGGGCAGCGGCACTGTGAGTGCAGACAATACCACCTATACTTTTGTTGCAGGTCAGGATGATACAGCCGTAACTCTGACCACTGTCGAACACACAAATTATGACACCGGTGATTTCACCATCAGCGGTCTAGCGGACTATTCCTATGGGGACAATATCGATATCAGGATCGAGCCCAAGGATACACGCATCACAGATTACATTGTAAGATATGTCAGGAACGCAGGCACCTCAAACGAAGAAGAATTCAATGAGCTTCCAAAAGATGCCGGAACATACACCCTGCGAATCATTCAGGGTGATACCGTCCGAATCGACATTCCGGAAAAGATTACGATCCACCCCGTTACCATCACCAATGATACTTTCCAGAACGAACTCGCTGTCACCCTTCCAGCGGATGCTGTGGAAGAGGAAGGCAATGATCATACGGCCACAGTGACTGTCCGGGCAGACAGCAGGCTGAATGCTCTTTTACAATCTGACGAGATCAAACTTGAGCTTGTCTATCTCAACGATATGGGAGAAGAAGTCATCACTCCCACAAAAGCAGGCAGGTATACCGTAAAGGTAAAGATTCATTCCAATAGTCCCAATCTGATCTCTGCCATCGTGGACGGAGGCACGTTTGAAATTCGCCAAAAAGCTGCTCCCATTGTTCCCACTGCAGAGCTTTATCCCCTGACCATTAAGAATGCTGACGTTTTTATTGAGCATGATGGCGAAGAGATTCATGCTGAGAGAAACGAGATTGGTGATCTGGTTGCAAAGGTGCCTGAAAACGCCAGTGTAACTGTCACCTACATCAGCCAGAGCGATGCCATTGCGTTCGATCAATGGTTGGTCAGCGGTTTGGACGATTCGACCGATGTCAAACAAAATCCATTGCGCTTTCAAATGCCCGCAGGTGAAAAGGGTGTAACGATTGAAGCCATGACAAAAGATGCTTCCATCGAAGATGGTAGTTCTGGCATTCTGGGCACCGTTATGGTCATTGGTGCTGCCGCCGTATTGACATGGCAGGGCTGCCGAATCGGTACGGAGCTTTATCTGAAGCGTATTCTCCCCGATGGCGCAGCGATCCCCGCCAATGCCACCGAACTTGCCGAACTGGTGTGGGATGATGCCGGCAAGCCTGCTCCCGCTGCTGCGTTGGACAACGATGCCACCAATGCACAGAAGGCACTCACCTGGGCTTCTGAGAACCAGCTGCTTCCTTCCAATAAAACTGCAGATGCTTCTGTAAGTTACTGGGAAGTGATCCAGATCTGGCGCAAGGCGCAGACACTCAAGAACTAACCCCTGGCAGGCAGAAAGCCCCCTGACGATTACACTGTCAAGGGGGCTTCCTGCTGTTTATTGGTGAACCCAATAGAGTGTTCACGATCTTCTTCGTCTTTTTATGATGTACACCACCGGCCTGAAAGTCGTGGGCACCTTTTCTTTTTACCGCTTCGCGTGGCGCTCGCCCATGGGGATGACATCACAAAAGACGCACCGGCTCTTGGTGGAAAGGGCCACATCCTTGTGGTAGCAGCCAAAGAACCACTTTTCGTAGGTCAGCTTCAGCAGGACCTTATCAAGAAACAGGTGCAGGCGGTTGGATTCGCCCACCGCGAGGGAAGTAAAATCAAGGAATCTGCTTGGGGCATCGTGGGTCAGCACATAATCTACCTGCCAGCCGTTTGCTTCGAGATTGGTCTCACAGGCGGCGTATTCCTCATCGCTGGGCATCTCCTGCGGCCACCAGTTGTATCCGGCCTCCCGCTCTTCCTTGTCGGGACTCTCAGTGCCGCCGAAGCAGAGGTATTTCTTTCCCTCCAGCTCCAGCACGCTGCCACGGCAGACATGGTACACATTGCCGCCCAAAGCCTGGACCCTGCCGCCAAACCGCTCCTCGACGGGGTACTGGCCCAGCAGGTCGTAATTCTCGTGGGCACCATCAAGGAAAAGCAGGGTATAGGGGCGCTTGCGCAGCCAGTCGAGCTTTTTCTGTTCCTCCTTGCTGCCATCCCACACAAAGCCGAAATCGCCCAGCACCACCACAATGTCCCGTTTGCCCAGCCAGCGGAGCCTGCCGTGCTTGAAGCGGTCAAGCTCGCCGTGGGTGTCGCCTGTCAGATATACCATAGTCCCCTCCTGCCGCTTTGTGAAACCGTGGCAAAACCCTTGTCTCTGCGCGGCAAACCTGTTATTATTAAAGGAGCGAATCTTTGTTCGCCATTCTTTGTCATTTCCGGGCGCAGCGCCCGTATTTTATATATTATCGCTTTTTGAAGGAATTGTCCACATGAAACGTATTTTTGCACTGCTTTTATCCCTTGCCGTCCTGTTCAGCTGCCTTGCCGTGACGGCCGGAGCCATGTTTGACCCCAGCACGGTCTACGATGTCAAGGCCCAGAGCGCCTATATCGTGAACACCGACACCAACATCATCGTCTACGAAAAAGACAGCGAGAAGCAGGTGTCTGCCGGGGGCCTGACGAAATATATGACCATTGCGCTGGTGCTGACCAACTATGCCGACCAGCTGGACAACACGTTCACGATGCCCTTTGCCATCTCGGACTATGTCCACAACACCGACAACGCCGACATGCGCTCGGGCGAGACCTTTACCTACCGGGAAGCCCTTTACGCCATGGTGACGCGCAACGCCAATGAGGCCGCCATGGGTCTGGCCTACGAGCTCTCGGGCGGCGATCTGGCGGGCTGGGTGAGCCAGATGAACGCCCTTTCCCAGCGCATCGGCACCACCAACAGCACCTGGACAGATGCCTGCGGACTGGACAGCGGCAACACCACCACCGCCGTGGACATGTACCTGATCCTGCGCTACCTGATGAGTTTTGATGCCTTCAAGGAGATCTCCGCCGCCCCCACCTTCACGATGCCGGCCAAGGAAAAGCACGCCAAGAGCTTTGTGCTGCTGAGCCAGAACGTGGCCCTGAACAAGACCAGCGGCGGCAGGTTCTACCGCAGCGCCATGCAGGGCGGCATGTGCGACGTGATGGCCTACAAGAACGACAGCGGCGATCAGAGCTATGTCTCGTGGGCCAACAAGGACGGGGCCACCTACATCTTCTGCATCATGCAAAGCCCCGACACCTGCGATGATTACGGCTATTCCAACCGCCGCCCTGCTCTGTACGAGACCACCAAGCTCATCGACTGGGTGTTCGAGAGCTTTTCCATCCAGGCCGCGCTGGACACCGACCAGGCGCTGGCGGAGATCCCGGTCAAATACTCCTCTGATACCGACACCCTGCAGCTCTACCCCGCCGACAGCATGATGACCCTGCTGCCCTCCACGGGGGATGGCTCGGTGACGCAGAAATATTTCCACCTGCCCGATTACGCCACGGCCCCCATCCAGCAGGGCGACGTGGTGGGCACTGTGGAGCTCAAGCTGGCAGGCGAGACCATCGGCGTGGTGAACCTCATTGCCGGGCAGGATGTCCACCAGAACCCATTGCTTTTCACGGTCTCCAAGGTGCAGGCCTTCTTCCACAGCCTGTATCTCAAGGTGGTCATCGTCCTCTCCCTGCTCACTCTGGCGGTCTACGGCCTGTGGGTGTTCATCAACCTGTGGAACGGGCGCAGACCGAACCGAAAGATCCATAGAAGATAACAAGAAACAACCCTCTCCGTCATTGCTTCACAATGACGGAGAGGGTTGTTTTTAGTCGATCGTCGTTTTTGTTCTGCCGATGCCGAGCACTGCTGTCGTGATCTTTTTCCAGCTGTTGCAGCCGCACACGCCGTCCACCGTCAGGCTGGTGCGGCGCTGGTAGCCCCTCAGGGCTTCCTCGGTGCGGGTGCCGAACAGGCCGTCGATGCGGCTGCCGGTCTGGTACCCCAGTGTGGAAAGCGCGTCCTGCAGGATCATCACATAGCAGCCCCGGCTCCCACGCCGCAGGGTGGGGTAGCCCGCTGTGGTGCCGCCGCAGGCCGGGGTACCGTAGCGGCGGTCAAAGTGCACCCAGGTGGGGGTCTGGCTCAGGGGCTCCACATAACCCCAGGCTCCGGTAGACCGGGCGGCCTTATAGATGGCCGTGCGCCGGCTCTGGGTCAGGCTCTGGCCCACATCAAAGGCCACGCCGGCGTAATGCTGGCTGCGGGTGCCGTGGCCGCCTTCCCAGATGCGCCGGAAGGCATACCCCACCGGGATACCCTTGCCGTACTTGCGGCGGGTCAGGTTCCAGGCCTCCATGGCGGCGATAGTCGTCCAGAGCACCGGGCTCCCCGATTTGCCCCGGAACTCCCGCAGTGTCAGGGTGCGCTCGGTGCTGTAAGGCATCGGGTCGTTTTCGTTCAGGCTGTTGTAGGTGTACACCTTGTTCTCATAGGCATCGTAGATCAGCAGCCGTGCCATCCGTCATCCCTCCTCGCATTCGCAGCTCTGGGCACGGAGCGCAGCCCAGGTCTCCTCGTTCACCGTGCCCGTCACCAGCAGGTCCGCCCGCTCCTGTGCTGCCCGGACCCCTTCTGTTTCCTTCGGGCCGAAGCGGAAGTTCTCGGTCACATAGTCCTCGCCGCAGATCCGCATATAGCGTCCATTGAGCCACTGTTCGATCTGCCCCACATCCGGGCCAACGCTCCCCTCTTTCATGGCGCGGCCCGGGTAAACATCGGCCTGCCCTGCATCCCGGTCAGGGTTGGGGGAAACGGCGGCCAGCTGCAGGCTCAGGGCCTCCACCGCCGTCCAGGTCTCCGCATCCGCGACCCCGGTCTCGGGCAGATCCAGCAGGGCCTGCGCACTGCGGGTAGAGGCCGCCGTCTCGTCGGTATACTGGTCAGACAGGGGCGGGCTTTCCACGCTGTCGAAATAGTAGGCAATGCGCTGCAAAAGGAGGTTGTAGTAGAGCACCGCGTCCCCCGAGGCCCCCACTGTCAGCGTTGTGCCCGGGTAGGGCAGGCGCTTCAGCGTAACCACCGGGCCGGACACCCGCAGGATGCTGGCTTTGCCGTAGAGAGAATTCCAGGTCGTGCGCCCTACTACACCGTCCACCGTCAGCTTCGCAAAGCGCTGGTAGGCCCGCACGGAATTCTCGGTCGCCGCACCGAAGCTGCCGTCGATGGAAACAGCGGGGATGCTGCTCTCGTAAGCGCTCATCAGGTAGAGGTAGAACTGCAGCTCCCGCACTGCCGTTCCGGTGCTGCCCCGGCGCAGAATGCCCGGATACTCGCCGGGGCGCAGGCTGGCTGTGAGCAGCCGGTTGGCGATATCGTTGTAGACCTCATACAGCTTGTTCCAGGTCGTGCGGCCCACCACGCCGTCACTGGTCAGGCCGAAGTAGCTCTGAAATCTCCGCACTGCCGCCGCCGTGCCTGCGCCGAATTTCCCATCTACGGCCAGGGTGTTCAGGCTGGGATACACCGTACGGGCGATCTTGAGCCAGAACTGCACCAGCCGGACGTTCTGTCCGCTGCTGCCCTGCCGCAGGGCTGTACCCGGGTAAGCGTTGGGCCTGCCATTGTCGGACTGGATGCTGCGGAACTGATCGTAGAGTTCTGTCCAGGTGGCGCGGCCCACCAGACCGTCCACAGACAGGCCGTATCTTCGCTGGAAGGCCCGGACAGCACTGGCGGTGCCGCTGCCATACACGCCATCCACTGTCACGGAGGGGATGCTGCTCTCGTACTGGGCCAGAGTGTTCAGCCAGAACTGCAGCTGCTCCACAGCGCTGCCGGAAGAGCCGACGCGCAGGACAGTGCCGCCCCAGGTGCCGTCCGAGAGGGTGCCGGCGGCCGTTTCTCCCTCGCTGGTCAGCTCTGCAAGGTCTTTCACCGAAACATAGATATAGCTGATCTTATACCAGGTCTGCCGCCCCACCACGCCGTCAGCGGTCAGATTGAACTGCTTCTGGAATCTCTTCACGGTCTCGGTCATCCTGCTGCCAAAGACTCCGTCCACGGTCAGCAGGCCGAGGAAGGGGTAATCCTTGGTGATGCGGTTCAGCTGCCGCTGCAGGGTGAACACCGCCGTGCCCCGGTCTCCCTGCCGGAGGGGAGACCCCGGATAGCTTCTGGGGATGGACTGGATGTTGCTGGTGCGGACGATCTCGATATCGCTGCCGTAGTAATATCTGAGGATGCTCAGGGCATTGCGGCCCTGATTTGCCAGCGTGACCGTGCCCCACTGCTTGAGCCCCGGGCAGGTAACGGACTTTCCGTCACAGTATTCGGAGTAGTAGGGATTCACGGTGCCGGTCTTGCGGATGTAGGTGTTGAAGATATCATCCGTCAGCTTTACCATCACATCGAACACAGTGCGGCCATGGACGTAATACTGATCGTAGCTGGTGGAATTGGTGATATTGAAGGTGTAGCCCTTACTGGGATACCACTCGGTGTAAATACGGTTGAGCGCCAGCGAGATCTGGCAGTGGATGTTCGCTTTCAACGCTTCAATGGGCCAAGTGGGGTAGACCTCGCTGGAAGCCACATTGGCGATATAATCCCGGAAGGACACCGTCACGTTCCGGGCCGAGGCGGCGGGCCTGCCCAGATGGACCGTGATATTTTTTGGCACGATGACCCGGTCCAGCACCCGGCCGCCGGTGCAGTGCTCGGTGGGGGCCGGGCCGCTGCCGCCGTTCCCCGCAAACAAAGCGTGGGTGGGGATGATCACGGGCGGGTTGGCAATGTCTTTTCCCTCCTCGGTGTCCGGGATCATTTCAGGCCGGGCCAGCGTGACCTGCCCGGCAAAGATCTGGATGCCCTGGATGCGGACGGTGCGGTAGCCCGGCTTTCTGGCCGTCAGGCTGCACACGGCATAGGGCAGGGTCGTGGTGTTGTTCTCGTCCAGCGAGAGGGCGCAGGCCGGGGCACAGATGGCCACATCCTCGGCATTGCCCTCGGCATCGGTGATGCGGTGAGCCGTGAAGCCGCTGCCGGTGATCACAACAGTCACTCCCTCCACCGGAGCCGACTGCCGGGGCCGATAGGTCTGGATACGCAGGATGCCATTCATCATATAAAAAAACTCCTTTGCCGATAAGCTGATTCTCTTACAGCTTATTCCGCAAAGGAGCAGAGGGTGCATTTTTCAGTTGATGTAGCAGCGGTCCTGACCCACCAGCCAGTCCTCGCACAGGCGCTCGGCTTCTTCCACGCTGCGGCTCACACAGCGGAACAGCGCCCCGTTCAGCGAACAATAGGAGTAGCGGACTTTGGGCACACCGTTCGCATCCTTAAACTGTTCACAGCGTTCCTGCCCGGGCATCAGATAAAATGGTTCCATTTTCCACGCGCTCTCCTTGTTTTTGTCATGTTATGGCATTCTGCGGCACCGCCGCGCAACACCTTGCCTATTGTATCACCATCCGGCGGCAAAGGCTATTCGCCGATTGGACAAAAAGAACCGTGATTCTTCGGCCATGATTGCCATTGACAAGGTGTTTTTCACATTCCGCTGCGGGCGCAGCGGTCGGCCCCACCCTTACACGACCATGCACCACAGCGGTGTGGTGATGAGGGAGAGCACCGTGGAGACCGCAACGCACTTGCTGGCAAAGGCGGAATCCCCGCCGTACTTTTCCGCCAGAACGGCGGTCACACCGCCCATGGGCATGGCGGCCAATACCACGGAAACACCGGTCACAAGGCTCTCCGCGCCGCAGAGCCTGCAGCCCAGCAGCACCGCCGCCGGGATGAGCCCCAGCCGGATGAGGCAGTAGAGGAAGCAGTCCTTATCCCAGAGTTTGCCCATCCGGCTGCTGCCGATGATGGCACCGATCAGGATCATGGAAACACCCATGTTGCAATTGCTCAGGCTCTTGACGGTGCGGCCCAAAAAGCCGGGCAGCGGCAGCTGAGAGGCCATCAGCACCATGCCCACCACGACCGCCAGGATGCAGGGGTGGGTGAATGTTTTCCGCAGCACAGCCCTGCGGTCTGCCCGCATCTCCTCTTTGGAAGCGGGCTTTTCGTCCTGCAGAAAGTAGCTCACGCCCACCGACCACATTGCCACACGCTGGGGGATGAGGTAGATGGAACTGAGCAATAGGCCGCTGCTGCCCCAGATGCCGTCCACCAGTGCGCTGCCCAGAAACGCACCGTTGGAGCAGACCGTGCCATACTGGTAGACGCTCCGCCTTGCAAAGGGCAGCCAGTTGTAGCCCAGGGCACACAGCACCACACAGCCGATCTGCAGCGCCAGCGAGATCACAAGGATCGATGCACTGCTCTTCAGCACATCCCAGCTGAACTCCACCAGAAACGACTGGATGATGTTCGCGGGCAGGATGACATTGATGAGCAGGTCGGTCAGGCACTTGCGTCCCTGCGCGTTGATGATGCCCTTGCGGGCCAGAAAAAAGCCAATGAGGGTCAGCAGCGCAAGCTGGCCCTGCAATGTCAGCAGACTTGAGATTTCAGCCATGATTCCTCCTGTGTTTTGCACCAAAAAAGATTTCTTTGTTCAAAGTATAAGAAATCCGGCCGGGAAAAGCAAGGATTCCGATCAATTTTCAGCCCAGCGGCAGGTACACCACCACTTTGGCACCGTGGGGGGTGTTCTGCCCGAACACTGCCGTGCCGCCATGGGCGGCGGCGATCTGCTGCACTACATATAAGCCAAGGATATGGGGCGCATTCTCGGCAGGCTCCACAGCGTTCAGCGCCGCCAGAACGGCAGCCGGATAGCCGATGCCGTCATCTGCCACGGTCAGGCAGAAGCGCTCCCCTGCCCGCCGGGTGTACACGGTAATGTTCACCGGTTTTGAGTTATGCCGGACACTGTTGTTCAGCAGATTTTCCAGCAGCCGTGCCAGCAGCGCCTCATCCACCGAAAGCACTGTCTGCTCTGCCGGGTCTTCCTGTTCCAGCGTGATTTCGCAGTGCTCTGCCAGCGGGCTTTCGCAGAACTGCGCCACCAACTGCCGGAACAGCGGCCCTGCCCGGAGGTCTTTCCGGCGCAGGGGTTGGGCACCGTATTCCAGCTTACTGGTCAGGTTCAGGTCATCAATGAGGGTGCGCAGCTTTTCGCACTGGGTGCGGATGCCGGCCGCTTTCTGCCGGGAACTGTCCGGCAAAAGTGCATCCTGTTCCAACTGCTCCGCCCAGCCTAAGATCAGCGCCAGCGGGGTGCGCACGTCATGGCTGACCCCTGCGATCCACTGGGTGCGGGCGTTGTCCCGCCGGGAAAGCATCTCGTTTTTGGCTTGCAGCTGCGCCCCGGTCTGGTTCAGCTTTTCTGCCAGTTCCCCGGCAAAACCGTCGGTAGGCAGCCGGACGGTCTGCCCCTGCGCCAGAGCATCCAGACCGTTTGCCACGGTCTCCAGCCGCTTTGCCCCCCGCCAGCTCAGCCAGAAGCAGAGCGCCAGACCCAGCAGCAGCATTCCCAGTGCTGCCGCCGGGAGCACCCGCACCATGCTCAGAGCAAAGTCCGGTGAGCTGTAAATGCTGTACTTCCACAGGCTCCCCTTTGGCAGCCCGATGACGAACAGCCCGTAGGGTTCTGTCCAGCAGAACACCGGGTAATCCGCCAGATACCAGCGGGCAAATTTGGCGATATCGCCGGGAGTGTAGGCATGGTTCAGTTCCTGCGGCAGGCCGTAGCTCCAACGGATGTTTCCCACATCGTCCAGCACCATCGCCCACTCGTAGCCGTTCATCCACTCCTGCGGGGTACGTTCTGCCCCAAAGGCAAGTCCTTCGGCGGTCTCCACCATGGAATCCGCTATCTCGCTGGAGGAATACTCCCGCTGCGGCAGGCGGCAGCTCTCCTGCCAGCCCAGCCAGCCCAGCACCGCAACACCGGAAAACAACAGCAGCAGAACAATGCCCACCGCCGCCAGCACATACCGCCGGATCAGGCGCACAAAGGTTTTCATACTTCTTCCCCCTTTGTCAGCTTATAGCCAATGCCCCGCACCGTCCGCAGAAACTGCGGCACACCGGGTTCGGCTTCCAGCTTCTCCCGCAGATGCCGGATATGTACCCCCAGACTGTTCTCGTAGCCATAATAATCTGCGCCCCAGACCGCCGCACAAAGGGCATCGTAGGTAACGATGTGTCCCCGGTTCTCTGCCAATTTCCGCAGCAGCGCCAGCTCGGTAGCAGTCAGCGCCAGTGTTTTGCCCTCTGGCAGGGTAACAATGACATCGTTCAGGTCTACGCACCGCTCCCCCAGCTGCAAAGGTGCCGGTTTTGTACGGGACAGCTCTGCCCGGTACGCCCGCTGCAAAATATGCTGCACCCGCAGCAGCAGTTCCTGCATCAGAAAGGGCTTGGTCAGGTAGTCGTCTGCGCCAAGACCCAGCCCAAACAGACGGTCGGCATCCGCATCCCGTGCAGAGAGAAACAGCGCCGGAACGTCCGCTTTTGCCCGCAACGCCCGGAACAGCGAAAATCCATCCCCATCCGGCAGGTTGATATCCAGGATCATCAGCTCCGGCTGTTCTGCCGCAAAGCAGATGCGGGCAGCGGCGCAGCTTTGGGCGGTTCTGATATGGCCATATCCTGCGCCCCGCAGCTGCTCACACAGCAGTGCCAGCAGTTCGGCGTTGTCGTCCACAAGCAGGAGCTTTGCATCATAAATGGTATCCATAAGGGCAGTTCTCCTTTCCCGCCTTTACTATACCACACTTTTTGCGCCGCAGCGGAAAACGCCTGCAAATTTAAGGGGAATTTAAGCTGCGCTTCCGGTCAGTTTAAGGCAGCGGGTGTATTCTGGCATCGTTCCGAAATCCATGAATGCGAAAGGAGACCTTTTATGAAACCTGTGATCGAGACCCATGCTCTTTGCAAAAGCTACCATGGCCGTCCGGTGGTGGATCATTTGAACCTGGCTGTCCCGGAGGGCTGTGTTTACGGCTTTTTAGGCCCCAACGGTGCGGGCAAATCCACCACCATGAAGATGCTGCTGGGGCTTGTACACCCCACCGGCGGCAGTGTGGAACTGCTGGGACGCACCCTGAACGAAGCAAACCGCATTGCCCTGCTGCGGCAGACCGGCAGTCTGATCGAATCCCCCTCCGGTTACCTGCACCTGACCGCCCGGGAAAATCTTTCCATCGTGGCTGACTTGAAAGACGTAGACCGGAAGGACATCAGCCGGGTGCTGGAGATCGTGCACCTGACCAAAGACGCTGACCGGAAGGTGGGGCAGTATTCCCTTGGCATGAAGCAGCGGCTGGGCATTGCCATGGCGCTGCTGGGCAGCCCCAAACTGCTGATCTTGGACGAACCTACGAATGGTCTGGACCCGGCAGGCATTCAGGAGATGCGCAGTCTGATCGCTTCCATGCCCCAGACCACCGGAGCCACCGTGCTGATCTCCAGCCACCTGCTGGGCGAGATTGAGCAGATGGTGGATCAGGTGGGCATCCTGAACCACGGCAGGCTGCTGTTCGAGGGTTCTTTGCAGCAACTGCAAAAGCACAGCCGGGGCGGCATTCTGCTGCGGGTGCTGGATGCACCCAAAGCCGCAGCCGTCCTGCAGCGGCAAGGGGTAAAGGATGCTGCACCGGCAGACCAGCCGGACACCCTGCAGCTGCCCCCGCTGCCGGACGAAGCGCTGGCGGCGCTGGTCTGTACCCTTGCCGAAAGCGGCGTGGGCGTGGTTGGACTGACTGCACAGACAAAGAGCCTTGAGGACATCTTCCTCAGCCTGACCCAGACCAGCGGGGAGGTGGCGTAAGATGGCAGCTTTCCGTGCAGAACTGCAAAAAGCCCACCGTAGGCATGACCTTGCCCTCTGCCTGCTCCTCCCCGGCATTGTCGTGCTGTGGGTGGGCGGCCTTGCCCCGGCAGACCCGGAGGAACTTGCCAACGGTTACAGCGCCCTGCTTTACAGCCTGCCCGTCATTGAAGCCATTCTGATGCCGGTGATGATGGCAGTGCTGGCCTCCCGGCTGTGGGATATGGAGATCAAAGGCAACACCGCCAAGCTGCTTTACACCCTGCAGAGCCGCCGCAGCCTGTTTGCAGGCAAGGCTGTCTTTGGGGTGCTGGAAGTGCTGTTGGTCACGGTGCTGGAGCTGGCCTGCGTTCCGGTGCTGGGGCGTGTCCATGGTTATACCGAAGCCTTTCCCACTGGGCAGCTATGCTATCTGTTCGTCTGCACGCTGGCAGTGGACGCAATGCTCTTCTTTGGCGAATTTCTGCTGATGCTGTGGGTAGGCAATCCTCTGCCGGCGCTCTGCGTGGGCATTGTCGGGGCGCTGGTGGGTCTGTTCTCTGCTTTTATGCCGCCGCTTGCCAGTTATTTTGTACCCTTTGGGTACTACATCCCTCTGAGCGCCTACGAAGTGGCGAACTGGGACAAGGCTACCCACACCGTCACCTACGGCACCCGCCCCTTCAACTGGGGGCTGCTGGCCTTCACCCTTGCGCTGGGCGCTGTGCTGTTTGCCCTTGCGTGGCGCAAGGTACAGGACGAGGAGGTATAAAACCATGCTGAAACGCTGTATTCTTGCGGAGAACCGCAAACTCCACGCATCCCCCATCTGGGCAATGTTCTTTGTGCTGCCCATTCTTTCCGCCACCTACGGCACTTTCAATTATTTACAAAATCTTGAGATCCTCACCGACGGCTGGTATAGCCTGTGGACCCAGCACACCCTGTTTTATTCCATGCTCTTCTTCCCTGCCATGGTAGCCACCTATGCTGCTTACTTGTGGCGGCTGGAACATCTGGGGCACAACTGGAACCTCATCATGGCAAGCCCTGTGCCGCCGCTGGGCCTGTTTGCCGCAAAGTTTGCGGTGGTGACAAAGCTGGCGCTTCTGACCCACGGTTTTGTGTTTGCGCTGTTCGTGTTCTGCGGCAAGGTATTTGCCCATCTGCCCGGGCTGCCGCCGGTCACCTTACCTCTGTTTTTACTGCGGGGACTGCTGGGTGCGTTGGCTGTCATTGCCGCACAGCTGGTGCTGGCCATGGTCATCCGCAGCTTTGCCGTGCCCATTTTTCTGGGGCTGCTGGGCGGCATTACCGGCATCTTTATCAGCTCCAAAGGCTTTGGAATCCTGTGGCCCTATTCCCTGATGCAGCTGGGTATGAACTCCAACAAAAGCGCGGATGCTCTGGCGGGCAGCTACGGGCTGTTTGCCTTCAGCTGCATCTTCTGGCTGGGGACAATGTTCCTTCTGGCATGGCTCCTGCTGAAAAAACGGGATGTCCGGGCATAGCACAAAGGGGAGAGCGCCTTCACGGTTGCCCTCCCCTTTTTTCAGCTGTTCAGCTGCCGCATGATTTCCCTGACCTCGCTGCTGGAGTATCCCTCCTTGAGCAGCTGGGTGCGGATGGCCGTATCACTGCGACCCTGACTGCGCATCCTCGCCGCGCTGTACGGCACGGTGCCGCCGCTGGAAACGCCGCTTCTGCCCACCTTCAGGCCGGTGTCACCCGTCAGGCTGCCGCGCTTTGCCGCTGCATCGGCGCTGGCTTTTTCGGCAGTCCGGCTGGCCTTTTCCTGCTTGGCTGCCCACTGGCTCTTGCTCAGGTCCAGCCGCTCTGCCGCAAGGGCATTGCTGACCTGCTGCTGGCGGAGTTTGTCCTGATATTCCTGCTGCGCCTGCTCGTTTTTGTACTGCTGCTGTGCCAGCTCATCCTGCCGCAGCTGCTCCTGCATTTTCTGCTTCCACGCCGTGTCGGCCCGTTCGGCTTCATAGGCACGGTTGCCTGCATAGATGTTGTACCCGGTGTTCAGCAGGCTGCCTGCCATACTGCCCAGACCCGTGGTGCCGGTGATGGCCAGCTGGGCCGCATCGCCCAGAAGGCCCAGCACGGTCATCACATTGTTGAATCCCTGCTGGCGGCGGGCCGCCTCCTGCTGTTCCTGTGCCGCGTAGTAACCGTACAGGCTGTCCAGCTGGCCCAGATAATCCTGATAGCGCCCGTAATCCTGGGTATAAGCCGTGTTGTAGGCATTGCCCTTTTGTTCCAGCTGGGTGTAGTAATCCGCCAGCTCCCGCTCATACTTCTGCTGGGCATTCTGCTCCTGCCCGTTCAGCTGGTCGATCTGCTCCACCAAGGCATCGCCGCCGCTCTGGTAGGTATCCAGCGCCAGCCGGTACAGCGTGGGGATGGCCTCGCTCAGTGCACCGATCTGCTGCTGGTATGCCTGCCGGGCCGCACTGGCCGCGTAGCTGGAACCATAGCCGCCGGTCAGGGCAGCGGCCTGCGCCGCCGCGTCGGCACTGGCGTTCTGGGCATTCTGGGTGTACAGCTGGGCGTACTGGCGGTACAGTGGGTCGGCACCATAGCTGTAACTGAATTCCTTCCGGTCCAGCAGATCCTCCATCAGGCCGTCAATGCGGCCCTGATAGGCGCTCTCGTAATCGCCGGGGCGGTTGGCCTGCCACTGCTTCAGGTCGCTGGCCGCGTCCGTCACCTCCTGCGAGGGCCGGTACTCTGCCGAAGCCAGCGCGTGTTCCACATCCTGCCGGTTTTTCAGCCCGCCTGTGGTGTACTCCTGCTTCTTTTTCTCGCTCATGTCTCCTCCTTTCCCAAACTGCCGGAAAGCCTGCTCCGCAGCTCCTCCGAGAAATTCTCCGTGTCCAGATTGCAGAGCACATACTGCAATTGCTCCTGCATCTGGTACAGATAATTCCGCAGGGCCCGGGCATCCTCCGGGTCCATATTCTCACTCAGCCTGGGCAGGCCGATCTTGCCCAGGCCCGCAATGCTTGCCATGGTTCATCCCTCCAGTTCCATCCAGTTTCCCTTTGCCCCGCTGAAGGTCTTGGCCAGGCTCCGCAGGGTGATCTGCCCATAGCCCCACAGCCGCAGCCGGAGCGAGGCGCACCGCCGGGGCACAAGGTGCAGATCACAATTGCGGCGCGGACCCTCCACTGTCAGGGCGGCGGCGGTCTCCCAGGGGTCGCCGTCATAGCTCACTTCCACAGTCACCCGGCTCCTGCAGGCGGCATCCAGCCGCAGCGTCAGCCGGGAGAGGTACCGCTCCTCGGGGCTGTCCAACCCCAGATCTCCGGTGGTCAGGGCAAACTCCACGCCCTGTTCCGTTTCCTCGCTTCTCTGCCCTGCCGCTTCCCGGCTGGGATCAGCGGCCCAGAGCGCCCGGCCATCCCAGAGATAGAGCTGCCCGCCGGTGCTGGCCATCTCAAAGGAGCAGACATCCTCCTCGTGCCAGAGGCCCCGCTCGGTATCATAGACCAGCAGACGCACCTCGTTTTCCCGGCTGACATACAGATAATACCGGCCATCCAGCGCGCCGCCCACGGCCTGCTTCACATTGGCAAGCCGCCCGGCATCCAGCGCCGCCGACACCTTGGCCGGGATGCTGCCGTCCCACGCCATCACGCCGTCGGGCGAGAGATAGTACAGCGTCTCGTTCAGCACGCAGAGACTGCGGGCCGCGTTTCTGGCCACGCCCCGGCATCGCAGGGAGCTGAGCTGGAAATCCGAGGGCTTGGAGCCGTAGAGCTTGTGCAGGGTGTTTTCCTTGAAGAACAGCGCATAGCCCATGCAGGTGGCTGCGCCGGTAAAGGGACCGTCGCTGCCCACGGTCACGGCATAGCTGTCTGCCGCAATGCCCCGGTAGGAGAACCAGTTGGTGGGGTCGCCCAGCTTGCAGGCATAGATGACATTCTCGCTGCTGGAACAGCCCCACACCCGGTTGTCGCACTCGGTCAGGTACTCAAGGTCGGGCACCCGGCGCTCCACCTTCACACCCTCCGCCGGGAAATACTCTTCCCGCTGTGTGCCGTCCATGCTCACCCAGACAGCACTGCTGCCATTGTGGACAAGCCTGCCGTAAAAGTGTTCGCCGCCCGGGTCAGCCCGCAGGCGCAGGGTGGTCTCGGTCACACCGTACACGATGCGGTCGCCGTCCAGCCCGGCCCACTGGCCTGCCTGTTCAGCCCCCGTACCGGTCAGGGTCACAGTATCCCACACCCGGAACTCCGCCCCGATGCCCTCAGCGGTCACAAGGCAGTAGTCCAGCGGGATCACCGTCCAGTTGCCCGAAGCCTCGCTGTACACCTCCAGCGTGTTCTCTGCGGAATAGGGCTTGTCCGGCTCGTTCAGCTTCAGAAACAGCTGGCCGTCCTGCGGGTGTTCCGGCTCCTTCGTGCCCTTGTCCTTCACCTCGTAGGTATTCCCCGAAGCATCACAGGGTGCAAAGCTCACGCTCAGGCTTCCCGCTTCCCAGGCAGCACCCAGCGGGGCCACGCTGCCGTCGGCCGTATCGAACGCCACCTTGTCCGGGAAGATCAGGATCTTTGTTCCGATGCCCACCATCGTCTTGCGGCTGTCTGCCACGGAATTTTTCACGGTGACGGGCTGGGCCGGGGCCTCGTCCGGGGTATAAACCAGGTCCTGCCCGCAGACGGTCAGCAGACCGTTCAGGTGATACATCCCGTTCAGCCCGGCCAGCTCCTGCAGCCTGCGGCGGGGCAGCCGGGTGCTCAGGGCCGGGAAATCCCGGGCCGAAAAATTCATTCCCCCGCTGTACTCAGCCTCGGTGCAGCCGTAGGTCTCGTTCAGGCCGCCAAAGGCCCGCAGCAGATCCCGGGTATTCTTCACACCGGTCCGATTTGTCAGAAGCATCCACTTTCCTCCCTTTCACCACCGCCACTGTGCACCGCGCTTCGGCTTTGCCCGCCGCCGCAGCCAGGCGCTCAGCTCAGCCAGAATGCTGTTATACCGGGCCTGCTCCCCGGCGTAACGTTCCGTCTCGCCCAGGGCAGCATCCAGCTTCGCGCAGAGGTAATGCGGGTAGAGCGCATCAAAAGGCACGGGTACCAGCAGCTCCACGGCATCGTCCAGACCGCCCTCCGCAGGCCAGGCAAGGTCTGCCCCCACTCCGGCCCGCAGCCCGCAGCCGGAGAACAGCAGGGCCCGCAGCATCCCGTCCTCCTCACAGAGCCAGCGCTGCCGGGTGCAGCTGTCCACCTTGCAGCCCGGCCTTAGTTCCTCGGCCCGTTCCAGAGCCTCTCCCACTGTCATGCGCTCACCCCTCGATCCTCTCGGCGGCGGCAATGCGGGCGGCGGTGCGCTCATCCTGCACCTGGCTGTGTTCCAGCACCTCTGCCACCTCGGGCGGCACTTCCACCTCCACGCCCCGGCGGATCTTATAGCTCACGCCGTTCACACTCACAAACAGGTCGCCTTTGTACCGGCTGTTGTCCTTGAACAGCCGGATTCTTACGTTTTTCTTGTCCATTTTTCATCCTTTCTGCCCTCTGTCGCAGGGGCACTGCCTTTTACGCCTCGCCTGGTTTCGTTCATCCAACAGGGCTTGCCCGGTTTGCCAAGGGCTCCCCTACTAGGGGAGCTGGCGCGAAGCGCCTGCGAGGTTTAGTTGGCACTCGCATTCTCCGAATAACTGGATACGCTCTCAATGCGCACCATATACTGCTCCACCAGACGCTCGGCGGCGCGCATCCCCTTCCAGCCCACGGAAGCGCGCTGGTTCAGCGGGTCGTCGCCATAGCCCAGCTGCTTGACGATGTGTTCCAGGCCGCCGCCCTCCAGCTCGGTCACACCGTAGGCATGAGCACCCAGCACCAGCGTGCCGAACACGGCCAGATCACTGGGGCAGGTGGTGTCCTTCCAGATCTTGGCCTCGCTGGTCTCCACAAAGCGGATGTTGCCCAGCTTGCCGATCTCGCCGCGGTACATGGTCTCAGGGTCGGCATACTTGTGCGCCTCAACGAACTCCTTGCAGGTTTTCAGGTCATAGGCGGCATAGGGGTGGATGATGGCAATGTAGCTGTCGCCGATGGGGTCTGCATTCATGGCACCCAGCTGCGCCGCCGCCCGGAAGAACAGCTTCGGGGTCAGGGTGCAGGTCTTGTCCAGTTCCTTGCGGCTCTTCACCTCCGTTTCGGTGCCGTCTGCATTCTGCTTGGGGGCATACAGCACATTGGTGCCGCCCGCCAGCACATCACGGGTGATGCTGTCCATGGTGCGGCCCGCCTGGCTTGCCAGCACACGGGTGGCCTGCACCACGTTGTTGTCGATGGCGGTCATCTGCAGCACGTCAGTCAGCGGGGTCCAGCCGCCATACTGGTGCAGGTCGCTGGTGATGGTGGTCACGTTCAGGGCCTGACCGTCCGGGGTCACGCCCTCGGTCAGCGGAGTGGAAGCCTTGGGCAGGCTGTCGTACTTGCGGAACTCGATGGTCTTGCCGCCGTTCTGGGGCACAGGATAGTAATCCGCAAACTGGTCATGCACCAGCCGGGGCTCTGCCTGGTCGATGAGGCGCTTCTCGTAGAAGGTCTTCATCTCCGGGGTCATAGTGGTGGTGGAGTTCAGGGGAGTTTCGGCAAACAGCTGAATGTTGAAGTTGTTCATAGTCATTATCCTTTCTTTCATTGATTTCAAGCTCCCCCTTCGGGGGAGCTCCGCAAGGCGCTGGCAAAGCCAGACCGAAGCGGTGAGAGGGTTTTCCCTCAAAAACTGATCTTTGCGCCATGGAGCGCCTGACGCTCCAGCGCTTCCCGCTGGCTGCGGGTCATCCGGTTCACATCCGCACCGGTCACGGCGGCGCTGCCGGGGTGGGTGCCGTTTTCAGCCGGGCGCGCCCCGCGCTGGCGGATACGCTCCACCACGCCCTGCTCCACGGTGCGGGCAGTCTGGCGCATGGCATCCCCGTAGTGGGCCAGCCGGTAGGCATCCAGCATCCGCATCCCGGGAAGCTGCATCAGACGGCGCATCTCGGGGTCTGCCAGCTCCTTTTGCAGGGAAAACTCCGGCACTGCCCGGCGCATCATGGCCTCCTCGGCAGCCCAGCGCCGGTGCAGGGCATCCACAGCCCGGCTTCCCGGGAAACGTTTTGGCAGCGCAGGGCGGGGCGGTTCCTGTTCCTGCCCTTCTTCCGCCTTGACCGGTTCGGTCTCTTTCACCTCCTTCTCCCCCTCCGGGGCGGTCGTCTCCTGCTTTGCGTCCGCTTTCTCACCGGGCTTCAGGGTACCCGATGCAACGGCCTGCTGCTCCTGGGCCGCACTCAGGGCAGGGGCAGCCGCTTCGCCGCCGTCAGCAAACAGCTGCAGGTCCATCATCTCCTGCTTGCCCCGGGCACTCCGGTCAGCAAAGCGGACATTGTCCGGGTAGCGCTCGGCCAGCAGGGCAAAGCCCGCCTTGGCCAGCTCAAAGGCTCCCTCGACCCATGCGGTACAGGGCCGGGCAGCAGTCACCGTCAGGCGGGGGCCATCGGGCTCATCAAAGGCATCGCTGTGGGCGTTTTCCTCGCCCGCCAGCAGGCTGACCAGTGCCTGCATCAGGGTGCTGACACCGGCACACACGATATCCTGCCCTGCCGGGGCATAGCCTGCGTGGCCCGCCGCCTCCAGACGCATGGCCGGGCCGTAAGGGCCATCCAGTTCCGTATAATTCACTTTGATCATTGTTGTCGCTCCTTCCGTTATAGAACCGCTCCGGCACCTGAGAGGTTCTTTGCCCATGCTCTCGTGCTCAGATTTTCCTCCGCACCGCTCAATTTCTCGTTGAACCGCGCGATCTGCATCTGGGCCGCCGTCAGCTTCTGTGCCAGCGTGCCGTTCTGCCGCACCCTCTGGCGCACTTTTTCGATGCCCTCAAAGTCCATCATCTCCAGTGCCGCCAGGGCCGCGTCGGCATTCTGGGGTGCAAAGAAACCCAGCTGGTAGCACTCCTTCGCCGTCTCATTCTGGGAAAGGCGGCTGAAGGTAGATTTCTTCTCGGCGCTCACCACGATATCAAACACCGGTTCCCGGCTTCCCAGCTCCACGCCGCCCATCAGCCCCATGGGGCGGGCACGCAGCGCTGCCCCGGAAAAGGGCACGAACTCTCTGCCTCCGGCAGGCCCGATGACACGGAACACCCGTTCCTCATCGTAAAACTGCCGCATCAGGTCAATGATGAGGTAGCACTCCCTTGCAAAGGCCCGGTAGGCACTTTTGAGCATATCGCGGGAGAGCTTGCTGCCCGCCTCCTGCAGGGCCGCAATGGCACTTGCCGCCGTCACGCCGCCTGCGGTGCCGCCCTGGGTCATATCCCGGTTTCCGCTGATCTCCTTCAGCTCCTCAATGCGGCTGTTGCGGTAGCTCAGGCTGTTTCCCTGCAAACCGGCGGTCTGCAATGGGCGGAAACTCTCGTCTCCCAGCCGCCCGGCCACATGGACGATGTCCCGGCTGAGATCTGCCAGTTCCTCCTCGTTCACGCCCGCCGTGTCGCTGAGCACATACCGCTGCTTGGATGCCAGCAGGACATTTTCATCCATGGCATGGTTCATCCTGTCGATGGCGGTCTGGCATTCCTTCATCACATCGATATAGCCAAAGCCCGCCGGGCTGTCCTCTTCCATAAACAGCGGGTCGAACACGAAGGGATATTTCCCGTGGTCGTAAAAGCCCCGCCCGGCAAGGGCCGGGTCATTCTCGCTGGCATAGAGCACCACGCCGTTGCAGAACTTGCAGTAGTGGAGCCGGGTGTGTCCGGCCTTGTCCGGCTTTTTGTAGTACCAGTCCACCACCACGCTTTTTTCGGTGGTATCCAGCCCGCCGTCGTGGAGAAAACGGGGCACATCCAGCACACTGGCGCTGTGGCCCTTCAGCTGGGGCCAGCGGCTTTCCAGCTGTTTGGTGTTCTCCATGCTCAGAGAGAAAAAGTGGGGCGAGGCCTGGATATCCGCCACGCCCGGCTCCCAGTAGAGCATGAGCAGGTTCATGGGCCGGATGGCGATCTCTCCCACGCCGCCCCGGGCCTCCGGGTCCCAGAACACGCCCTTGACCCCGGTACCCTGCTTGAGCTTGCGCCACCAGGTGTCGCTGTACACCTGCTCATAGTCTGCCTGCTCCAGCACCACCGGCAGGATGCTGGAAAGCACCTGTGCGGTCTGCGCATCGTCTGCCGCCCGGGGCAAAACGTTGGGGGCCGGGTAATTGTCCATGGCATCGGCGTGCTTGTTGGCAATGCTGTTGAACAGCCACCCACTGGCAGGCTGGGGCTTGCCCTCCATCATGGGGTTCTGGTAGTTCTTCCAGTGTCCCATCCGGAACCACAGCTCGTTGTCCACAATGCGTTTGTCCAGCGCGGCCTTTCCGGCCTTGTATTTCTGTAAAATGGCAGTGGCTTCGGCCACTTCTTCTGCCCCGATGGGGGGCTTTTCATCGATCATTGCTTACTCCTTTCTTGTTAGCTTCCTCACCCTCTCAGTCTCGCTCCGCTCGCCCACAGCCGGGTTGCGGCTCCCAGCGTCTGCTTCACTCTGTTCGCATCCTTGCTGGCCGCTGCCCCAACAACTCCTCCCTCAATCCGCCGCTGGCGGCGGTCGTCGTCGTTGCTCCCAAAGTGGGAGCTTCTGACGAAACTGCAAACTTTACAATAACTGCCAAGGCCTCGCCCTTCGGGAGAGGTGGCAGCGCGCCAGCGCTGACGGAGAGGGTGAGCCGCCTATACCCTGTAAAATCTCGCCCTCCGGTGCAGCTCCAGCGGGTCGTCCCCCACCGGAGGCTGCACGGTCTGCCGGGGCGGAGAGATGGGATTTTCCATCAGCACATAGCGGCACTCGTCATAGATATGGTCCTCCTGCCGGGTGTCGATGTCCTCCACATTGCTCTCGTCATAGACCAGGTTCGGGAGGGTGCGGATAAAGTGCCTGCAGGTGCTGAACACCTGAAACATGGGCCGCCCCTCCCCATCGAACGCCAGCCGGTAGTGGAACTGCATCTTCCCCGCCAGGCGGGTGTGGTCACCGGGGACCCAGTGGAGAAAATGGGGGCCCCGCTCCATCATGGCGGCAATGCTCTCGCCCCGGCTCTCATCAAAGATAGCAGGGTCAGCCACCCCCAGAATGGTGCGGCCCTTGAGCATCGGGTCGTTCTGCTCTGCCTCCCGGATCCGCCTTGCCTGTTCCACCGGATCGATGCGCAGGCCCTCGTTGGGGCGGCCCGTACAGCCGTACAGCTCCTTGATGCGGTAAAGCCTGCCCTCCTCATCCGCCGCATACCACCCCACCGAGAACGGCTTCGAGAAACCGAAATCGTACCCCCGGTAGATCTTCCAGTGTCTGGGGATGGCAAAGGGCGCAATGACATGGGTCCAGCGCTGGTCCTGATAATGCCCCGGGTCGTTCCTCCACTCGGTGAACACCTGCCCCGAAAAGCTGTCCCAGCTGCCATAGAGCAGGGCCTGCTTTTCCGCTTCGGGCAGGCTTGCCAGACTGGCAAGGTAGTCCGGGTCATTTTCCAGCAGGGCGGGGTTGTCGAACACGCTGGACGGGATAAACACCCTTGCCCGCTCCAGCACCTTCTCGGTTCCGTCCGGCATCCGCACCGGGAACTGCTCCACGATGGGGGTGCCGGGCGGGGCAGGCGTGATGAACCGGGCTTTCACCCAGCCGTGCCCCACACCGCCGGGATTGGTGGTGGCCCGCAGGTAGACCCGGGTGCCCGGGCCAGTAGGGCGGTTGCGGCTCATCATATAGCTGTACTCTTCCCACTCGAAATGGGTCAGCTCATCGAACCCGATGAAGTCGAAGGCCTTGCCCTGATAATTTGTGCGGTCCTTGGTGTACTGCATGGAACCAAAGTAGATCTTTGCCCCGCTGGGGAACACCCACACATGACTGGTGGCGTTGTACTGCGCCGTGGGAAAAGCCCGCTTGTAGTAGGCCATGCTCTTGTCCACCAGATCACTGAGCTGGGGGTAGGTCTTGCGCAGGATGAGCCCCCGATAGTGGGGGATGTGCACCTGCCGCAGGGCCTCGATCACCAGCGCGTCACTCTTGCCGCCGCCTGCCGCGCCCCCGTACAGGGCTTCCGGTTCCGGGCGGCGCATGAACTCCGCCTGCCGGGGCTGGGGCCGCCATACGATCTCTGCATTCATACGTCCTCCACGGCTGGCAGAAGCACCACGCCGCACGCCCGGGCCTCGGCATCCGCACCCTGATCGTTCAGGGTCTTGGCCACCGCGGCCAGATCCTTCAGCACCGCCGTGGCCTCCTTGAGCCCTTTCATCAGGGCGGGGTCGGAGCCATCGGCATGCTGGGCCTTCTGCCTGGCGTTCAGCTCCTTGACCTCCTGCGCCAGCATGGTGCTCAGGGTGTCGGTGGCCTTGTGCAGGCTGGCAAGGCTCTTGTCCCTGCCCGGCTGTTTTGCTTGCGCCATCCTGTGTTCTCACATCCTTTCTGTTTGGCTTGGCACAAGGATACCAGCTTTTCGTCCCCCGCAACAGCGCGCACTTTCGCAGGGCCATTTTGTATTTTCAGCGTTTCAGAGTCCTATCTGTATAAAACAATCTTTCATTTTTCATCGCTGTATCGCACCGTGCAGAAATCTCCGTTTTTCTCCCGGATTTTCCATGCACAGGCACATCAGGTGCGTGAAGCGCCTTTTGCGCAAAAAAGCAGGCACTCCGCCCGCCCCGTCCGGGGCAAAGGCAGAGTGCCTGCTTTCGTTACAGATTCAGTTTCGGTTCTGCTTACAAGGTCTCGATGCGGTCAAACAGCTGCTTGCCTGCTTCCACAGCGTCCTTGCTGCCAAAGGCCACACGGGTAGCGTTTGCCATCCGGTCTGCAAGGTCTGCGGCCTGTGCCCGGATCGTTTCAGCTGTCACGCTGCACAGGGCCTTGCGGTCCGCGGCCAGCATGGCATCGGTGATGCCGCAGAAGTACCGGCGGTCCAGCTCCTTGGCCTCGGCATTGGGCTTTTTGGGCGAATCCATCTCGGACACCGCGCCCACGATGAACTCGGTCAGGTCTTTTTCGGTGTACTCCCGGCCTGCCAGCACCCCGGGGGCCTTGGCAAAGGTCTCGTAGCTCTCAGTCAGGTGGGGGTCACGGTAGGTGTACAGTCCCTCGGTCTGGGCACGGGTCAGCATTCCGGTGCCGTAAGCGCCGCCCACCTCACGGATGTTGTGCCACAGGTATTCGTAGCTCATAATGCGGGCCAGCACCCGGCGGTCGGCCTGCCGCTCCATGGGCCAGGTCAGGATATCATAGTTCACGCCGCCGTCAATGATAAAGGCCTCGTTCACGGGGGCAGTCAGCACCTCTGTGTAGGGCTTGGCCGCAGTGCGGCCCTGGGCAGCAAAAGCACTGCCGGGCAGCAGGGCACGCAGCTTTGCCAGCGCTTCCTCGCTGCCATGCAGGCTGACGGTCAGGGCTGCATGATTCAGCACCTTTTCCCGCACCGCCTCCAGCTTTTTGCCCATGGCAGCCCAGTCGGCCTGTTCCAGCAGGCCGCACAGGAAGTGGTACCCGGTCACGCCGCTGCACCGCTCACTCAGGGCATACTCCACTGAGTAGTGGGCGGCGGCACGCACGGCAGCGTACTGGTTGCCCTGCTGGATGAACTGCTGTTCCATGCTCAGCTTCTGCTGGCTCAGCACCCGGGCAAAGGCTTCCTCGGCCTTGGGGCCGGTCAGGCAGGTCTTGTAGAGGTACTCACTGCCCAGCGCAATGGCCTTGTCCAGATTCCGCTCCAGCAGGCTCATGTTCCAGGTGAGCTTTGCGTGGCAGGGGCTGCCCTCCTGCCGCCCGGTCCAGAAGCTGATGCAGGCCATGCTGTTGCCCAGCCAGGTGGCGCGCTGGGTCTGCAGCTCCCGGGCAGTGTGCTCGGGGGTATCCAGCTCGTCCAGAATATCGGTCAGCAGGTCAAGATACTGCACCTCTTCCGGGGTGCACTCGCCCAGGTCGTAGTAGAAATTCAGATACAGGCTGCCCTTGGAGGGGTGGTGCAGCAGCTCCGCACCGGCCAGCTGTTCCACCGTACCGGCAGCGCTCCTGTCACCATCGCCCAGGTCGGCCACGGTCAGCGGATGGTCCAGCACCAGCTTGCCGTCGTTGCGGGCAGGGGCAGCATCCTCTTCGTCTTTCCTGGGCAGGGCCGGGGTCTGGATCACCTGCACCGGCTCGGCCAGCAGCAGATCCTTCAGCAGGTCATTGAACCAGCCGGTGGAGAGCTTCTCCCGCAGGGAAGCAAACAGCTTGTCGGTGTGGAGCAGCAGAGCCGGGTCGCCGGTGTGGAGCCAGCCGGTGGCGGCATAGATGGCATCCAGCACACCGTCGGGCAGGCTGCCCGGGCGCTCCAGAGAGGCAAACTCCATGGCGTTCAGGCTGGCCAGCAGCAGCTCCTCGGGGATGCCCCCTGCCAGCAGGTCGGTCACAGCCTGTTTCACGCCAGCTGCAAATTTGGGGGCAGTCTCTGCGGTGGCCCCCCGCAGCACCAGCTCCAGCGTGGGCTGCAGGGTGCTGTCGTCAAAGCCAATGTCGATATCCGCGCCCAGCTTCTGCTCCAGCAGAGCTGCCTTCAGCGGGGACTGGTTTGTGCCCAGCAGGGCATCCAGCAGGATCTCCACGCCCAGCTGGCGTTCCCGGTCTGCAAACGCGCCGGTGTACCAGGCCAGCGCACACTGCACCTGATCCGGTTCGGGGTTTTCGGTGTAGTACGGGATGTGCACACGCACACCGTTCTGCTGGTCCTGCACCGTCAGCCGGGGGCGGCTGGTGCCCTTGGGCATCCTGCTCAGGTAGTGCTCATCCAGAAACGCCAGCTTCTCGGCCATATCCATCTTGCCGTACAGGGTGATGCAGCAGTTGTCGGCGCTGTAATGGCGGCGGTACACCCGCTGGTATTTTTCATAGGTCAGGGCCGGGATGGAGGCCGGGTCACCGCCGGACACAAAGCCGTAGGCCGTATCCGGGAACATGGCCCGCTCCAGCGCGTTCTGCAGCTGCGCATCCGGGGAAGCCAGCGCGCCCTGCATCTCATTGTAGACCACGCCGCTCACCGTGCCGTCTGCGTCCCGGTGCCAGCCCTCCTGCTCGAACACGGCCTTGTCCACCATGGCCAACGGGCAGAACACGGCGTTCAGGTACACGTCCATCAGGTTCCTGAAGTCGGTCTCGTTGGGGGTGGCAAAGGGATACACGGTCTTGTCCGGGAAGGTCATGGCGTTCAGGAAGGAGGCCATGCTGCTCTTGAGCAGCTGCAAAAAAGGCGAGGTCACAGGGTACTTCTCGCTGCCCGCCAGCACCGAGTGCTCCAGAATGTGGAACACACCGGTGTCGTCGGAGGGGAAGGTGCCGAAGCCGATGCCGAACGCCTTGTTGGTGTCCTCGTTCTCCACCAGCAGGACAGCGGCCCCGCTCACATCGTGGTTCAGAACCGTCAGCACACCGTGCTGCTCCGGGCAGTCCTCGCAGCGCACCAGCGTATAACCGGGATAGTTCATGTTGTTTCTCCTTTGGGTCATATTTTTTCAAAGTGTTTGGCCCTATTGTACCACGCCTTCCGGTAAGACGCAACGAACAAAAAAGCCCTCTCCGTCATTGCTGCGCAATGCCACCTCTCCCAAAGGGAGAGGCTATGCTGCCTTTATCCAAGGCCCACAATAGGCTTCCCCTTCGGGGAGCTGGCAAAGCCGAAGGCTTTGACTGAGAGGGTTGTTTTTACTTCCGATCCGACACCCGGAACAGCACGAATCCCACAATGAACAGCACAATCAGGCTGCCCACGCCTACATTGGCGCTGCCGGTCAGCTGGCTGCCCACACTGACGATCATGGTGCCCAGAAAGGATGCGCCCTTGCCGCAGATATCGAACAGACCGAAGTACTCGCCCGATTTTTCTGGCGGAATGATCTTGGCAAAATGGCTCCGGCTCAGCGCCTGGATGCCGCCCTGGAACATGCCCACCACAACGGCCAGCACCCAGAACTGCCACTGGTGCTTCAGGAAAAAGGCAAACAACGCAATGCCCGCGTAGGCTGCGATACAGACCGGGATGAGGGTGCCCGAGGGGTATTGCCCGCTCAGCCGCCCGAACACCAGTGCCGAGGGGAAGGCCACGATCTGGGTGACCAGCAGCGCCAGCAGCAGGCCGGTGGTGTCCAGCCCCAGGGCCGTGCCGTAGGCCGTGGCCATATCGATGATGGTATATACGCCATCGATGTAGCAGAAAAAGGCCAGCAGGAACCAGAACACCTGCCTGTCCTCTTTCAGGTGGCGGAGGGTATGGCCGATGCGGGCAAAGCTCTGCCGGATGGCATGTTCCTGCACCTCCACAAAGTGCACCTGCTTATACTGGCGCAGCAGGGGCAGGGTGGTCACCAGCCACCAGACGGCGGTGATAAAGAGAGCAAGATTCAGCGCCGTCATCTGGGAGATGCCGATGCTCCCGGCCCCCAGCACCAGCGCCAGACAGACCACAAAGGGCACACAGCTGCCAATGTAACCCCAGGCATAGCCTTTGGAAGAAACCTCATCCATCCGGTCCGGCACAGTCACATCGCTGAGCATGGAGTCATAGAACACCAGACTGCCCGAAAAACCCACCTTGGCAAAGATGAAGATGAGCAAGAACGGCAGCCAGGCGCTTGCCATCCCCATGGCGCAGCAGCCGATCACACCCACTGCCACACAGAAGATGAAGATGGGCTTTTTGTAGTTGCGGGTATCGGCCAGTGTGCCAAGGATCGGGCTGAGCACCGCCGTGATGACCGTGACCGCCGAGGCTGCATAGCCCCAGTAGGCCAGATACTCCACCGAGCTCAGGCCGCCCCCCTCAGCCAGTGCGTTGAAGAAGATGGGGATCAGTGTTGCCACCAGCAGCACAAACGCCGAGTTGCCCACATCGTATAAAATCCACGCCCGTTCCAGGCTGGTCAGGTGAAATTTTTGCTTTGCTTCGTTCATTTGCATTCCTCTCAAAATTCTCCGAAGGTGTGGTCATAGGCCTTGTCCAGCGGTGCGCCGTTGGAGAGTCCTTCCACATATTCCGTGATGAGCCGCACTGCCAGCGGGAGAGCCTGCTGATACAGCGCTTCCAGCTCTTTGTCGCTGGCCTCGCACCGGGGATTGGGCTGGAGGTTTGCCACCAGCCCGTGCATGACATCATAGGTACCTGCCGCTTTCAGGGCAGTCAGTACCACCCAGCGCTTGACCGGGCTGGTAGCCTGCAGCAGATGGTGCACCCGCACCATGCCCCGCATGGCTCCGTAGGTCTCGTCTGCCGTGACATTTTCGTAGAACGGCGCAATGATCTTTGCAAACTCCCGGTTGGGGCGGATATGCCCCGCCGTGAAAAAGTGCATCGGGTCAAGCCCGTCCTCCCGCATCAGCTGGTTGTCAAACTCCGTCTCGATCTCGCAGTGGCTCACACCGCTTTCCCGGGTGTAGCGCTCCACATAGGGGTGGCAGGTACTGTCCAGTGCAAAGTGGCAGACGAACCCCAGCGCATAGGCCAACGCAGCATTCTTGTTGCGGGCCGTGTTCACCACGCCCCGGGCCCGGGTAAAGAACACCCGGCCCGGCTGCTCATGCATGGCGTTGCCCAGCCGGTTCACGGGGTTGGACTGCAATGTCCGGTAGTAGAACATCAGGTCAGGCCCGTGCAGGCCCATGTCATACAGCGGCCGGTATGGGGTGATCTTTTCCCGCAGCTCCCTGGGCAGCTGCACCAGAACATCCGCACCAAAGCGGCGGTGTGCATACGTAGATGGCATATCCTCTCTCCTCCTTTTCGTACCAGAATCAGTATAGCAGAATCCCACCCCCGCCGCCACCCTTCCGGGTCTGATTTGTGTAAAATTTTTGAGATATTTTTCATCACGCCCATCCCATAGCGCAAAAACGCCCCGCCGGTCTCCCGGCAGGGCGCTTTCGCAGGGTGGTATTGCAGACCAGTTCGGTCTGTGAAAGGTCCGGCAGCCAAAAGCCGCCGGGCGTTTTTGACCCGGCGGCTTTCAGCTATTCCAAACGATCAGTCTTTTTTCACCATCATCTTGCTGGCCTTATAGATATCGCCGCAGCCCAGAGTGATGACCAGATCGCCCTCCCGGGCGTTCTGTTTGACCCAGTCAGCGGCAGCCTCCAGGCTGTCCACCAGCACAGAGTTGGGGATCTGCGCCGCCAGCTTTGCGCTGGTAATGGTGGGGTCGTTGGGCTCGCGGCTGCCCATGATGGGGGTGATCACCGTGATATCAGGGATCTTGAACACATCCACAAAGTCGTTGAACAGCATCTTGGTCCGGCTGTATGTAAACGGCTGATGGACTGCGATGACACGATTGTAGCCCAGCTCCTTGGCGGTGTTCAGGGTCGCGCGGATCTCGGTGGGATGGTGGGCGTAGTCGTCCACGACCACCGCGCCGTTGCACTCGCCGTAGACCTCAAAACGGCGGCCTGCCCCCTTGAAGTTCAGGGCAGCGTTGGCGCACTCCTCCACGGTCAGGCCCACAGAGCGGCAGACAGCACACATGGCCAGTGCATTGTAAATGTTGTGGCGGCCCGGCACTGCCAGACGGATGTGGCCCAGCTCATTGGTATCCCACTCCTTCAGATCAAATTCAAAGAAGCCGGGCTTGTACTCCTGCACGTTGACAGCACGGTAATCGGCCGCATTGTCAATGGCAAAGGTGCGCACGCGGCGGTCCAGGGTGTACATGACATCCATGGTGTTCTTGTCGTCCGCATTGGCAAAGATCATAAAATGGGTCATCAGGGCAAAGCGCTTGAAGGCAAACTTCAGCTCGCCCATGCTGCCGTAATAGTCCAGATGGTCGTTATCGATGTTCAGCACCACGGACATATAGGGGGTCAGCTTGAGGAAGGTCTCGGAGAACTCGCAGGCCTCGATGACGATATCATCCCCCTTGCCGGCCTTGCCGTAGCCGCCGATGAGGGGCAGCTTGCCGCCGATGACTGCAGAGGGATCACGGCCTGCCAGCTCCAGTGCGGTGGTGATCATGGAAGTTGTGGTGGTCTTGCCGTGGGTGCCGGAAACGCAGATGCTGTCCTTGTACAGGCGGCTCACATAGCCCAGCAGAACGCTGCGCTCCACAGTGGGGATGCCATAGGAAGCGGCAGCGTTCAGCTCCACGTTGTCCTTGGCAATGGCGGCAGAGTAGACCACCAGGTCAACGCCGATCACGTTGTCCGCAGCATGACCCAGGCTGACCTTCACGCCCATCTCCCGCTCCGAGCGGATGATGCTGCCGTCCAGCACATCGCTGCCGGAGATATTATATCCCTTGGCAGAGAGGATCTGGATCAGCGGATACATACCGCTGCCGCCGCAGCCGATGAAATGGATCTTTTTTACATTATCCAGCAGATGCATGGTATAATCAGTAACGAACATAAGCAGGCAAACCTCCAATAAACAAACGGCCGCAAGGCAGACCGAATCCATCTTAATTCTTGGGTACTACTTATTATATAATTTTTGGCCGACAAAATAAACAGTTCCGAGCGAATTTTCGGAAAGAACCAGAAACTCCGGCACATTTTTGTGACAACTGTACAGATAGCCCATGGATTTTCGCCCCTTTTGCACACTTCATAAAAGATTTACATTTTTTATCGGCTTGATAGCTAACAATTTTGAAGTATTTGTGGTATGATAGTTGCGAATTTTGAACTATCACGCTGCCGCCGGACGCGCGGCTGGAAAAGAGGAATCTCATTTTGAACATCAAGATCACTGCGGACAGCACCTGCGATCTGTCCGAAGCGCTGCTCCGGCAGTGGAACATCAGCCTGATCCCCATGCACATCCTCATGGGAGAGGAAAGCTATCTGGACGGCGTTACCATCCACCCCGCCGATGTATTCGCCCATGCCCAGAACGGCGGCAAAATGCCCAAATCCGCCGCCCCCAATCTGGTGGAGTACACCGACTTCCTCGCCCCCTTTGCCAGAGACTACGATGCCGTCATCCACATCAATGTCGGCTCCAAATTCTCCTCCTGCTTCCAGAACGCCCGGCTGGCGGCGCAGGAGTTCGGCAACGTCTATGTCGTGGACAGCGAGAATATCTGCACCGGGCAGGGCTATCTCGTCCTGCAGGCAGCCAAGTGGGCCGCTGACGGCCTGCCGCCCAAAAACATTTCCATGCGCTTACAGGGCCTTGCCAAGCGGGTCGAGTTGAGCTTTGTGCTCAACCAGCTGGACTACATGGCCAAAAGCGGCCGCTGCTCCGGCGTGCTGGCCTTCGGGGCCAACATTCTGGGCATCAAGCCCAGCCTGGCCGTCATCGATGGTGAACTGAAAGTCGTGCGGAAGTACCGGGGCAGTCTGCCCATCTGCGTGGGCAAGTACATCACCGACCAGCTGGCGAACCGGGAGG
This sequence comes from Faecalibacterium sp. BCRC 81149, assembly GCF_022750605.1. Classification (NCBI taxonomy): domain Bacteria; kingdom Bacillati; phylum Bacillota; class Clostridia; order Eubacteriales; family Oscillospiraceae; genus Faecalibacterium; species Faecalibacterium sp. BCRC 81149. Next base: position 268,444 of record NZ_QXJA01000002.1, on the reverse strand, counting down.
ACATCGACCGCAGCATGGTGTTCATCTCTTCCACTCAGGCAAAGCCCGGCTGCATGGAGGCCATCAAGGCCGGACTGCGGCAGTACGGCAATTTTGAGAATGTCTACGAGACCGACATCGGCACCACCATCGGCGGCTATTCCGGCCCCGGTACCATCGGCATCGTGTTTGCACGCAAGCAGTAAATTTCTCCCTGCACACAAAAAAGACGCGCTCATCACAGAGCGCGTCTTTTTTGCATGATATCCGGTTTTCTCAGCTCAGCCGTCCGCTCTCTACCGAGAAGCTCAGGTCGGCCACGGCCATGGTGGATCTGCGATGGGAGACCAGCAGGACAGTCTTTTCCCTGCACTCATCCCGCACGGCCTTGAGGATGATCCCTTCGTTCAGGCTGTCCAGATTGGAGGTAGGCTCGTCCAGCAGGAGAAAGGGTGCATCGTGCAGGAAGGCACGGGCCACACCGATGCGCTGGCGCTCACCGCCGGAGAGTGCACCGCCCAGCTCGCCCACAGGGGTATCATATCCCTTGGGCAGGCTGTTGATAAAGCCATCCAGTGCGGCCTTTCTGCAGGCAGCCTCCACCTCGGCACGGGTGGCATCGCGCCGGGCGATCCGGATGTTGTTTTCTATGGTATCGTCAAACAGCTCCGTTTCCTGGGTCACAAGACTTTCCTGGGCGCGCAGGGTGGCAGTGTTCACGGCGCGGATATCACGTTCACCAAACCGGATGGTGCCGCTGCTCACATCCCAGAAGCGCATGAGCAGCCGCAGGAAGGTGGATTTGCCGCTGCCGGAGCGGCCCGTGATGCCCACGATCTTCTTTTCCGGGATAGTCAGGCTCAGGTCGTGGAGCACCTCTTCCTTGGCGTAGGCAAAACTGACACGCTCAGCCTGTGCACCGGTAAAGGCGGTGTCCACGCCGTCGGTCACATCGGCGGTCACGGGGTCTTCGTCCAGCAGGTCAAGGACACGGTCGGCACTGGCGAACACCTGGGTCAGGCTGGCACCGAGGTTGGCCAGCGCCACCACCGGGCCAAAGGAGCTCAGGGCCGACAGGGTGCAGATCAGCACCCCCTCCGCACCCAGCTGGCCATTCTGATACAGCCGGATGCTCACCCCCAGCACAGCCAGCGCCGTCAGCACGATGAGGGTGTTGGCGGCACCCACGGTCACGCCCTCGCGGTACTTCATGGCCTTCTGCTTCTCCCCCAGCGTCTCGCTGTGGGCCGTGATGCCCTCGGCGCGCGCGGCGGTGTTCTGGTACTGCAGGATATCCCGCAGGCCGCGCAGGCTTTCCAGCAGATAGCTGTTGGTGTCGGCCAGGGCCTGCCGGTACTCGCGGGCGGCTTTGTCGCCCCGTCTGGCAGACCACACCGGCAGAGCAATGCCCACCAGCAGATAGCCTGCCAGCAGCACCAGTGCGGGCAGAATATGATAACTGGCCGTAAAGCAGGTCATGCCGGTCACACAGAGGATCGCGATACAGACCGGCGAAATGGTGTGGGCATAGAACACCTCCAGCTGCTCGATGTCGGCGGTGATCAGGGAGATCAGGTCACCCCGGTCACGGCCCTCCAGCTTGGCGGGGGTCAGGCGGCGGAGCGCGCCGAACACCTTATCCCGGATGAGGGCCAGCAGCTTGAAGGCGATATAGTGGTTGGAGGCCTGCTCTGCGTAGCGCAGCACGCCGCGCAGCAGGGCAAAGACAAGGATGCAGACAAAGGCTGTGTTCACGCCTGCCAGCGGGCTGGGCAGGCCTGCCGCCGTGAGCAGGGCAAAGCCGCCGAAGACCGTGATAAAGGTGGCGCAGAAATGGCCGATGACACCCATGACAATGGCTGCCAGCATGATGGGCAGCATGGGCCGGACCAGCACGATCAGCCGTGCGGCAATGGCAAACGGACTGCGGTGTTTTGTGTTGTTCATGCGCTCACCTCCCCAAGGTCTTCCAGCTGTTTCTGGGCGTTGTACAGGCGGCTGTACACCCCCTGTGCCGCCAGCAGGTCGTTGTGCGTTCCCTGCTCGGCGATGCGGCCTGCCTCCAGCACATAAATGCAGTCGCTGTCCACCACATTGGCCAGACGGTGGGAGATCAGGATCACTGTTTTCTTTCCCGCCAGGCTGTGGATGGCTTTCATGATATCGTTCTCGCTCTCGGCATCCACATTGGAGGTCGCCTCGTCGAACACATAGATGGGCGAATCATGCAGCAGGGCACGGGCCATGGCAAGGCGCTGGCGCTGCCCGCCGGACAGGTTGGAGCCGCCCTCGTGGAGCGCCGTTGCAAGGCCGCTCTGGCTGCGGCAGAAGTCTGCAAGGTTCACCTGCTCCAGGGCCGCCCAGAGCTCGGCTTCGGCTGCATCGGGCCGGGCCATCCGGAGGTTGGCTTCCACCGTGCCCTTGAAGATGGCCGCATTGTGGGGCACCAGTGTCAGCAGGCGCAGGCGGTCGGCCTGCTTCCATTCGCTGACCGGGATGCCGCCCAGCGTGACCTCTCCCTCCGTCACGGTGCGGGCACCGGACAGGATGGCCGCTATGGTGCTCTTGCCGCAGCCGGATTCTCCCACCAGCGAGACAAAGCTGCCCTGCGGGATGGTCAGGGACACATCGTGCAGAATGGTGCGCTCCTTCTCGTAGCCAAAAGTGACATGCTCCAGCGCAAGGGTGCTGTCGGCCGGGTCGGCGGTCTTTTCGCCATCTTCAGGCTCCTGGGCAGAGAGCAGCCTGAAGATCTTCTCAGCCGAAGCCGCGCCATTCATGGCAATGTGGAAGTAGCTGCCCAACAGGCGCAGGGGCAGGAAGAAATCCGCCGCCAGCAGGAGGATGGTCAGGGCGCTGGTCAGGCTGAGCTGGCCTTTGGCAAAGGCCGATGCCGCGCTGATGATGCCAAGACCCGCACCGCCGTAGGCCATCAGGTCCATCAGGGTCACGCTGTTCAGCTGCATGGTCAGCACCTTCATCGTGATCTTGCGGAACCGCTCGGCCTGGGCATTCATCTCCTCGTGTTTCCAGCCGTCTGCCTGATAGATCTTCAGGGTGGTCAGGCCCTGAAGATTCTCCAGAAAGCTGTCGCCCAGGGTGGTGTACTCGCCCCAGTAGTTCGCCAGCAGCTTCTTGGCGAACTTCTGCACCGCCACAATGGATAGGGGGATGAGCGGCACACAGCACAGCAGAAGGATGGCCGAGCGCGCGTGCACACCCACCAGCAGCACAAACAGGGTCACCGGGGCCAGCAGGCTGTAAAACAGCTGGGGCAGATACTTTGCAAAGTAGGTGTCGATCTGCTCCACACCCTCGCTGGCCAGCATCACGGCTTCGCTGGTGGCCACCGTCTCGCTGTAACCGGCCCCCAGCCGGGTGAGCTTTGCATAGATGCTGCTGCGCAGGGTGCGCTTGACATCCTTGGAAGCCCGGTCGCTCATATCGGAGGCGCAGAGGGTAAGGCCATAGCGCACCGGCACAGTCAGCAGGCAGAGCAGCATCCCCTGCCAGAGGGCATTGCCGGTCAGGCTGCCCGCAAATACGCCGCCGATGAGGCGGGATACCGTCATCACCAGCACCACATTGCACAGCATCCCCAGCCACTGGAACAGCACGTTCAGCCCCACATAGCGCAGGGCCTTCCGATCGAAGGAAAGCAGTTTTTTGTTGATCACGAAGCGTTCTCCTTTTCAGATTCATCCGGGCCGAACAGACGGTCATATTCGCCGGTAAAAGCCCGTTCGGGCAGGGCCGAAGTCAGGGCCAAAGCGGCATTATAGCGTTCCTCCTCGGTCATGTCGATGCGCACGGGCGGAAAATGCGTCAGCACCGTTTCCAGTTGAGCCCTGACCGCCTTTGCCACAAAGATGCCCCGATCGGTCAGATAGATCTTGCCATAGTGTTCCTTCACGATCATTCCCCGATCCATCAGCAGGTTCATAATGCGCACCACACTGGGCTTGGTCACGTTCAGCTTTTCGGCAATGCTGCGGGAGCAGATATCCAGATGCGTCTGGGAGACCTCATAGATGGCCAGAAGATACCGCAGATGGGCTGCTGTCAGTTCCATAGTATCACTCTCTTCTATAATAATGTAAGCCGCTTCCAGTGTTATCCAAAGCTAACTTTTTTCATTCTAAAAAAGGGCGCGGGCCGATTGGATGTTCGACCCGCGCCCAGCGGTTTTCACCGATCAGTGGCAGCCGCTGCAGCCGCCGCAATTGCCATTGCAGCCGCCTTCGCCGCAGCCCCCACAGCCGCCATGCTTGTGGGAGTGCCATGTGGCCCAGCCCACACCGCCAAACACGATAGCACCTACAATGATGGTAGGCAGATTAAAGTTCGTGGCCAGGAATTCCATCATACAGAACACACCCTTTCAAACTGGACAGATGATTTTACTTGATTTTGGAAACGTCGATCTTGACCTCGTTGTCGCCAACGTACTTGTTGGGGCGGAACATCAGGTACAGGAATGCGGCAAAAATCACGATTGCCACGATGGTGAAGAAGTTGAAGCCAACCTCACCGGTGATCAGACCACCGATCTGGTACACGACCAGAGCCGCGCAGTAAGCCAGAGCGCACATATAACCGATGGCGATGGCAGTCCACTTGCCGTTGTTCATCTCACGCTTGATCGCGCCCATAGCAGCGAAGCAGGGAGCGCACAGCAGGTTGAAGATCATAAATGCGTAAGCGGACAGAGCGGTGTAATCCTGCGCAACTGCTGCCCAAATCTCATCACCGTTCTCAGACAGCTCGCCGCCGAAGTGATACAGAACACCGAAGGTGCCAACCACGTTCTCCTTTGCGATCAGACCAGAGACGGAAGCAACGGTTGCACGCCAATTGCCGAAGCCCAGAGGAGCGAAGATCCAGGCGATCTTGGTAGCGATAGCGGCCAGGACGGAGTTGTCCTGATCCTCGACCATGCCGAAGGCACCATTCTCGAAACCGAAGCCCTGCAGGAACCACAGCACAACGGTAGCTGCCAGAATGACGGAACCGGCGCGCTTGATGAAGGACCAGCCTCGCTCCCAGGTGGCACGGAAAACGTTGCCCCATGCAGGCACATGGTAAGCGGGCAGCTCCATAACGAAGGGTGCGGGGTCGCCAGCGAAGAGCTTGGTCTTCTTCAGAATAACACCGGAGCAAATGATGGCAGCCATGCCGATGAAGTAAGCGGAAACAGCCACCACAGAGGAACCGCCGAACATTGCACCTGCGATCAGGCCGATGATGGGCATCTTTGCGCCGCAGGGGATGAAGCAGGTGGTCATAATGGTCATACGGCGGTCACGCTCGTTCTCGATGGTACGGGAAGCCATGACACCGGGCACGCCGCAGCCGGTACCGACCAGCACGGGGATGAAGCTCTTACCAGACAGGCCGAAACGGCGGAAGATACGGTCCATGATGAAGGCGACACGGGACATATAGCCCACATCCTCCAGGATGGACAGCAGGAAGAACAGAACCAGCATCTGGGGAACGAAGCCCAGCACCGCGCCGACACCGGCCACGATACCGTCCATGATCAGACCGTACAGCCAGCCTGCCACACCGATGCTCTCCAGGAAGCCGCCCAGCGCGCCCGGCACGATCTCACCAAACAGGACATCGTTGGTCCAGTCGGTGGCAAAGGTGCCGATGGCCCAGCCGCCATCTGCAATGGAGGTGCCCATGGACAGGGAGTACATCAGGAACATGACCAGCGCGAAGATGGGCAGAGCCAGCACACGGTTGGTCACGATCTGGTCGATCTTATCGGAAACGGTCAGGTGATCCACACGGGCCTTTTTCTTGACGGCCTTGTCAACGACACCGTTGATGTAGGAGTAGCGCTGGTTGGTGATGATGCTCTCCGCATCATCGTCCATCTCCTTCTCGCAGTCTTTGATGTGCTCATCAATGTGGTCAGCCAGAGCCTTGTCGAGCTTCAGCTCTTCCATGACCTTCTCATCCCGCTCGAACAGCTTGACGGCATACCAGCGCAGGAAGCGGCCATCGACCTTGCCCTGGATGGACTCCTCGATGTGTGCGATGGCATGCTCCACACTGCCGGTAAAGACGTGGGGCAGCTCACCGGCCTTCTGCTTCTGGGCAGCGGCAACCGCAGCCTTGGCAGCAGCCTCGGTGCCTTCGCCCTTCAGTGCGCTGATCTCAACTGCCTGGCAGCCCAGCTCGCTGCTCAGCTTCTTCAGGTCGATCTTATCGCCGTTCTTGCGGACCAGATCGATCATGTTGACCGCCATAACAACGGGGATGCCCAGCTCGATCAGCTGGGTGGTCAGGTAGAGGTTGCGCTCAATGTTGGTGCCATCGATGATGTTCAGGATGGCATCGGGCTTCTCTTTGACCAGGTAAGTACGGGAGACGACCTCCTCCAGCGTGTAGGGAGACAGGGAGTAGATACCGGGCAGGTCCTGGATGATGACATCCTTATCGCCCTTCAGCTTGCCTTCCTTCTTTTCCACGGTAACGCCGGGCCAGTTGCCAACATACTGGTTGGAGCCGGTCAGGTTATTGAACAGGGTAGTCTTGCCGCAGTTCGGGTTACCGGCCAGTGCAATTTTAATACTCATTGCGTGTCCTTTCCTCTCTTTGGAATCAAACCACTTCGATCATTTCAGCGTCGGCCTTGCGCACACTCAGTTCGTAGTTGCGCACGGTCAGCTCCATGGGGTCGCCCAGAGGTGCCACCTTACGGACATAGATCTCAACACCCTTGGTGATGCCCATGTCCATGATGCGGCGCTTGACCGGGCCTTCGCCATGCAGGCGTGCCACGGTGCAGGTCTCGCCGACCTTCACGTCCTTCAGAGTTTTCATGCAAAATTCCTCCTCTACTTGTCTTTATTCAGAGACCATTCCAGTGTCGGAGCAGGTCCCAAACAGCGTGCTGCGCTGTTCAGCCGATCATAATGCGATTCGCCATCGTCCTGTCGAGTGCCAGGCGGCTTTCCTTGACCTGTACGATCAGGTTGCCTGCGATCTCGTTGACCACGGTCACTTCGCTGTCCACCACAAAACCAAGCTCTGCCAGATGCAGGCGGACTTCATCTTTGCCGGTGATTTTCTTAATGGTGACGGTCTCGCCCGCCTTCGCCATTGTCAGAGGCATCATAACATTCCACTCCCTTTTTCATACTGTTTGTGGGCTGCTGATGCACCGGAGCGGTTAGTCAGTCGGAACTATCAGCATAGATAGTTTACGCTTACTAACCTTTGTTGTCAACAGTTTTTTCATCATTAAAAGTTAGTTTATATGAACAAACAGTTTTTCTGCCCAAATATCCCAGTTTTTTTATCACAATCAACAACAACTAACTCAAATTTCTGAGTAAAAGTTAGCCATTGTTTACATTTTACCGTCATTTTTTCTATCCATGAAATGACACAGCCGCCCGGTGCAGTGGTCAAGGCTGCAACGGACGGCCGCGTGTCAAAAGGAGGATTTCTTCCCGCCGGAGCGTGGTTTGTTCCGGTGGGTGCCAGGATAAAAAGAGAGTATTGGTAGAGAATGACTTGTCAAGCCGCCACAGCAAGGCGGAAAATGGGGGTACCCTCGTGGAACAGGCGCAGATATACTCTGGTGCACTTGTTCAACTGGGCAAAATGACGTGCGGCGGCATCGGGGTCGCCGTAAGCCTTCCAGCAGCCGCAGCAGGTGAAGTTGCGGCCCTGATTTTCGATAAAGCCCACCACATCGGTGAGCGGATACCCAAGAAACACGCCGATTTCATGGGGAAAATCGGCTTCGCAGCACAGCCGCCGGGACAGCTGCCGCAGCATACCGTCACAATCGGCAGCATCTTCCGGCAGGGCATAGCCCTCGCGTTGCAGGAACTCCCGCACCGCCTCATCGGCCAGCACCTGACGCAGGCGGCTCTCGCGGTAAACATAAATGAGATACCGGTGGGTTTGAGCACAGCCCTTGAGGACCCGGACCTTCAGCCCCTTCTCCCCCAGCTGGTCATTCCAGCAGCGCACCCGGGCAGCCAAGTCGGCACAGTCCCGGGTCTCATAGCGGAACAGCCCGGCTGGCTTCAGCCCCGCCAGCACCGGTGCGCACTGTTCGATCATCACGGTCTCAAAATTACGCTCCATGGCTGCTTTCCTCCGCTTTTATCCATTTGAGGAACAGCGTTCCCCGCTGCACCGCATTCTATGCAGGTGCAGCAGTTAGATATTTCTAACCTCAAACTCTAAAAGAATGCGGCACAGACCATTTGTCTGCTGACCGCTTTGTGGTTAGTTATTTCTAACGTGGCATTATCTTACCACAGCATCGGGGTGGTGTCAAGGGGTTCTGACAAGTTTTCCGCAACAAACTTTTTGCGCGTGTTGCGGCGTGTCGAAATTCATGGTATAGTAAAATCGCCACCTCGGCTAAGGTGACGTTTTTTCAATTGAAAACTTCACATTGAAAGAGGCCGACCGCTTGTTGCAGTGCCTTTTTCTTTTGCAGAATAGTCAATTTTTAACGATTTGTCAAGAAGGAGCGCTTTCTATGACTTTCACACCTTTTGAAACCGCCCGGCTTCGCCTGCGCCCGCAGGAAGCTCGGGATGCCGGGTTTGCACTCTGCATCTGGGGTGACCCCATCACCGGAAAATATTTGTCCGACCCGGTGCTGGACGATATCGATGACCTGAACGAATATATGGAATTGCTCCGCAGCCTGAGCGACAGCACCGACTGCTATTATGTCATTGCAGAGGACAAAGTCACCCACCAGCCCATTGGTACCTGCTGTGCTGTGGTCAAGGATGGCGGCAGCTGCTGGGATATCGGTTACTGCATCCACCCTACCTGCTGGCACAAGGGTTATGCCAAAGAAATGGTAAACGCTCTGGTGCAGTTCGGTGCACAGAACGGTATAAAAACCGTTCTGGCCGATGTTGCCGCCGAAAATGCCGGTTCCTGCGGCGTGATGCGTGCACTAGGTTTCACGCCCACTGAAAATGGAACCTTCCGCCGAAGCGGCTCTCAGACCGAATACAAAAGTCTGACATTCAAAAAGCAGTTATAGCATTTTTCATTGCAAGCTGTTGAATCTTCTGTTATACTGTATCCGTTGCCAGAAATGGCAGCAAGGTGCTGTCTGCATCATTGGTGGTCATGCTTTCCAATCCCGTATCGCTGATTCTTCCTACATGGAATAAAGCAGGATACCGGGGACGGAACTTTTTTGAAGGGAACTTCCCGGAGCCTGATGGCGAAGGGAGGGATGTCGAATGACGCTGTTGGAAACTCTGGCACTGCTCACTTTCATGCTTGGCTTGCTGAGCCTGATTGTGGATGTGGTCCGCCTGACTCTTGAGGCCATGGATAAGTTTTCGCAGAAGAAAAACGATGATAGCAAAAAAGATTGACTGCCTCAGCGTACCAAACCTGACAGTCAATCTTTTTTGATTCTCGGGAAGGAAAGCTGACCGATGTGGATCAGCGCCTTTTCTATTTGTAGTATAGTCAATTTTTAACGATTTGTCAAGGATGTGTTCCCTATGCTTTCAACCACCCTTTCCCCTCTCGTGGAAAAACTCTCCACTTTGCTCTCTGCCCATCCTGCCGCCCCGGTGCTGGTGGCGCTGGACGGCCGGTGCGGCAGCGGCAAAACCACGCTGGCGGCACAGCTGGCACAGCAGTTCCCCCAGAGCATCACGGTGCATACCGATGACTTCTATCTTCCTCCAGCCAGCCGTATGGCAAACTGGGAGCAGATCCCCTGCGCCAACATGGACTTGGAGCGCCTGCGTGCCCAGGTGCTCACCCCCGCCCGGGCCGGGCAGGCCGTCCCCTACCGTGCCTACTCCTGCCGGGCGGGTGCCTACCTGCCGGAACAATGCTTTGCGCCCCAGCCGCTGGTCATCGTGGAGGGCAGTTACAGCTGCCACCCCACCCTTGCGGACTGTTATGATCTGAAGGTTTTCGTCACCTGCTCCAAGGAAGAGCAGGCCCGCCGCCTGCTGGCGCGGGAGGGAGAACGCTATTCCGGCTTCACCGCCCGGTGGATCCCGCTGGAAGAGGGGTATTTCGCAAAATTCCAGATCGAGCAGACCGTTGACTTTATCCTTGATACGACCTGTTAACTTTTTGCAAATTCCAGCGCTCTGCCCCTGCAAACCTGCTGCAAAATATGTTATAGTTAGGATGGAACAATAATTTTTTCAAGGCAAGGAGCAGCATATGGAACATTTTGTGCAGTTTGAGGATGTTTCCAAATATTATCAGACCGGCAGTGTCCGCATTGCGGCGGCCGATCACCTGAATTTTTATGTAGACAAGGGCGAGTTCTGTGTCATTGTGGGGCCCTCTGGTGCAGGCAAGACCACTCTGCTGAACATTCTGGGCGGCATGGACACCTGCGACGAGGGCCATGTCTGGCTGGATGGGCAGGATGTGAGCCATTTTTCCGAAAAAGAGCTCACCACCTACCGCCGGTATGATGTTGGCTTCGTGTTCCAGTTCTACAATCTGGTGCAGAATCTGACTGCACTGGAAAATGTGGAGCTGGCCAGCGAGATCTGCCGTGATCCGCTGGACCCCGCCGCCACGCTGGAAAGTGTGGGTCTGGGTGAGCGGCTCAACAACTTCCCTGCCCAGCTTTCGGGCGGCGAGCAGCAGCGCGTTTCCATTGCCCGGGCGCTGGCCAAGAACCCCAAGCTCCTGCTCTGCGATGAGCCCACCGGTGCGCTGGACTACAAGACCGGCAAGCAGGTGCTGGCCCTGCTCCAGCGCACCTGCCGCGAAACAGGGCGCACCGTCATCGTCATTACCCACAACACGGCCCTGACGGCCATGGCGGACCGGATCATTCAGGTCAAGAGCGGACAGATCCTGTCCAACAAGGTCAACGAACACCCGGTGCCGGTGGAACAGATCGAGTGGTGACCGCTATGCAGAAAAGCTATCGTAAAAATATCCGGCGTGACTTCCGGAGCAATCTGAACCGGTTCCTTTCCCTGTTCGGCATCGTGGCGCTGGGCGTGATGATGCTGACAGGTCTGGTCAGCTTTGCCCCCAGTATGCGCACCGCCGGGCAGAAATACTATGTCCAGCAAAATGTGTTCGACCTGCGGGTGCTCTCCACGCTGGGCCTTTCGGACTCAGATCTCTCCGCCATTGCCGCCACGGAGGGCGTGAGCGCCGTGATGCCCGTGAAGTATCTGGACACCGAGGGCCGCTGGTCAAGCTCTACCGATGGAGCCGTGCTGCGGGTGCAGCAGCTTCCCGCCGACCCGGCTGCGGATACCGAGGCCAATATGAACCGCCTGACCCTGCTGGAGGGGCGGATGCCCGAAACCGCCAACGAGTGTGTGGTACAGGTGCTGGGCCATGCCGACCCTGTCCCGCTGGGCACCGTGGTCACCCTGCCCGAGGATACCGAGGACATCCGCCGCACCGAATATACCGTGGTGGGCCAGGTGCAGGACCCTCAATATTTTTCTGCCAATCAGGAGACCAGCACCGTCGGCGACGGCATCCTGGATGCTCTTGTGTTCGTGCAGAACGGTGAATTGACCGCAGATTATTATACCGTCTGTTATCTCAAGGTAGCAGATGCCGCACAGTATGACAATTACAGCGATGAATACCAGACCGCTGTGGATACTGTGGCTGACCGGCTGGATGCCATCAGCAAGGAGCACTGTGTGGCCCGCCGGGCCCAGCTTATCGAGGATGCCACCACCCAGCTGGACGATGCCAAGCAGACCTACAGTGAGCAGAAGGCCGAAGCCGAGCGCCAGTTTGCACAAGCCGAGCAGAAGCTGACCGACGCGCAGCGGGAGCTGGATGCCGCCAAGGCCCAGCTGGACGCAGGCGAAGCCGAGCTTACCGCCCAGAAGGCCGCCCTGCCCGATACCATGCAGAGCGGTGCCGCTACGCTGGTGAGCAGCGAAGAGCAGGTGCTGGAATTTGAGGATCAGCTTCAGCAGATCGAACTTCTGGTCAACCTGAAACAGGTGGCTGACCCCCTGCTGGGCTATGCCGAGACCGCTCTGAACAATGCCCAAAAGGCGCTGGATGAGGCCGAACCCGAGGACGAGGAATACACCGAGCTGCGGGACGCGCTTGCCAAGGCACAGGCCGCCTACGATAACATCAAGGGCCAGCTGGACGGTTATCAGGCCCAGCTGGATGCCGGCAAGCAGCAGATGTACGCCAAAGGGCTCATCTCCTCGCCCAACCTCTCCAACACGGACCTTGTCACCGAGGCCAAAGCCGCCCTGCGCAAAATGAAGGTACAGTTGCTGCAGGGCCAGCTCCAGCTGAGCACCGGTACTGCCACAGCCTACACCCAGTTTGAGGCCGCCCGCGCCCAGCTGGACGAGGGCTGGGCACAGTACCGGTCCGGGCAGGAGCAGCTGGACGCTTCCCGCACCGAGTACGAGACCCAGAAGGCCGATGCGGAGCAGAAGCTCGCCGAAGGCCAGCAGCAGATCAACGATGCGGAAGAGAAGATCGCGGACATCCAGAACGGCGAGTGGTATGTGCTGGACCGCGGCAGCACCCTGAGCATTGTCACGCTGGAACAGTACGCCGACCGGATGGCTGCCATTGCCCGGGTGTTCCCGGTGTTCTTCTTCCTGGTGGCGGCGCTGGTGGCTTCCACCACCATGACCCGCATGGTGGACGAGAACCGCCTGCAGATGGGCACCCTCAAGGCGCTGGGATACTCCAACGTCAGTATCGCAGGCAAGTACTTACTGTACGGCATTGCCGCCAGCGTTCTGGGCAGCATCGTAGGCATTGCCGTAGGCTTTGTGGTGTTCCCCACCATCTTCTGGTACGCCTACCGCACCATGATGTTCTCCATCCCCACCTTTACGCTGCACTTCTACCCGGGCTTGGCATTGGGCAGCATGGCCCTCAGCGCGGCGGTCATCGGCCTTGCCACCCTGCAGGCCTGCCGCGCCAGCCTCAAGGAAAAATCCGCCGCCCTGCTGCTGCCCCGTGCGCCTGTAGCGGGCAAGCGCATCCTCCTTGAATATCTCACCCCGCTGTGGAAGCGGATGAGCTTCTCCCAGAAAACCACCGCCCGCAATCTGTTCCGCTATAAAAAGCGCTTCTTTATGACCGTTCTGGGCGTGGCGGGCTGCACGGCCCTGCTCCTCATCGGCTTCGGCATCCAGGATTCCCTGCTGCCCATGCTGACCAAGCAGACCACCGAGCTGACCCACGCCGACCTGACCATCTCCCTGAGCGACGAAAAGGCGCTGACCATGGAGAACGGTCTGGCCGACCTGCTGGATTCCAGCAGCGGGATCACCAGCTGGGGCCGCTATTACACCAAGAGTGTCACCCTTTACAACGCTGCGGGGGAAAAGGAGACCGTCAGCCTGGTTGCCGCCGCAGACGAAAGCCAGATGACCGAATACTTCACCTTCCGCACCCGGCAGGGCCACAAGGCCATTGCCTTTGACGATTCCAGCGTCATCCTGACCGAAAAGACCGCCGAAAAGCTGGGGCTTTCCGTGGGCGACAGCTTTGAGGTGGAGACTGCTGACGGCGGGCGCAGGTCCCTGACCCTGACCGGCATCACCGAAAACTATGTCTTTACCCGGCTGTACCTCTCGCAGGCGCAGCTCAAAACGCTGAACGGCGGTGCTCTGCCCGCCTGGAACGCCGTTTACGGTCAGACCGACTGCCCCACTGATGCAGCCCGCGCCTCCCTCTCCTCCGCCATTCTGGCCTGCAACTATGTCAGCTCCGTCTCCTTCATCGAGGACACCACCCAGATGTTCGATGGCCTGATCGGCTGCCTGAACTATGTGGTCATGCTGGTCATCGTCTGCGCTGCCGCATTGGCCGCCGTGGTGCTCTACAACCTCATCAGCGTCAACCTGGGCGAGCGCAAAAAGGAGCTTGCCACCATCAAGGTGCTGGGCTTCTATGACAAGGAGGTCTACCGCTACATCTTCCGGGAGATCGACCTGCTCTCTCTCATCGGCTCCCTGGTGGGTCTGGTGGTGGGCATTCCCCTGCACCAGTTCATCATCCGCACTGTGGAAATGGACCAGATGATGTTCATCCGTTCCATTGCCCCCCGCAGCTTTGTGTTCAGCGTGGCGCTCACCATGCTCTTCAACTTTGCCGTCTGCCTGCTCATGCGCCGCCATGTCCGCCAGATCAGCATGGTGGAAAGCATGAAAGCGCCGGAATAATTCCCTTACAGACAGAACAACGCCCGCCGGGTGTGGTACTTCTCGTACCGCCGGCGGGCGTATTGTTTTGCATTCTATCCAGCTGCAGTCTCAGCCGCCCAGATAAGCGCTGCGGACGCGCTCATTGGTCAGCAGCTCTGCACCGGTGCCATCCATGACCACGTGGCCTGTCTCAAGAACATAGGCGCGGTCGGCCACAGAAAGGGCCATCTGTGCGTTCTGCTCCACCAGCAGGATGGTCATGCCTTCCTTGTGGATATCGCGGATGATATCAAAGATCTCCTGCACCAGCAGCGGGGAAAGGCCCATGGAAGGCTCGTCCAGCATCAGCATGGAGGCGTTGCTCATCAGGGCACGGCCCATGGCCAGCATCTGCTGCTCGCCGCCGGACATGGTGCCCGCCAGCTGCCTGCGGCGCTCCTTCAGGCGGGGGAAGAGAGTGAACACCTTTTCCTTGTTGGCCGCAATGGTGGAAGCGGGCTGGGTGTAGGCCCCCATATCCAGGTTTTCCTCCACGGTCATGTGCAGGAACACATGGCGGCCTTCCGGCACCTGTGCCAGACCGGCCTCCACGATCTTATGGGCGCGCACGCCCTTGATGCTCTTACCCTTGTACAGGATATCGCCCGTTTTAGGGTGGAGCAGGCCGGAGATGGTTTTCAGGGTGGTGGACTTACCGGCACCGTTGGCACCGATCAGGGTCACGATCTCGCCCTCGTTCACCTCAAACGAAACACCCTTGACTGCGTGGATGTTGCCGTAATAAACGTTGATGTTATCAACTTTCAGCATCGTTTCTGCCATCGGCTCAGCCCTCCTTCTTGCCCAGGTAGGCTTCGATGACCTGGGGATTGTTGCGGATCTCATCCGGGGTGCCCTTGGCGATGATGCGGCCAAAGTTCAGCACCGCAATACCCTCGCAGATGCCCATGACCAGGCTCATGTCATGCTCGATCAGCAGCACGGCGATGTTGAACTCATCGCGGATGCGGCGGATGGTCTCGGTCAGCTCAGCGGTCTCCGAGGGGTTCATACCCGCGGCAGGCTCATCCAGCAGCAGCAGCTTGGGGCTGGTGGCCAGCGCACGCATGATCTCCAAACGGCGCTGTGCACCATAGGGCAGGCTGCCGGCCTGCGTATAGGCCATATCTGCCATGTGGAAGATGTCCAGCAGCTCAAAAGCACGCTCGGTGCAGTGCTTTTCCTCTTTCCAGTAGTTGGGCAGGCGGATCAGCGACGAGGCAAGGTCGTACTTCATGGACTCATGCAGGCCGACCTTGATGTTGTCGATGACGCTCATCTCCTTGAACAGACGGATGTTCTGGAAGGTGCGGGCCACGCCCATCCGGTTGACCTGATAGGTCTTTTTGCCCGCCGTGGGCATTCCATCGATCAGGATGGAGCCGCGGGTAGGCTGGTAAACATTGGTCAGCAAGTTGAACACCGTGGTCTTACCGGCACCGTTGGGGCCGATCAGGCCGGTGATCTCGTTGCGGCCGATCATCAGGTTGAAGCCATCCACGGCGGTCAGGCCGCCGAAATCGATGCCCAGCTCACGGACATCCAGAATGGGCTTTTTGTCCTTATCGCGGTCCGTCAGGAAGCCGCCGGAGGGGACACTGTTCAGTCTGGTCTGGAACTCACTCATGGTCTGCACCCTCCTTCTTTTTCTTGCCAAACAGGACACGCTCCACAAGGCTGCTCATGGAGAAATCGTAGCTGCCCAGCAGTCCGCCCGGGCGGAAGATCATCATCAGGATCAGCACCAGCGAGTAGATGACCATACGGTAGCTGTCGAAGCTGCGGGTCGCCTCAGGCAGGATGGTCAGGACCGTTGCAGAGAGGATGGAGCCCAGCATGGAGCCCATGCCGCCCAGAACCACCATGACCAGGATCTCAATGGACTTCATAAAGCCGAAGGTGGAGGGGTTCAGCACGCCGATGTAGCAGGCATACAGGCCGCCTGCCAAACCCGCAAAGGCAGCGGAGAAGGCAAAGGCCATGACCTTGTAGTAGGTCGTCTGGATGCCGCAGCTCTCGGCGGCGATCTCGTTGTCGCGGATGGCCAGCACGGCACGGCCGTGGCGGCTCTTCATCATGGCGTGGATCAGGAAGCAGGTGATGACCACGCAGAGGAACACGTTGGTGAAGTTGGAGTACTTGGGGATGTTCTTCAGGCCCTTGGAGCCATAGAACAGCTTAAAGCCCAGCACATCATCGATGTTGTTCAGGGTGATGCGGATGATCTCACCAAAGCCCAGCGTCAGGATGGCCAGATAGTCGCCGGTCAGGCGCAGGGCCGGGATGCCGATGAGCACACCGAACAGACCAGCCACGATGCAGGCCAGCACCAGACCGATGGCAAAGGAGACACCGTCCGGCAGCGGGCAGAACTTGGTGAACAGGGCGCAGGTGTAGGCACCCACAGCCATGAAACCGGCATGGCCCAGCGGCAGCTGCCCCAGATAGCCGGTGGCAACGTTCAGGGAGACCGCCAGGATGATATTGATGCCCACCGTCATCAGCACCTTGTTCTGGTAGGTGGACAGGATATTCCGGGTCAGGTAGGAAAGCGCCACGAACAGCAGAGCCACCAGCACCGCGTTCATCAGGTAGCGCACGGGCATTTTGATCGTTTTACGGTTCTTATTCATCTTCCTGCCCTCCTTACACCTTTTCCTGCACCTTGCGGCCGAGGAAGCCGGTGGGCTTGAACAGCAGCACGATGATCAGGATGGCAAACGTGACGGCATCCTTCCAGGCGGAAAGACCGATGGCGGAGACAAAGCATTCGCACAGGCCGATGGCAATGCCGCCGATCATTGCGCCCGGGATGGAGCCGATGCCGCCCAGAACGGCGGCAACAAAGGCTTTCAGGCCCAGCATGGAGCCCATGGTGGGGGTAGCCTGCGGGTAGGAGCAGCAGTACAGCACCGAGCCGATACCGGCCAGCGCGGAGCCCACCGCAAAGGTAAAGGAGATGGTGCTGTTGACATTGATGCCCATCAGGCGGGCAGCGTCCATATCCTCAGAGACAGCGCGCATGGCCTTGCCCAGCTTGGTCTTCTGCACCAGAAAGGTCAGCACCAGCATGGACAGCACAGTGACCACCAGTGTGATCACGGAGGTCAGGCCCAGGGGCACACTGCCGATCATAAAGGTCTTGTTGCCGTAGTAGGAAGGGATGACCTTTGCGCCGGAACCCATCACCAGCTCAGCGGTGTACTCCAGGAAGAAGGAGACACCAATGGCTGTGATCAGCAGGGAGATGCGGGGCGCGTTGCGCAACGGGGTGTAGGCGACCTTTTCGATCACCACACCCAGCAGGGTGCAGGTAATAATGGTGGCGCACACGGCCGTCACCGGGCCAAGGCCCAGCTGGTTCATAACGAACCAGGACATGTATGCACCCACCATGATGACATCGCCGTGGGCAAAGTTCAGCAGCAGGATGATGCCGTACACCATGCTGTAACCCAGTGCGATCAGTGCATAGATGCTGCCAAGGGACAGGCCGTTGATCAGCTGACTAAAGAACACTGTCATTGGATGGACACTTCCTTTCTTTCTACCAAAAAAGCGGAGACAACCTGTTCCGGCGGCCTCCGCAAGGGTACATCATTCTCTGGTTCCGGCATTCAGGCCGCACACCGGTGTGCGGCGCAGAAGCGGGATCAGAACATTTCCTTCAGTTCGGGCTTGCCGTCCACATAGGTCAGGATCGCAGTCTTCTTGACGGGATCGTGGTGCTCATCAAAGGTAAAGGTGCCGGTGATGCCCTCGATGGTGCCGGAGGCAATGGCATCATTGACAGCCTGCTTGTACTCATCGGTACCGGCCTCCAGGCCGGCATCCTCAGCAGCCTGCACGCCGTAGACTACGGTCTTGGCGGCATCATAGCCCAGAGGAGCAAAGCCATTGGGGTAATCCTCGCCGTACTCGGCCTTGTAGGCATCCTCAAACTCGGGGCTGGAACCCTTTGCGTAGTTTGCGCAGAAGTAGCTGTCCTTCAGCTGATCGGCAGTGGCATAGCCCTCCAGGCCATCCCAGCCGTCGCCGCCCAGGAAGGGAACATTCAGGCCGATGCTCTCAGCCTGAGACAGGATCTGGCCCACCTCCTCGTAGTAGTTGGGGCAGAACACAGTCTCGGGGCCCTTGCCCATGATGCTGGTCAGCTGGGTCTTGAAGTCCACGTCGCCATCGGAGTAGCTCTCCTGATCGACGATGGTGCCGCCCAGGCTCTCGAACTCGTTGACAAAGTTCTCGGCCAGACCCTCGTTGTAGTCAGCGCCCTTCTTGAAGATGACAACTGCCTTGGTGTAGCCCAGCTTCTGGTAAGCGTAATCAGCCATCTTGATGCCCTGGAACGGGTCGGTGAAAGTGGCACGGAAGACATTCTCGTTCACGGTGTCGGTCTCGGCATCGTAAGTAACGGCCTCAGCGGTAGCGGAAGCAGTGACCATGGGCATGTTGTAATCTGCGCTCTCGGCAGCAACTGCCAGAGTGGGGGTGGTGGTGACATCGCCCACCAGAGCGGTGATGCCCTCGTCCACCATCTTGGTGAAGCAGTTGACAGCCTGCGTAGCATCGCCCTGCTCATCCTCGGTCAGGATCTCGATCTGCTTGCCATTGATGCCGCCGTTGGCGTTGACCTGCTTCAGGTACAGGGCAGCGCCGTTGACAACGGCCTGGCCGTAAACGGAAACGTTGCCGGTCAGGGGGCCCATCACACCGATCTTGATGGTGTCACCGGAAGCAGCGGCAGTGGAAGAAGCGGCAGTGCTGGAGGAGGAGCCGCCGCAGGCGGTCAGGACACCGGCAGCAGCCACGACACCGGCAGCGGTCAGAAAGTTGCGGCGAGAGATCATCTTTTTCATAATACAATATCCTCCTGTTGGAAGTTTTTCGTGTGATAGATGCACAAAGCAGGGCGCTTCCTTCAAAGCCGCCCTGCTTTGTGCGTGTATTCATTATAGTCTCGCCGGGCGGGTTGTGCAATTCACAAACCGTCCATACTTTTCCGGGCATTTTCCGGCATTTTATGTGAAAGCCACCAAAAAAACCGTGTCATTTTTGGTTATTTTTTCATTTTGTTCACTTTGTTTCATCGTGACATGAAGAGCTTTCACCCATGTCAAAAAGGTTACAGCGTCGTTTTTTCTTCTGCCTGCCGGTAAATAGAGGTACGATAAAACACCATGGAGAGCACGGTGCCCACAAACCAGCCCACAGGCCAGGACAGCCAGATGCCGTTCACGCCCAGCCAGCCGGAAAACAGGATGGCCAGCACCACGCGCAGGAACAGGTCGGAAAGGGTGGTTGCCATAAAGCGGCCCATCATGCCGCAGCCGCGCATCAGACCGTCCGAAGTCAGCTTGAAGGCCAGCAGCAGGTAGAAGGGTGCGATCGTCTGCAGGAAGGTCAGGCCGGTGTTGATGGCCTCGCCCGTGGGGCTGTTCATAAAGAGCATGAGCAGCTGGCGGCCTGCCAGCAGGTACAGGGCCGTGAAGCAGAGACAGATGCTGCCCAGCAGCTTGGCACCGGCCCCGAAGCCCGCCCTGACGCGCTCGTTCTTCCCGGCGCCCAGATTCTGGGAGGCGTAGTTGGAAATGCCGCTGCCCAGCGTGGTCAGGGAGGAGATGAGCACATTGTTCAGCTTGGTGGCCGCGGCAAAGCCCGCGATCACGCTGGCACCGAAGGAGTTGACAACGCTCTGGATGATGATATTGCCCACTGAGACAAAGCTCTGCTGCAAAATGCTGGGAATGGCCACCACTGCGATCTGGCCCAGCATCTTCCAGGAGAACCAGACCCGCTCCCCCTCACTCGGGACAGCACGCACCCGCCGGGCCACCACCCACAGGGAGAGCACGCAGCTCACCCCCTGGCACAGAAAGGTCGCCCAGGCCACACCGGCAACCCCCATATCAAAGGCAGCCACAAACAGCACGTCCACCGCGATGTTTGCCGTGGAGGAAACCGCCAGAAACAGGAACGGGGTGCGGCTGTCGCCCAGCGCCGTAAAAATGCCCGTTGCCACATTGTAAAGGAACAGGAAGGGCAGGCCCAGGGTGTAGATATCCAGATACTCTGCCGAGTCGGCCATCAGCTCCGCCGGGGTGCGGATGAGCACCAGCAGGCTCCGGCAGCCCAGCAGACCCACCGCCATCAGGGCACCGCAGAGCACCACCGTGCCGATAAGCGCCGTGGAGATGGCGGTTTTCATGGTGTTGTAGTCCTTTGCGCCGAAGTACCGGGAAACGATGACAGAGCCGCCGATGTTGCAGCCGAATGAGAACGCCAGAAAGATCAGGGTGATCTCGTAGCTGTTGCCCACAGCGGCCAGGGCGTTTTCACCGATCAGCTTGCCCGCCACAAGGCTGTCGGCAATGTTGTAGAGCTGCTGGAACAGAATGCTGCCGAACATGGGCAGGCAGAACTGCCACAGCACCTTGGACGGGGAGCCCACGGTCAGGTCTTTGTTCATGTAAAAAAAATCCTCCTCAATCTTTGGTTCTCTCTTGTCCATCTATCATTTTACCGTCCCCTCTTCGGAATGTAAACCCACAAATCCACACACTCCCCCATCCTTTTCCCGCTTTCTGCCGGATACGCACCCGCCCCGGCGGGCATCCTATCAATGTTTACAGCGGCAAACATCCGCAGACCCTCTTGCGCAAGGGTGCAGGACGTGGTAGGATAAAGGCAGTTAGTTAGTTTTGACTACCTATATAATATCTCATCGAAAATCGGGAGGTTACTGTGATGAACTATCTGGAAATTGAATCTGTGATCGGCCGCGAGATCCTGGACTCCCGCGGAAATCCCACCGTTGAGGCCGAGATCACTCTGGCCGATGGCACGGTTGCCCGCGGCTGTGCCCCCTCCGGCGCTTCCACCGGCGAGTTCGAGGCTCTGGAGCTGCGCGACGGCGACAAGGGCCGCTATCTGGGCAAAGGCGTGACCAAAGCTGTGGAGAACATCAACACTGTCATCGCTGACGCGGTGGTGGGCATGGATGCCTCCGACATCTACGCCATTGATGCCGCCATGCTCCGGGCCGACGGCACCAAGGACAAATCCAATCTGGGCGCAAACGCCATTCTGGCGGTCTCCATTGCCGCCTGCCGCGCTGCCGCCGCTTCTCTGGAGATGCCTCTGTACCGCTTTCTGGGCGGCGTGAATGGCAACCGCCTGCCCGTGCCCATGATGAACATCCTGAACGGCGGCGCACATGCCACCAACACCGTGGACACGCAGGAGTTTATGATCATGCCTGTGGGCGCGCCCAGCTTCAAGGAAGCCCTGCGCTGGTGCGCCGAGGTGTTCCACGCTCTGGCTTCCATCCTGAAGGCCAGAGGCCTGGCCACCTCCGTGGGCGACGAGGGCGGCTTTGCCCCCAACCTGTCCAGCGACGAGGAGACCATCGAGACCATTCTGGCCGCCATCGAGAAGGCCGGTTATCAGCCCGGCAAGGACTTCATGCTGGCCATGGATGCCGCTTCCTCCGAGTGGAAGAGCCCCAAGGGCAAGGGCTTCTACAAGCTGCCCAAGGCCGGCACCGAGTACACTTCCAGCGAGCTGATCGCACACTGGAAGAGCCTGGTGGAGAAGTACCCCATCATCTCCATTGAGGATGGTCTGGACGAAGAGGACTGGGAAGGCTGGCAGGAGATGACCCGGGAACTGGGCGGCAAGGTCCAGCTGGTGGGCGATGACCTGTTCGTTACCAATACCGAACGTCTGGCCAAGGGCATCCAGCTGGGTGCAGGCAACGCCATCCTGATCAAGCTGAACCAGATCGGTTCTGTTTCCGAGACGCTGGAGGCCATCAAGATGGCCCACAAGGCCGGCTACACCGCCATCAGCTCTCACCGCTCCGGCGAGACCGAGGACACCACCATTGCTGATCTGGCCGTTGCCCTGAACACCTGCCAGATCAAGACCGGTGCCCCCAGCCGCACCGAGCGCGTTGCCAAGTACAACCAGCTGCTCCGCATTGAGGAGGATCTGGGTGCAAGCGCCGTTTACCCCGGCATGGCCGCCTTCAACGTAAAGCGCTGAATCTGACATCCTCAAACCATTTTCTTACCTGTTTCCGCAAAAGAGGGTCGCTGCACATTGCTCCGTGCAGCGGCCCTCTTTCTGTTTTGATGGCTCACCCTCTCAGTCTCGCTGACGCTCGCCAGCTCCCCCAAAGGGGGAGCCAAGGGCAATCCCAGATATTGCAGCATCTGTCCTCTGTGATGTCTTGCCTCTCCCTTCGGGAGAGGTGGCATTGCGCAAGCAATGACGGAGAGGGTGAGGATGCCTTCCTTTTCAATTCACTCTCAGCTGCCGTTTGGCTGTCTGCAGCGCTCTGCGCAGGGGGTGGTAGAGCAGCAGCATGATGACAAAATTTCCCACGCCGTGCATGGCATCGTAGGAAAGGCCGCTGAGCCACCAGCTCAGGGCAAAGGCCGGAGTTTTTGCCACCAGATACACCGCCGCACACAGGCCGCCGAAGCACAGGCCGTAGATGCCGCTGAACACCGCCCAGCCAAGGGCATTGTCCATCCGGCGCAGCAGCCATGCCAGCAGGGCCAGCAGATACCAGACATACAGGTACATGGCCCACCACAGCCCAAAGCCGTACAGCACGCCCTGCAGCAGGATGAACACCGTAACAGCCCCCGGTGTTTCCCGGGGCAGCTCCAGTGCAAACAGGATGACAAGCAGCGTCACCGGTTCAATGTTGGGCAGGCCGCTCATGGCCTGCTTGCTCACCACCAGCAGCGCACCCATCAGGCCGCTGAGCACCAGCCGCAGCACCCGGATGTGCACAGGCTCCTTACTTCGTGTAGACAAAGGCATAGCTGTCGCCATCGTGCAGCGCAATGTCTGCCACGCCCACGGTGGTCATCTCGCCGGTGGCATCGGTCAGGCACCACCATGCCTGATCCTTATCCCAGTCGGCGGTCTCACCGTTGACGGTGGTCACAAAGCCTGCAGCAGCCTCCTCTTCGCTGATGAGACCGGCTTCCACCAGAGCATCGCTCAGCTTCTCGCCATCGGTCACTTCCAGCGTAAAGGTTTGGCTCTCGCCATCCGCACTGGTCACGGTAAATTCTGCCTTGACCTTGGCATCCTCGGCCTGCCCGGAAGCAGCCTCAGAGGAAGCGGCTTCACTGGAAGCTGCCACAGAGGACACGGCCTCAGAAGAGGCGGCACTGGAAGCTGCACCGCAGCCTGCCAGCAGCCCGGCAGCCAGAGCGGCACTGATCACAACGGCCAGAAATTTATGCATGGTTTTCATAGAAAAAGAACTCCTTTGTTTGTTTTCCGCGCGCCCTGCGCGCAGGGTCTATCATATCATGGGTGCGCCCAAAAATCAAGGCACAGCGCAGATACGATGATGCACCAGCGCTGTGCCGTTGTTTGATCGTTACTTTTCCAAAAACGCCTTCTGGTAGCTTGCAAAGGCACCGATCTGGTTGGCCTCGCTCAGGAACCGGCAGGGCACGATCTCCGGGCGGGGCAGGCAGCGGGCCTGCGCTTCGCTGAAGGGATGGCCCCGCAGGATGTACTCCTCATACACCTCGTTCAGGGTCTCCACAAGGATGGGCTGCTTGCTGATGCCGCCGCCGATGGCCACCTTTTCCAGATCCAGCAAAACGTTCAGGTTGTAGATCTGCACGGCAACGGCCCGGCAGAAGCTGCGCAGGGCCTCGTTGGCCTCGGTCTCCCCGGCGTGGACCGCCTCAAAGAAGATGCGTCCATCCATGGGCGCATCGGCAGGCAGACCCTTGCGGGCGCGGTAGCCGTTCAACAGGGCGCTGGTACTGCACTGGCCGGCCATGGTCTTGGAAGGGTCGCTCCAGGCATCGGCGTTCGTATTCATAAAGCTGTATTCGCCCGCCGTGCAGTCCCGGCCGCGCACCAGCTTCCCATCAATGATCAGACCGCCGCCCACACCGGTGCCGATGATGAACACTGCTGCGTTCCTGCAGCCCTTCAGCGCGCCCCGCTCCAGCTCCGCAATGGCAGCCGCTTTACCGTCATTCTCGATCCAGACACGGCAGCCGCAGGCCTCGGCCAGCCGGGGGCCGACAGGCGTGCCCACATTGTAGGCCAGCGAGAGTGCCCCGCCGCCCTTGACCACGCCCTGTTCGGCATCAATGAAGCCGGGCAGGCTCAGGGCAATGCCGTCCACCTCGTCCTTGTGGGGCAGGTAGATCTCCCGCAGGGTGTTCAGGAAGTGTTCCTGCGAATCCGCCGGGGTGGGCGTGCTGCCCGTATCGGTCCGGTTCAGCTGCTCATCCATCACGGAATACTTGATCCCGGTGCCGCCCACATCAAAAACCATTACTTTCATGTACAGACCCTCCTGCGCTTTTTTCTATTATTGCAAATCGCTCTCCAAATGTAAAGAGCCATGCGCTCCGCCATGCCGGAAAACAAAAAAATCCCACGCTGCGGCAAAGCAAAACGCAGCGCGGGAACGAAGATAGCTTAATTCAGGATCGTGTCAGCGCTCAACGGGCGACAACATACTTGTGCAGGGTCTTGCGGACTGCGCCGTTGCCAGCGTACAGCTCCTTGACCATGCCCTCGATCTGCTCACCCAGGCCGACCTCGTACAGGTCAACACCGAACACATCAGCACGGCTGTACAGGTTCTTCAGGCAGCTGAAGTCCTGCTCGCCTTCCTTGACTTCCAGAGGAGCCACGATGGCCTGCAGCTCAGCCAGCATCGGATCGGGAGAGATCTCAAAGGCCTTGCCGTTGTCATCAATGCCCTTCAGGTAGCGGGCATAACCTGCCAGCACCAGGGGGATCAGCACCAGGTTGGACTTGTCCAGACCGCGTGCCTGATATGCCTTGATGGTCTCGCCGAAGCGGATGGCCAGCTTCTGAGAGGTATCGGTAGCGATACGCTGGGGAGCATCGGGCATGAAGGGGTTGGGCAGGCGGCGGTTGATGACAGCGCCGATGAACTCGTAGGGGTTCAGGACACCGGGATCAACGACCACGGGCATTGCCTCGATATAACCGATCTTCTGGATGAAGGGACGCAGATCCTCGTCGGCCATCTCGGCGCTGATGAGGGTGTAACCCAGCATGCAGCCGTAGATGGACATTGCGGTGTGCAGGGGGTTCAGGCAGGTGCATACCTTCATCTTCTCGATCTTGTCAACGGTCTCGCGGTCGCAGTACAGCACACCGCCCAGCTCCAGCGGAGGACGGCCGTTGGTGTAGTGATCCTCGATGCACAGATACTGGGTCTCCTCTGCGTTGACAAAGGGAGCAGTAAAGGTGTGCTTCTCGGTCACGATGGTGTAGTTATCCTCAAAACCGTCCTTGGCCAGCATATCCTGGACCTTTGCGTCGGGACGGGGGGTGATCTTGTCGATCATGCTCCAGGGGAAGGTGATCTTGGTCTCGTCCTGAACGTATGCCAGGAACTCAGCGGGAACCAGACCCTGCTCGACCCACTTGGAAGCGTAGGCGTGGACAGCGCTCTTGACCTTGTCGCCGTTGTGAGAGCAGTTATCCATGCTCTGAACGGTCAGGGGCAGCTTGCCGGCCTTGAAGCGCTCGTACAGCAGAGCGGTGACCTTGCCCATGGCCAGAACGGGAGTCAGGCCGCGCTCCAGGTCAGCAGGAGCAACACCGTAGCCCTTCTCGGTGATGGTGAAGGAGATCATCTGCAGGCTGGGGTTCTGGAAGATCTCGACCAGACGAGCCCAATCCTCGCCAAAGGAGTAATCAGCCTTCAGGCTCTCAGTCACAGAAGCAATGACCTTCTTCTCGATGTCGCCGGTGGACTTCAGGCAGACCAGCAGGCTCAGGTTGTCGTAGGGCTGGTAAGCCTTGTCGATGATCTCGTAGTCAAAGCTCTCAGCAACAATGACACCGCGGTCATACTTGCCGCTGTTCAGGGCCTCGTTCAGGATGGCAGCGGGGAAGGCACGGAAAATATTGCCTGCGCCGAAGTGCACCCAGGTGGGCTCTGCGTGGGTCTTGGCCTTGACAGCCTCCACGTCAAACTTGGGCAGCTCGTAGCCCTTTTCTGCCCACTCGGCGGACAGATTGCCGTTCTTGATATCAGACAGCTTCATAATAGTACTCAGCCTTTCTTTTTCTCTTCGTCCAGACGGTCCAGCAGGTCCCAGACACCCAGCATGTACTGGATACCCAGGGCACGGTCATACTTGCCGTAACCGGGGCGGCAGTTGCCGGGGCCTTCCTCCCACAGCTGACGGCCGTGGTCGGGGCGGATATAGCCCTCGTAGCCGCCGTCATGGTAGGCGCGCAGGATCTCGATGATGCCGGTCTCGCCGCAGCAGTCACGATGAGCAGCCTCGGAGAAGTCGCCATTGGGGAAGTGGTGGATGTTGCGGATGTGAGCAAATGCAATGCGGTCGCAGTGCTTGCGGACGATCTCAGCAACATTGTTGTTGGGGTTTGCGTTCAGGCTGCCGGAGCACAGGGTCAGGCAGTTGTACTCATCGTCCACCATGCTCAGGAAGCGGTCGATGCTCTCAGCATCCACCAGCAGGCGGGGCAGGCCGAAGATATCCCAAGGGGGATCGTCCATGTGGATGGCCATCTTGATGTCGCACTCGCGGCAGGTGGGCATCAGAGCTTCCAGGAAGTACTTCAGGTTCTCCCACAGCTTTTCCTTGGTGACAGGGGCATAGGCCTTGAACAGCTCGTCCAGCTTTGCCATACGCTCAGGCTCCCAGCCGGGGAAGGTCATGTTGTACTTCTCGGTGAAGCCCAGGATGTAGTCGGCCATGGCCTTGTAATCGTCCTGGATCATGTCCTTCTGGTAGAACAGAGCAGTGGAGCCGTCGCCGACGGGGTGGAACAGGTCGGTACGGGTCCAGTCAAAGATGGGCATGAAGTTGTAGCAGATGACCTTGACACCGAACTTGGACAGGTTGCGGATGCACTGCTTGTAGTTCTCGATGTACTTGTCGCGGGTGGGCAGGCCGATCTTGATGTCATCGTGGACATTGACAGACTCGACCACGTCCATGTCGAAGCCGTAGGCGTGGATCTGATCGGCGACCTTCTGGATCTCGTCGATCTCCCAGATCTCACCGGGCATCTTGTTGTGCAGTGCCCAGACGATGCTGGTCACGCCGGGAATCTGCTTGATGTCGTTGAGGGTGATGGGATCGTTGCCTTCACCGTACCAACGCCAACCCATTTTCATAGGCATAGTGGGTTCCTCCTTGTTTGTTGCTTTGCTTCTTAAATGCCGCGGCGGATGCCGTGGCACATTCCTGCTTATATTCTAATATATCAGTTTCAAATTGGCAATTGACGTTTTGACAAGTTTTGATGTTTTTTCTTGTATACTTTACACAAAGAAACGGCCACACATGGGATTTTGCCCCCATCCGGCCGCAAAATACACGCCTTTGGCAGTTTGACGAAAGGAATTTTTACCAGGTGTCGCCGTTGCCGATAAAATAATCCGGGTGGGCGGCACGGGCCTGATCCACACTGAGCTTATACCGGTGCAGATGCTCGCTCAGCGCCCGGCTCACATCCTCCTCCGTGCCGTGGAGCACAGCCTCCAGGATGCGGGTGTGGGCACCACAGACCGATTTGTTCTCATCCGTCTGCAGGCTGAACTTGCGCAGCCGCTCGATGTGCTGAAAGGTGGAAAGCATGTGGTCAAAGTGTCCCTCCATGCCGCAGAGCTCAAATGCGCGGCGGTGGAAGGCGTTGTCCAGATCCAGCATCCGGGTCTCGCGGTTCTCGGCCTCCGGGTGGCTTTCCAACACACGGTACTGCTCGATCAGCAGCCGGTAGGCTCTCTCCTGCTCGCCGGTCAGGCGTCCCCGGATCCGGTTCAGGAGCTCTTTTTCCAGCGTGAAGCGCGCAAACTGCTCCATCTCCATCAGCTCCAGATCAATGGGGGCCACATAGGTGCCGCTCTGGGGCTTGATGGTCACCATGTGGGCAATGTTGAGCATGATCAACGCTTCCCGCATGGGGGTGCGGCTGATGCCCAGTTCCTGGGCCAGCTCGTGGTCGTTCAGTTCATCCCCGGGCTTGAGCTCCATGGTGATGATCCTGCTGCGGATGGTTTCGTAGGCTGCCTCGCGGGCGCTCCGAACTGCCATACTGTCTTCGCTCCTTTTGTGCTTCTGCACGCCTGTTATCTTTGTGTTTTACTAATATATCAGTTTCATTTTTATTGTACTCCACACACTTTGTCCGCGTCAATTGGGAAACTGCCAAAATTGAGAACTTTTTCTTGTCAATCCTGCCGCTTTTTCCACGGGCCGTAAAGGATCACGCCCCACACAGCCGCCAGCGCCAGACCGCAGACCACATCAATGATGGAATGCTGCTTGGTGAACACGGTGGAGGCGCAGATGAGCGCTGCCCACACCCAGGCCGCTGCTTTGAGCCAGGGGCGCTGCTTTGTCAGCGTGCTGCCCGAAAAGGCAATGGCCATGCAGGCCGTGCTCTGGCAGTGGATAGAGGGGCAGACATTGACCGAGGCATCTGCTTTCCAAATGAGCTGCATCAGGGTCATGGCAAAATTCTCCCGGCCAATGGCTTCTGCCGTGGGGCGGATGTCAAGGCCGTTGGGCAGTACCATATAAATAATGAGGCAGAGCGTCATGCCCGAGAACATCATCAGGCAGAGTTTGTCATAACTGGCGGTGTCGAACCACCACAGCAGGGCCGTGACCGCCGCCAACAGCACGAACCAACTGCAATACGGAAAAATGAACCACTCGTTGAAGGGGATGAGGTCATCCACCGGGGAGTGGATGATGTATTTGGGGTCGGTAATGGTCAGATCCAGCCAGAAGAACCAGACGAGGTAGACCACCCAGTAAGCCTGATACCACAGGTGGGGCTTGAGCCGCATGCGCAGAGTCTTTGCGTTCATATTCTTTTCTCCTATAAAATCACTCGCCGCATAGCGATTATTTTAACACAGAACCAGCACTTGCGCAAATATTATTTATGGGATAAAATAAGGGTATCAGCCTCTCCCCTGTCACCTGTTGCGGCAGCTCCCCTGCCAGGGAAGCCATGTTTACGCTGCTGCCGGAGAGGTTCTTAAGTCAAAGGAGAAACTATGTTACCTTCTACCCCGATCCGTCTTGTCGCCCTTGATCTGGACGGCACCCTGCTCGATTCCCAGAGCCAGATCTCCCCCCGCACCCGGCAGGCCATTGCGGATGCCGTCGGGCGCGGGGTCATCGTGCTGCCCTGCACCGGGCGGCCCCTTGCCAGCCTGCCGCCGTTGGTGGCGCAGCTGCCCGGCATCCGGTACGCCATCACCTCCAACGGTGCCGCTGTCTGGGATATGGGCACAGACCCGCTGGGTGCCGTATACAGCCGTTACTCCGATGCCGCCCAGCGTCCGACCCATGAACCGGTTCTGCTGGAGCGTCATTGTTTGCCCCCGGAAACCGCCCGGGAAGTGTTTGCCCTCTACCGGGAATATCATGGCCCACTGAGCATTTTTTCGGACGGGCGCTCTTATTTGGACGGTACCGGTATGGCCCTGTTTCAGAACCGTCATATCCAGCGCCATTCCACCGAGGCCAGACAGCCGGACGATGGCCGTACCCATGTTGTGCGGGATCTGGACGAATGGATGAGCCGCCACGCCCACGAAGTGGAAAAATTCTGTATGTTCTTCGACAGCATCGAGATCGCACAGGCCGCTCTCGTCCGTTTCCGGGCGTTTCCCGGCATCGAGGCCGTACAGGGTGCCCCGGACAATGTAGAGGTCACCGCCGCAGGGGTGGACAAGGGTACCGCCCTGCTGGCTCTGGCCGACCGGCTCGGCATCCCCCGGGAGGCCACCCTTGCCATCGGCGACAGCGACAACGACCGCGCCATGCTGGCCCGGGCCGGTGTGGCCGCCGTGATGGCCAACGCTCTGCCCGAGATCCGGGCACTGGGGGATATCGTCAGCACCTGCGACAATGACCACGATGGCGTTGCAGAGCTGTTTGAGCGGCTCGGACTGTGACCGTTGGGCATTTTTGTGCAATGTATACAAGCTCTTATGCAAAACATTGTGCTTGTTGAGCATTACCAAAAGCGGCCGGGTCGTTTATACTAATACTGTGAACGTATGGTGGGGAGAGTGTGTCCATCCGGCCCTGCCCCGCCCTGAGTGTCAAATAAAAAGGAGAAATGCGTTATGAATCCCATCGTTGAAAAGGTCTATCAGATCGGCATTATCCCTGTTATCGCCTTCAACAGCGTGGACGAGGCCCTGCCCCTGTGCAAGGCTCTGGCCGAGGGCGGCCTGCCCGCAGCCGAGGTCACCTTCCGCACTGCATGTGCTGAGGAGTGCATCCGCAAGATCCACGAAGAGATGCCCGAGATGCTGCTGGGTGCAGGCACTGTCCTGACCTGCGAGCAGGCTGACCGTGCAATGGCAGCTGGTGCTTCCTTCATCGTTGCTCCCGGCTTCGACCCCGAGGTCTGCAAGCACGTGATCGACAAGGGCGGCATTATGATGCCCGGTACCGCTTCTGCCGGCGAGATGCAGCAGGCCATGAACATGGGCTGCGAAGCCCTGAAGTTCTTCCCCGCTGAGGCAAACGGCGGTGTCGGCATGCTGAAGAACATCGGCGCTGCCCTGAAGGGCGCACGCTGGATGTGCACCGGCGGTGTCAACGCAAAGAACGTCAACGATTACCTGGGCTACGACCAGATCTTCGCTGTCGGCGGCACCTGGATGTGCAAGAGCGATGTCATCAAGGCTGGCGATTGGGCAAAGATCACCGCTCAGAGCAAGGAAGCTGTTGACACCATGCTGGGCCTGCGCCTGCACCATGTCGGCATCAACACCGGCAACGAGGAAGAGGCCATGAAGGTCGCCACCCTGCTGGGCGGTCTGCTGAACATGAAGGTCGCTCCCGGCAACTCCAGCATCTTTGTGGGCAACAAGGAATTCGAGATCATGAAGAAGCCCGGCCGCGGCACCAATGGCCACATTGCCATCGCCTGCAACAACGTTGACCGTGCCATCTATCACCTGTCTCAGCGCGGCGTGAAGTTCGATCTGGACAGCAAGAATGTCAAGAACGGCAAGACCATCGCCTGCTACTTTGCTGACGAGATCGCCGGCTTTGCAATGCACCTGGTCCAGGCCTGAGTTCCTGAGCATTTCCACGGCGTTTCCCGCCGCACCGGTCCACCCTGCGGCGGGTGATATAAAACACATCTGATTATAAAGGAGTACACCACAATGAAAGTCGTTACTTTTGGCGAACTGATGGTCCGTCTGCAGCCGTTCAACTATGAGCGCTTTGTCCAGGCTAACAGCCTGGAGTTCAGCTTCGGCGGCGGCGAGGCCAACGTTGCTGTTTCTCTGGCCAATTACGGCCTGGACGCAGCTTTCGTCACTAAGCTGCCCGCACACGCCATCGGTCAGGCCGCTGTCAACAGCCTGCGCCGCTACGGCGTTGACACCAGCATGATCACCCGTGGCGGTGACCGCGTTGGTATCTACTACAACGAGAAGGGCGCTTCTCAGCGTGGTTCTGTCTGCATCTACGACCGTGCCAACAGCGCAATCCAGCTGGCACAGCCTTCCGATTTCGATTGGGAGAAGATCTTCGAGGGCGTGGATTGGTTCCACTTCACCGGCATCACCCCGGCTCTGGGCGAGAACGTTGTCGAGATCTGCCGCGAGGCCTGCAAGGCTGCTAAGGCTCACGGCGTGAAGATCAGCTGCGACCTGAACTACCGCGGCAAGCTGTGGACCCGTGAGCAGGCTCGTGCTGCCATGACCGATCTGTGCCAGTACGTTGATGTCTGCATCTCCAACGAGGAGGACGCAAAGGACGTGTTCGGCATCGAGGCCGAGGCTACCGATATCTACGGCGGCAAGCTGAATGCTGAGGGCTACAAGAGCGTTGCCAAGCAGCTGGCTGACAAGTTCCACTTCGAGAAGGTCGCTATCACCCTGCGTGAGAGCCACAGCGCATTCGACAACGGCTGGAGCGCTATGCTGTACGACGTTGCTTCCAACGAGTACTGCTTCTCCAAGAAGTACGACCTGCACATCATCGACCGCGTTGGCGGAGGTGACTCCTTCGGCGGCGGCCTGATCTACAGCCTGCTGACCGGCAAGAGCACTCAGGAAGCTGTTGAGTTCGCTGTTGCTGCTTCTGCTCTGAAGCACTCCATCGAAGGCGACTACAACATGATGACCGTGTCCGAGGTCGAGAAGCTGGCTGGCGGCGACGGTTCCGGCCGTATCCAGCGCTAAGCAAGCGTTACAGGAGGTCGTCCGCAATGGATATTCGTTATTCCTGCAACCAGAAGGATTTCAAGCGCTATACCACCGAGGAAATGCGGGACGAGATGCTCATCACTGGCCTGTACAAGGCAGATGAAGTTGTTGCCGTTTACAGCCATGTGGACCGCATGGTCACGCTGGGCTGTATGCCGGTGCACGAGACCGTGTCCATCGACAAGGGCATCGATATCTGGGCAAACTTCGGCACCCACTATTTCCTGGAGCGCCGCGAGATCGGTATGTTCAACATCGGCAAGGATTCCACCGGTATCGTGGTGGCTGACGGCGTGAAGTACGAGCTGGGCTACAAGGACTGCCTGTACATTACCCAGGGCACCAAGGAAGTGACCTTTGCTTCCGCCGATCCCGAGCATCCTGCCAAGTTCTATATGGTGTCTGCTCCGGCACACTGCGCTTATGAGACCCGCCTGATCAAGATGGCCGATGCAAACCATCGTCCTCTGGGCAGCGTGGAGACCTGCAACAAACGCACCATCAATCAGTTCATCCACCCGGACGTGCTGAAGACCTGCCAGCTGAGCATGGGCATGACCGAGCTGGACCCCGGTTCCAACTGGAACACGATGCCCAGCCACACCCATGAGCGGCGGATGGAGATCTACACCTACTTTGAATTGCCCGAGGGGCAGGTGGTGTTCCACATGTGCGGTGAGCCTACCCAGACCCGCCATATCGTGATGCACAACGAGGATGCTGTCATCAGCCCCTCCTGGAGCATCCACAGCGGTGTCGGCACCTCGAACTATACGTTCATCTGGGCTATGGGCGGCGAGAA
The DNA here is from genome assembly GCF_022750605.1 of Faecalibacterium sp. BCRC 81149. Classification (NCBI taxonomy): domain Bacteria; kingdom Bacillati; phylum Bacillota; class Clostridia; order Eubacteriales; family Oscillospiraceae; genus Faecalibacterium; species Faecalibacterium sp. BCRC 81149. The sequence goes on along the minus strand of NZ_QXJA01000002.1, from coordinate 235,203 downwards.
CATGGAGTTTGACGACATGGATAACATCGCTACCACCGACCTGCGCTAAACACAAATAAGACCCCGCACCGGCGATCCGGCGCGGGGTTTTTCAGTAAAGGAGTTCTACTTATGGATCTTACTGCATTTGACCTGAAGGGCAAGGTTGCCCTGGTCACCGGCGGCGCACACGGCATCGGCTTCTCCATTGCCGAGGGCATGGCAAAGTGCGGCGCTACCGTCTGCTTCAACTGCTCCAACGAGGGCAGCCTGGAAAAGGGCCTGGCCGCCTACAAGGCTGTCGGCATCGACGCACACGGCTATGTGGCCGATGTCACCGATGAGGCTGCCGTGAACGCCATGATCGCCCAGATCAAGGCTGAGGTGGGCCCCGTGGACATTCTGGTGAACAACGCCGGTCTGATGAAGCGTGTGCCCATGATCGAGATGAGCCACACCGATTTCCTGCGCGTCATCGACGTGCACGTTGGCGGTGCTTTCAACTGCTCCAAGGCGGTTCTGCCTGATATGATCGCCAAGCGCGAGGGCAAGATCATCAACATCTGCTCCATGATGAGCGAGCTGGGCCGCGAGACTGTCTCCGCCTACGCTGCCGCCAAGGGTGCACTGAAGATGCTGACCCGCAACATCGCCTCCGAGTACGGCGAGTACAACATCCAGTGCAACGGCATGGGCCCCGGCTACATTGCCACCGCCCAGACCGCTCCCCTGCGCGAGATCCAGCCCGATGGCAGCCGCCATCCCTTCGATACCTTCATCTGCGCCAAGACCCCCGCAGGCCGCTGGGGCACCCCCGAGGACATGGTCGGCCCCTGCGTGTTCCTGGCCTCCCATGCTTCCGACTTTGTCAACGGCCAGATCCTGTACGCTGATGGCGGCATCCTGGCTTACATCGGCAAGCAGCCCAAATAAGTAAAGCACAGCGAAATAGAAAAGACCCTCTCCGTCATTGCTTCGCAATGCCGCCCCTCCCTTTTGGAGGCGCTGGCGGGCATCAGCAGGACGGAGAGGGTCTTTGTCATACTTTTCACACTTTTGTAAAGGATTTGTTATTGTATTCATCGACACATCCTTGTATAATAGTTGCTTGTGGGCAGCCTTTCACGAGAGCTGCCCACGAGAAAAGATTTTCGTCACGAACAAGGAGAGATTACACAATGAAACTCAAGAATGTTGCTGTTGTTGCCGCTGCTCTGGCACTGGCTGTTGGTATGACCGCTTGCGGCGGTTCTGCTTCTTCCACCACCGCTTCTTCCGCTGCTTCTTCCGCTGCCGCTTCCTCTGAGGCTGCAAGCTCTGAGGCTGCAAGCTCTGAGGCAGCTTCCAGCGAGGCCGAGGTCGAGTCCGCCGAGTACACTGTCTACAACACCACCGGCGAGAATGTCACCGGCCTGTACCTGTACGCTGCTGGCTCTGAGGACAAGGGCGAGAACCTGGCTGCTGACGGCCTGGCTGACGGCGACAGCGTTGTGCTGACCCTGCCCGAGGATGCTGACAAGAGCGCTGAGTATGTCCTGGAGTTCACCACCGAGGGCGGCGACACCCAGAGCTTCGACACCCTGGGCTACGAGGTTGCTCCCATCTCCCTGCTGAGCGTTGACGCTGCTGCAGGTGCTACCCCCATCAGCTTCACCGCTCCGGAGCAGTAAAAAAACGCAGGCCTGAGCCTGTAACATAAAAACTCCCCTGCATTCCATTTTACCGGAATGCAGGGGAGTTTTTTGCGTATCAAAGGTTCCGCAGCGGGGTCTTAGACCTTCTCAATGGTGATGGTCCACTCGCTGGTCATAGCCTCATCGGGCTCCAGCACCTCGTGCTTGCCCTCTTCGTTCACGCTGTTGGCCCAGCCGTTCCAGGGCTCCATGCAGACGAAGTTTTCGGCATCCTGCTGCCACAGCACACCGTTGGTAAAGCTCTCGTCAGCATCCACGGTGACCTTGTGGCCGTTGCCCTTATCCGTAAAGGTCATGGGGAACTCCACACCGGTCATCAGACGGATGGAGTTGTCAGAGCCTTCCTTGCGGGTCAGGGTGATCTTCTCAGGTGCGGCAGGCTGCTCACCCTTGGCATCCTCGGAGCAGGTGGCACACTTGATGTCAAAGTCCACATTCTCCAGAGCAGAGGCCACAAAATAGGGATGATAACCAAAGCTGAAGGGCATCGGAACATCGCCCTCATTGATCACAGTCATGCTCAGGGAAGCGGTGTTGCCCTGCAGGTTGTAGTTCATCAGGACAGTAAAATCGAAGGGGTAGAGGAACTTGGTCAGGGGGCTGGACTCCAGGATCAGGGTCACGCCGTCGGGGCCGACGCTCTCCACTTCCCAGGGGCACAGGTCAGCCATGCCGTGGATCTCCATGGGATAGGCCTGGCCGTTGAAGATGTGCACGCCGTTGTCGGGCTTGCCGCAGTTGGGGAACAGCACAGGGATGCCGAAGCGGGGGCGGTTGCACTCGCTGAAGTTGGGGCGGCGGGTCCAGATGTACTCGTCGCCGTCCAGGGTAAAGCCGGTGACCATGCCGCCGCGCTCGGGGGTGATGGTCAGGGCAGTTTTTGCCACGGGGTCGGTGATGACATACTGCTCAAAGCATGCGCCGCCCTCGGTGACGTACTGGGTGGTGATCTGGTTCATAAGTTGTACCTCCATATCATTTGATACAAAAAGGCCGCCGTACGCGCAAAAAGCACGCACAGCAGCCATTTTTCAATTAAAGAACAACGCCATCCTTGAAGATGGAGATCTCGCGGAAGCCGTGCTTCTCGGCCTTGGTCTGCTCACCGCCTGCAACGCGGATGACCAGATCCAGCAGGTCGTGGGCGGCCTCGTCGATGGTCTTTTCACCGTCCGCGATAACACCGGTGTTGAAGTCGATCCAGCCGGACTTCTTCTCGGCCAGCGGGGTGTTGGTAGAGATCTTCAGGGTGGGAGCCGGGGCAGAGAACGGGGTGCCGCGGCCGGTGGAGAAGAGGATCAGGTGAGCGCCTGCGGCGGTCATGGCCGTTGCGGACACCAGATCGTTGCCGGGGCCGTAGAGCATGTTCAGGCCCTTGGTCACCACGGGGTCACCGTAGCCGATGACATCCATGATGGGGGCGGTGCCACCCTTCTGGACACAGCCGCAGCTCTTGTCCTCCAGGGTGGTGATGCCGCCCTGCTTGTTGCCCGGAGAGGGGTTGTCGTAAACCACCTCGTTGTGGCTGATGAAGTATTCCTTGAAACCGTTGATCATGTGCTCGGCCTTGACGAATACCTCCTTGTTGATGCAGCGGTCCATCAGGAAGCCCTCGGCACCGAACATCTCGGGCACCTCGGTCAGGACGGTGGAGCCTCCGCGCTGGCCCATCATATCGGAGAAGCGGCCAATGGTGGGGTTGGCGGTGATGCCGGACAGGCCGTCCGAGCCGCCGCACTTCATGCCCACCACCAGCTCGCTCACAGGGATAGGCTCACGCTTGAACTGACCGGCGTAAGCAGCCAGCTCCTTCAGGATCTCACGGGCGGCGGTGAACTCGTCGTCCACATCCTGACAGGTCAGGAACTTGACACGGTCGTGGTCATACTCGCCCAGCTCTTCCACGAACTGATCGTGCTGCAGGTTTTCGCAGCCCAGATGCAGCACCAGAACAGCGGCGGCATTGGGGTGGCGGACCAGCGCGGCCAGCAGCTTGCGGGTCTGTGCATGGTCGTGGCCGGTCTGGCTGCAGCCAAACGGATGGGTAAAGGTGTACAGGCCCTCAATGGAGCCGGTGACCAGATCCTGGTTGTCGTTCACCATCTTCTTGGCGATGTCGTTGACACAGCCAACCGTGGGAATGATCCAGATCTCGTTGCGGATGGCGGCACGGCCATCCTTGCGGCGGAAGCCCATAAAGGTCTCAGGCTCCACCTTGGGCAGGGGGGCCAGGTCGGGGGCGGGGTGATAGCTGTACTCCACCTCACCGGACAGGTTGGTGTGGACATTGTGGGTGTGCATCCAGGTGCCCGGCTCGGCATCGGCGGTGGCATGACCGATGGGGAACCCGTACTTGATGACATTTTCACCGTTCTTGATGGGCTTTACTGCCATCTTGTGGCCCTGAGGGATATCCTCCAGCGCGGTCACGGCAAGGCCGTCCACCTCCACCAGAGTGCCCTTGGCAATGGGGTGCAGTGCAACCACCACGTTGTCAATGGGGCTGATATGAATCGCCTGCGGCATAGTTATTCTCCTTAATGACATTTACAAAGCACAAGGAGGCCGCTGCCCAAAGCAGCAGCCCCTTGTTGTGCAGGTGATATTCCAGCTTACAGGCAGCTCTTGTAGGCAGCTTCGGCACCCTGGGTGCGGATCAGCTCCAGATCAGCCAGAACAGCGGCCTCCAGGCCCTCGATCTTGGTCAGATCCTGATCCCACATCTGGGTGTTGGTCAGAACGGCGTGCACCAGCTGAGCGTCGGTGTCGTCCTTGTGTGCATAGTAGAAGTCCAGTGCCCATGCGTCATCCTGGATCTTGTAGGTGTTGCCTGCGGGGCGCTTGCAGATCAGGCCGTCGGCAGTGCGCTCCTGGATATCATTGGAGTAGAAGGCAATGTAAGCAGCCAGGCTCATGGTCAGGCACTTGGGCAGCTGCTTCTGCTCCTCGATGTAAGCCAGGAAGGAAGGCATGTTGCGGGCCTTCCACTTGGAGGTGGAGTTCAGGGAGATGCTCATCAGCTCGTGGTTGACGAAGGGGTTGTTGAAGCGGTCCTCAACGGCGGAAGCAAACTCTTCCAGATCCTTCTTGTCCAGAGGCAGGGTGGGGATGATCTCCTCATGCAGCATCTTGTTCATAAAGCCGCGGACAGTATCGTTGTGCATGCAGTCACGGACGATGTCGAAGCCAGCCAGATATGCGCCCAGAACAAAGCCGGTGTGTGCACCATTCAGGATGCGGACCTTGCGCTTCTTGTAGGGGGTAACATCAGGCACGACCATAACGTTGACACCGGCCTTCTTGAACGGCAGCTTGTCCTCCAGACCTGCAGGGCCCTCGATGACCCACACGCCGAAGACCTCGCCGACATCCAGCACCTGATCGTGGTAGCCGTTGGCCTCTTCCATGGCAGCCAGCTCCTTGGGGTCGCGGATGCGGCCCGGAACGATGCGGTCCACCAGAGTGGAGCAGAAGGTGTTGGCATTGTTCATCCAGTCAATGAACTCAGCTTCCAGATTCCAATCCTTGGCGTAGTTGTTGCAGCACTTCTTCAGCTCCTTGCCGTTGTTGTCGATCAGCTCGCAGCTCAGGATGACCAGACCCTTATCCGCAGCACCGTTGAATGCCTTGTAGCGCTCGTACAGCACGCGGGTCAGCTTTGCGGGGAAGCTGTTGGGGGGAACCTGATCGAACGCGCTGTCGCCCTGGGTGTAAGCGATGCCGGCCTCGGTGGTGTTGGATACAACCGTTTCCAGATCCTCAGAGCGGGCCAGAGCCAGCACTTCATCCCACTTGCCATCGATGTAGGGGCAGACACAGTCAGACACGCAGGAGATCACACGCTTTGCATCCACCTTCTGGCCCTTTTCGCTGCCGCGCAGATACAGGGTGTACAGGCCCTCCTGCTCGTTGATCCAGTCAGCCATCTGGGGGAAGTTGCCGATGGGCTGCACCAGCTTGACCTTGCCGTTGTAGCCAGCCTTCTCGTTGGCGATATCATAGAAATAGTCCACGAATGCGCGCAGGAAGTTCCCCTCGCCAAACTGCATGACCTTGACAGGGGCATCCTTGAGGATGTAGCCGTTGTAGCCGGTCTCAGACAGAACCTTGTAATTCAAAGTTTCCATATCACGTGTTCTCCTTTTAGCTTGCTTTGCTTCTCTCCGGGGCACCCATTTGTGCCCCGCACTCTGTCTCTATTGTATGCTGTTGTATACAAAGAAGTCAAGTGTTTTTTGCCAGATTTTTGGCCCAAAACAGGCTATTTTTATAAATTCCAGCGTTTTTTACAAGGAAAAGTCTGAAAATTTGTCAGTTTTTCAGTTGTATACATTATCGTTTTCCGCTATACTAAAGATAGGCTTAACACGCTCTGCTTGGGCGCTGTTAAAGGTACCCCATAGTGATATATTAGTACATTAGAATGAAAAGGAGTTTTCGACCCATGAAAGCATTTATGGACAAGGAATTCATGCTCCAGTCTCCTGTGGCTCAGCATCTGTATCACACCTACGCTGCTGATATGCCCATCTGCGACTATCACTGCCATATCTCCCCGAAGGAGATCTACGAGAACCGCCGCTTTGAGAACATCGCTCAGGTGTGGCTGGGCGGCCGCCAGCCCGACGGCTCTCTGGCAGGCGACCACTACAAGTGGCGCGTGATGCGTTCCAACGGCGTACCCGAGGAGTACATCACCGGCACCAAGCCCGACCGTGAGCGTTTCCAGAAGTTTGCCGAGGCTCTGCCCATGTGCGTTGGCAACCCCATGTACCACTGGTGCCACCTGGAGCTGCGCAAGTACTTCGGCTATCAGGGTGTGCTGAACGGCGACACCGCTGAGGAAGTCTGGAACCTGTGCAACGACAAGCTGCAGCACGACGACAGCATGACTGTCCGCGGCCTGATCGAGCAGTCCAATGTTGCTTTCATCGGCACCACCGACGACCCCATCGATGATCTGGCATGGCACAAGAAGATCAAGGAAGATCCTTCCATCAAATTCACCGTTGCTCCCTCCTTCCGCCCCGACAAGGCCCTCAACATCCAGAAGCCCGGCTTCGTGGAGTACATGGGCAAGCTGGCTCAGGCCGTCGGCAAGGAAAAGCTGGAGTGCATCAACTGCGTCACCGACGCTCTGACCCAGCGCATCGAGTTCTTTGCCGAGATGGGCTGCCGCGCATCTGACCACGGCCTGGACTATGTGCCCTACCGTGAGGCCACCAAGGAGGAGGTCAACGCCATCTACCAGAAGGTTATGGCCGGTGAGACCGTGACCGCTGAAGAGACTGAGAAGTACCAGACCTACATCCTGATCCACCTGGGCAAGCAGTATCACCGCCTGAACATCGCCATGCAGATGCACTACAACTGCCTGCGCGGTGTCAACCGTAAGATGAACGCCCTGCTGGGACCCGATACCGGTTTCGACATGATCAACACTGCCAAGTGCGGCGGCGAGATCGCTGCTCTGCTGAGCGCCCTGAACGACACCGATGAGTGCCCCAAGACCATCATCTACAGCCTGAACCCTGCTGACAACGAGCAGATCGGCACCATTCTGGGCTGCTTCCAGAATGATGAGATCCCCGGCAAGATCCAGCACGGCTCCGGCTGGTGGTTCAACGATCAGAAGATCGGCATGGAGAACCAGATGAAGAGCCTGGCAAACCTGGGCCTGCTGGGCAACTTTGTTGGTATGCTGACCGATAGCCGCAGCTTCCTGAGCTACACCCGCCACGACTACTTCCGCCGCATCCTGTGCAACCTGATCGGCCAGTGGGTCGAGGATGGCGAGTATCCCAACGATGAGAAGGCTCTGGAGAAGATCATCAAGGGCATCTGCTTCGACAACGCAAAGCGTTACTTCGCTCTGTAAGCAGCGTCTCTGCATCCCCTTTCCATAACTCGTAAAAGCGCCCTGCCGGTTCGCCCCGGCAGGGCGCTTTTTTCTTGTGCAGCCGTATTCACAAAAATGTAACTTGCATTCTGTCGTCAAATCGGGTAGGATAACGTTGAATCAAAACCGAAGGGGAACGTGAAGATGCTGAAACGTTTTGTAAAGCGGCTGCTCAGCTGCCTGCTGCTGGCGGCGCTGTTTGTATTGGTGGTCATTGGCGGAACACTGGGTGTGCAGGGCTGGCGGCTCTACCGCGCCACAGCGGCGCAAAAGCCCATTGCCGGCCTCTATGATGAGATCAGCTCCCGGCCCGGCTTTGCCAGCTGTGACCAGCTGCCCCAGACCTATATCGACGCGGTCATTTCCGTGGAGGACAGCCGGTTTGAAAGGCACCACGGCATCGACCCGGCGGCCATTGTCCGGGCGCTCTGCGCCGACCTGCGCACCCGCTCTCTGGCCGAGGGCGGCAGCACCCTGACCCAGCAGCTGGCCAAGAACGAGCTGTTCACCCAGGAAAAGCAGATGGCCCGCAAGGCAGCGGAGATGTTTGCCGCCAGGGACATCGAGGATTACTACTCCAAGCAGCAGATCTTTGAGATGTACGCAGGCAGCTGCTACTTCGGCAGCCAGTGGTCCGGCGTGGCGCAGGCTGCGCAGGGCTACTTTGGCAAACCCACCCGGGAGCTGACCCGCGCCGAATGTGTAGTGCTGGCCGGCCTGCCCAATGCGCCCTCGGTCTACGCCGCCAACGGGGAGCTGGCCCGCAGGCGCGCTCTTGTGGTGGTGGAGCGGATGGAGCGCGCCAAAAAGCTGACCCACACCCAGGCACTGGAGCTTCGGGATGAAGTCAGTGCCCTGCCCCTTTGGTAAGAAAAAACAGAATTTATCCGGGTTTTCCATAAAATAATTCTAACACCGGGAGCGGATGCCATGATATCCTTAGTGGCAGATCAAACCCGGAGGGAGCATGTAAAACTTATGGAAAAAACCAAAAAGGGTTCCGGCACCACCGACCTCACGGTGGGCAGGCCGCTGCCCCAGATCCTGAAATTTGCCCTGCCGCTGGTGCTGGGCACCCTGTTCCAGCAGCTGTACAGCTTTGTGGACACCGTCATTGTGGGGCGCTGTCTGGGCACCGATGCACTGGGCGCGGTGGGCACCACCTACTCTCTGAATTTTCTCATTTTAGGCTTTGTGCTGGGTTCCTGCACGGGTTTTGGCATCCCGGTGGCCCAGAGCTTTGGTGCAAGGGACAGCGAGGATATGCACAAGTATCTGTTCAACGGCGCGGTCCTCTGCGTGGTCCTGAGCGTGGTGTTCACCATCGTCACCACCCTCACTGCTGCCCCGCTGCTGCAGCTCATCCACACCCCGGCCGAGCTGTTCCCGGACGCGGTGGCCTACATCCGCATCATCTTCCTCGGCATTCCGGCCACGGTGCTGTTCAACTACACCTCCACCGTCCTGAACAGTCTGGGCGATTCCCAGCACCCATTCTATTTCCTGCTAATCTCCAGTTTCCTGAACATCGGGCTGGACTGGCTGTTCATCGTACCGCTGGGTATGGGCGTGGAGGGCGCAGCCATCGCCACCGTTGTCAGCCAGCTGTTCAGCGGCCTGCTTTGCACCTGGTGGTTCTTCACCCGGGTGGAGGGCATCCATTTCACCCGGGAAAACTGTGTCCTCTCGGCGGGGCACTGCGGGCGGCTGGCCTATATCGGCCTTCCGATGGGCTTTGAGTATTCCGTTTCTGCCATCGGTGCCTTCATCATGCAGGATGCCATCAACCTGCTGGGCAGCACCGCCGTGGCCGCCCAGACCGCCGGTGAGAAGATTCGCCAGATGTTCACCGTGCCCATGGCAAGCGTGGGCACGGCTATGGCAACTTATGTCGGCCAGAACCACGGTGCCCACCGCACTGACCGCGTCAGGCAGGGCATCCGGGATGGCTGCATCCTCCAGCTGTGCTACTGCGCGGCTGCCTGGGTGGTGCTCTTCTTCGTCAAGGGCTGGGCCGTGGGCCTTGTTCTGGGCGATGCCGACCCTGCCGTGACTTCCGGTGCTGTGGAATACCTGACCGTGATCAGCGTGCTGTTCTGCATCAACGGCCTGCTGATGGTCTTCCGCAACACCCTGCAGGGTCTGGGATACAGTGTGCAGGCCGTTATCTCCGGTGTGGGCGAGCTCATCGGCCGCGCGCTCTGCGGCTGGCTGGCCGTTCATAGTCTGGGCTACTTCGGCATCTGCATTGCCAACCCCATTGCCTGGGGTCTGGCACTGCTCTACTGTGTGTTCATGGTGACCAGAGTTCTGAAAAAAGAGAACGCATAAAAACACCCCTCTCCGTCCGTGCGGCCGCACAGCGGAGAGGGGTGTTTTTATGCGATCAATCAATAAGGCTTACGAACACCGGGCAGAGCACTGCGGTCAGCACACCGGCCACGGCGATGGACAGGCCGCTCATGGCACCTTCCACCTCACCCATCTGCAGGGCCTTGCTGGTGCCCACGGCATGGGCCGAGGTGCCAATGCCCACACCTTTGGCAATGGGGTCGGTGATGTGAAACGCCTTGCAGACCGTCTCGGCCAGCAGGTTGCCCACAATGCCCGTCAGGATGACGATGGCACCGGTCAGAGCTGCAATGCCGCCCAGCTCTGCAGCTACATCCATGCTGATGGCGGTGGTCACGGATTTGGGCAGCAGGGTGGCGTACTGCTCCTGGGTCAGGTGCAGCGCCAGAGCCAGTGCCAGCGCGCTGCCCAGGCTGACCAGCGTGCCCACCGAGATGCCCGCAATGATGGCGGCGGCGTTTGCCTTGAGCAGGTCGAGCTTTTCATACAGCGGGATGGCCAGCGCCACGGTGGCGGGCAGCAACAGATAGTTCACCGGGGCGGCGCTGACCTTGTAGTCGGCATAGGGGATGCCGCATACCGACAGGAAAACGATCACAAAGATCGCACCCAGCAGCAGCGGGTTAAAAAATGCCTTTCCGGTCACTCTGTTCACAAGGGCTCCCAGTGCAAAGGCGGCCAGTGTCAGCAGCACACCCCAGGCAACAGAGCCCGAAAGGAACTCATTCAGCAATTCCATCATTGGCAGCAGCCTCCTTGCTCTTTTTGCGGCTGCTCAAAGCCTGGGTGGTCTTTCCGGCGGTCACCATGACCAGAACCGTGACCGGGATGATGGCGATGATGATGGGCAGCAGCATCTCCCCCATCTCCGCCCAAAGCTCCATCACGCCTGCGGCGGCGGGCACAAAGAGCAGCGGGAAGATACCGGTGAGAAACACGCCCACCTCTTTTACATCCTCCAGCTGGATCAGCCGGAAGTTCAGGGCCAGCAGCAACAGCACAAGCCCGTACACACTGGCCGGAACCGGCAGCGGCAGCACAGCATGACATACTTCCCCCAGAAAGCAAAACGCGAGGATACGCGCAAATTGAAACAGATAATTCGTAAAAAAATCCCCCTTGTCTAACAGCTAAGTCAAAATTATAGCCCAAAACCTCCGGAGGCGCAACAGCAATATCTGACAAGGATTGTTGCATTTTGCCGGAAAAACTGTGGAAAAGAAAAGGGCCCGGCAGAGAGCGCACACCCATGCGCCGCGATCTGCCGGGCCGATGCACCGCAAAGCGGTGTTTTTCTGTGTTTCCCGCACGCTCCCTCAGTTCCGCAAAACAGCTTCGATCCGTTCCTTGTCCAGCCCTTCGCCGATGACGATGAGCACCTCCTGCCCTGCCGGAATGGGGGCTGCGGTCAGGCCGTCGGCGGTGGCATTCAGCTCCACCCAGCCGGCGGCATCCTGCACAAAGCCCTTGACCCGCAGCACCCGGCCGCAGGCGGCATCCGTGAACAGGCTGGGAATGCGCGCTTCCAGCTGCTGCCGGGGCAGGCCCAGCTCGAGGAAATACGCCGAACCGAATGCATCGTGCGCATCAAAGCAGAGCTTTTCGCAGTCAGCATGCTGATAGCCACAGGCATCCAGCGCCGCAAGATCCGCATCCTCCAGGTCGGCCCAGTCCTTGATCAGAAAATCTTTTTCCGTCAGGGTACGGCTGCACTTGCAGGCCGCAAGGGCACGCTTCAGGTGGTCGATGGCGCTTTCCCGCTGGGCCTGGGTGGCCAGCTGACTGCGGGAGAGCAGGATGCGTCCGGCGCTGGCGGCTTCCGATGCCAGAATGTACTCTGCCTGCGGGGAAAGCGTCTCGGGCAGCAGGGCATCCACAACGGCAAACACATTGCCCAGTGTATACCACCGATCCAGCGGCTCATCCCGCAGGACATCAAAAAACTCGTCCACATCAAAAATGCCGCTGGGCTCCACCACCACCCGGTCGAACCCGCGCATGGCCATTGAGATGAGCTTGGTGCGCATCCGGCGCTGGTGGGTATCACAATCACACCCGCCGCTGATGGTCTCGATCTCGCAGCGTTCCCCCAGCAGATCCTGCACCAGCATGGCATCCACGTTCACAGCGCCAAAGTCATTTTCCAGAATGCAGACATGATGCCCCTGTGCGGTCAGATACGCAGCATATCTGCGCAGGAACGTTGTCTTGCCCGCACCCAGAAACCCGGTGATGAGATCGACCTGTACCATACGTTCCTCCTTATGCGTGGTTGAAGCCCTTGCCGAACACCTCAGTGGTGCTCAGCATGGACATGAATGCGTTCAGGTGCTGCTTGTGGATAAAATCCTGCAGCTGGTCGGCCTCGCGGCGGGTCAGGGTGGTGTAGATGATGTAGTGGGGCTTGTCGGTATATGCGCCGAAGCAGGGCGTATAGGTTGCGCCGCGCATCAGCTTGCGCATGACAAAATCACAGATGGGTTTCCTGTCGTCGCAGACGATGAGGATGGCCTTGCACATCTTGATCTTTTCCAGCACGGCATCAATGACCAGCGATTTCACGGTCAGACCCACAAAGGAATAGAGGGCGGTGTACAGGTCGAACACGAAGCAGGCCGCAATGACCATGAACAGGTCGGTCAGGAACAGCGCCACTGCCACGTTGTGGATGTGGGTATACTTTTCCACGATGAGGGCAATGACATCCGTGCCGCCGGAGGAAGCGCCCACATTGAACAGCAGAGCCGACGCAATGGCCGGCAGGGCAATGGCAAACAGCAGGTCGAGCATGGGCTGGTTGCTCAAGGGGCCGCGCAGGGGGCAGATCTTTTCCAGCGCCATCAGCTCCAGCGACATGACCACAGTGGCATAGCCGGTGGTCATGGCAAACTTTTTGCCCAGAAAGATCAGGCCCACACCCAGCAGGATCATGTTGGCCGCCGAGGAAAAGGCCGAAGCCGACAGCGGGGTGAGCTTGGCCGCCAGCGCCGCCATACCGGTCACGCCGCCAAAGACAAAGTTGTTGGGGAATTTGAAAAAGTACACACCCACCGACATGATGGAAATGCTCAGCGTGATCAATGCATACTGCTTGACATATTCAACGATCTTGTTCCGCATGGAAGATTCCGCGTTCGTATCCATAAAATTTACCGTTCAATACTCCTTTTTTGTGTTCCGCAGCCCAAACAGACAGGCTGCACCGGAAATATTGTAACACGGAACGCCCCGGGGTCAAGGGCAAATTCCACACACGCCGTCTTTTGCGGGTGAAAACTGTCAACTCCACCAAAATTCTCCCTCAAATTTCAGCGGTTCTCCCATCGGAAACGGTTCCTTCTTTTCTTGACGCACCTCCCATCGTCCATTACAATAAAATCAGAATGGAATGGTATTTTCCTCCAAAACCGAAAGAGAGTGCAATGGCTCTTATTCCGCATTGTTCGTTTCCATGAAAGGAGGGAACGGTATGAAAAGCCGCTCTCACATCTTTGCTCTCATCACTGCCTGTGTGTTCCTGTTTTGCGGCTGTTCTGACTACCTTTCGCTTTCCAAAGCATCCACCATTTCCAACCCTCAAACGGAATATGATACCGCTCTGAAAGAATATCTTGCTTCGCTGGAAACACCGCTTTCCACCATAGAAGTCAAACACAGTGAGGACGCTCCCATTGTCTGGGAGGATGCCGGAACAGAGGCCGCTGTCCGGCTCCTGTTGAACCGCCCGGAGGGCACCATCAGCCGCAGCGATGTCTGGAATCTCAACACGCTGACTATTACCGAACGAACCATGTTTGAGGGCGATTCGGGCACGACCACCATCGTGACCGTAACCGCCCAGCAGGGAGATGCCACGCTGGAACAGGAGATATCGGCAGTCGGAAAAGAAAGTCCGCTTCCTGCGCTGGCCTCTCTGCACGATCTGCAGTATTTCGACAGCCTGCAAACCTTTTCCTATTCCACCTCGCCGACGGCCAATCAGGCGTTCACGGACTTTTCCGGCGTTGAAGAGCTGTCCCATCTCGAACGCTTCAGCATGAACGGGGCACGGCCCGAAACGTTGGAGCCGCTTTCTCACCTGTCCCAGCTGATACAACTCTCCCTGACCGAATGCGGCACCCTCGACCTGACACCTCTGGAAGGTCTGGACCAGTTGGAATCGCTGATCCTCTCTTCAAACGACAGGATCGTTTCGCTGGAACCGGTCACCAAACTCCCTGCACTGCGGTCGCTTTCCCTCAGCTCCGGCACAGCAGTTCCCAGTCTGGAGCCGCTGGCTCAGACCAATCTTGCCGTTCTTGATCTCGGCCTCGGGGTCGGGCAAAGCGGGCTTTACAAAGAAATTGATTATTCGCCCCTGTCCCAGCTGCCCGAGCTGGTCTGTCTAAACCTGACAAATCACACCAGGGTCACCACAAAGTTCTGCAAACAGATCCTTGCCCATTCTCCTGACCTGCGTTTTCTGAACATTCAGAACACCCCTGCTTCGGAGGGCAGTGCGCTGGATGTGGAATACCTGCGGGCTTACACGGAAGCAGATCTGCTGAAACGGCTTGCCAACAAGCTGCGCAACACCCTTGGCTGACACACAAAAGCGGCCCCGGAGAGTTTTTCTACTTTCCGGGGCCGCGTTCTGTTCCGGCTCAGCCGAACAGCTTTTTGGTATTATGGGTATAGACCGAGAGCACCAGGCCCACACAGATGTACAGCATCAGCACCGAGCTGCCGCCCGCCGAATAGAACGGCAGGGTGACACCGATCACGGGCAGGACGCGCAGGTTCATGCCCACGTTCACGGCGATCTGGGCCAGCAGAGCGCCGCCGATGCCGGCGCAAATGAAGGTTCCCAGCAGATCCTCGCTGCGGGCACCGGTGAGGAAGGTCTTGATGACCAGTGCAAACAGCACGCCCAGCACCACACAGCAGCCCACAAAGCCCGCAGCGTTGCCGATCCAGCTCAGGATGAAATCGTTGTGGGCGTTGGGCACGCTGTAATAACTGCCGCCAAACAGCCCGTTGCCAAAGATGCCTCCCGAACCAAGCGCGATCTCGCCGCGCTGCTGCTGGTAGATGATGTTCTTCCAGATGGTCTCGCTGGGGGCCCAGCCGGTCTTGTTATCGGGATCGATGACGGCAAGGATGCGGTACCACTGGTATCCCTTGCCGATCTTATCGCTGAAAAAGGCGAACGCCGTCGCCATAGCCACTGCCGCCGCCGAGACCGCCCCCAGGATATACTTCCAGCTCAGGCCCGCCGCAAACATCATGCAGCAACCGATGATGGCATAGATGATGGCGGTGCCGTCATCGCCCTGAACATGGATGATAAGGATGGGCACGGCCAGATGCAGCAGCAGCTTGCCCAGCTCCTTTGGCTCGTTGAGCCGGGTGCGCACATTGTTCAGGTGCATGGCAAAGGTCAGGATAAAGCTGATCTTGGCCAGCTCCGTGGGCTGCAGGGTAAAGCCCCCCAGCTTGTACCAGGAATAGTTGTCGGTATCACCCGCGTTATAGCCGATGGTCAGCGGGCCGATGCTCACATTGCGCAGCACCAGCGTGGGCAGCACCATGCCCCAGGTCAGGGCCACGTGCACCGGCCACACCTTCACCAGGCTGCGGTAATCGATATTGGACAGCAGCACCGCAATGACCAGCCCGATGAGGGCTGCACCCGCCTGCACCGCCGCCCGGCGGTAATCGCCCAGACCGGTGATCTGGCCTGTGATCTCATCCACGGCAAAGCCATTGCCCTGCTTGGCTGCCCAGCTCGAAAGCGCTGTCACAGCCATCACGCTGCTGAAGATGCACAGCAGCAGGTAAGTTTTATCGGTGCGCCTGAAGTAGCGCCGAATGTTTTCCAACCGAAAACACCTCTTTCTTTTATTGGATCGCCCTCTCAGGCTCGCTTCGCCCGCCAGCAATGCCGGAGAGGGCGTACACTGCTCCATTATGTAATATAAGTATACCGCACCGTCCTTTTTTGCGCAAGATTGCGGAAGTTTTTTCCACAGATCTTTTCATCCTGTGACAACTCTGCAAAATATTTGCCGCAGCCTTGACAAAGCCCCCTCCACCTTCTAAAATGGAAGCTGGAGACCTGCTTTTTCGGCAGGATTTTTCCGGAGGAACTTCCAAGATGAAAACAAATTCTCATCGCTTTCTGTGCGCGCTCTGCGCACTGGCTGTTTTTATTTCCGCACTCTTCCCTGCCTCTGCCTTTGCCGCACAGGCAGCCGACACCGCGGCCCAGACCACGCTGACCACTGCCGATGCTCAGGAGATGCAGCAGGCCGACAGCGCCGTGACCGCCCTGACCGGCAGCGACGCTTACGCTGAGATGACCCGTGCCCAGCGGCTGGATGCCGCCGTGGCACAGCTGCAGCAGCTGGCCGAGGAAGGGCTTGTTTCGGCGCGCTCTCTCCATGTGGACGAAGAAAACGGCATGGTCAGCTTTGCGTACAGCTGCGGCGCGCTGGGTGGCATTCTGGTGGAGGATCCGGACGAAGAGAATACTCCCTTCGCCCTCTCCGAACTGCCCGCTGTGGATCTGCACGAAATGTCCAACGCCCCGCAGGGTGATCTGGGCAGCGCCATGATCTACTACGCCTTTGACAACACCGTGAATAGCTCCCGCTACCCGTACTACTCCTATATGAAGGGCTTCTGGACTGCGATGGGCCTGCACACCCGAATCGATAGCACGGTCACCGTCTCTGACCTGAAACGGATGAACGATTACGGGCTGTGCATCCTCAGCGCCCACGGCTCCTACTACACCTACACCTCCGGTTTTCTGTTCAAGCAGACCCGTACCGAGCCGGTCATCCTGCTGACGGAGGAATCGGATTTCTACAAAGACCTCTACTACGGCATTGATCTGCTGACCCACCGGGTCATCAAGATCAACGGTCTGTACTGCATCACGCCCAGCTTTTTCCGGGCGGCATACCGGGGCGGCCAGCTCAAGGACACCGTAGTGCTCTCCGAGACCTGTGAGTTCCTTGGCGTGAGCGGCAGTCTGGATACCTCCATGGCCGATGCCCTGCTGGCCGGTGGTGCCAAAGCAGTGGCAGGCTATGTGAACAATGTCTACACCGTGTATTCCCGCAGTATGCTGTGGGATACCGTCAACCACCTGATCCTGGGCCAGACCCTGCAGGAATCCGTTCAGCACTCCATGGATACCTATGGTGCGGATGATCTGGTCTGGTACAACGCGCAGGGCGGCAAGCGTCCCCATGCGGCGGCAGCTTACCCGCTGCTGTTCGGCGATGTTGGGGTCCGGCTGATCGAACCGAACGCGGCACCTGCCCCGCAGGAAGTACAGCAGGCCGCTTGAGCGTTGCACTTTTGCTCGATTTATATTATACTGGGGGATGGCAGAAGCTTCTGTCATCCCTTTTGATTTACCTCTCAGTCTGCTTCGCAGACAGCTGGCAAAACGGGAAAGTTCAAGCTTCAAGATGAAGGAGCATTGTATGGCTGAATATATTACACATTCCAGAGAAGAGACCGTTGCGCTGGGCCGGAAGCTGGCGGCAGTGCTGCCGGACGGGGCCTTGATTGCCTTCACCGGCGGTCTGGGCGCGGGCAAGACCGCCTTTTGTGAGGGCCTGGCCGAGGGACTGGGCTGCACCGACCCGGTCAGCAGCCCCACCTTTGCCATCGTCAACTATTACCGCGGCCCCCGTCCGCTGGCCCACTTCGACCTCTACCGCATTTCCACCGAGAACGACCTGTGCGCCGCCGGTTTTTACGATTATCTGGATCAGGGTGCCATTGTGGCCGCTGAGTGGAGCGAAAACTTCGCCGACCTGCTGGCCCCGGAAGACCCGATCTACATCAACATCGACCGGGTGGATGACACCACCCGCCGTATCACCATCGAGGGGGTCAGCGTATGAATATCTTAGCCGTAGACACCGCCGGAAAGACGCTGGGCGTGGCCCTGCTGCAGGACGACCGCCTGAAGTACGAGTGCTATCTGGACGGCGGCATGACCCACAGCGAGACCCTGATGCCGCTGGTGGATCACTGCCTGAAGCTGTGCGGCCTGACCTGTGCAGACATCGACCTGTTCGGTGTGAACGCAGGCCCCGGCAGCTTTACCGGCCTGCGCATCGGGCTGGCCGCCGTCAAGGGGCTGGCTTTCCCCCGCGAGACCCTCTGCGCCCCGGTCTCCACACTGGAAGCGCTGGCCGCTGCCCACACCGGCGAGGGCACCGTGCTCTGCGCACTGGATGCCCGCCGTGCCCAGGTGTACAGCGCCGCTTTTGACCTGGCCACCCACACCCGCCTGCTGGATGATGATGCCCGGGCTGTGGCTGACCTTGCCCAATTTGTAGAAAATTGCAAAAAGCCCCTGTTTTTTGTTGGTGATGGCGCATCTCTGTGCTATAATAAATACAGCAACGTTCCGGGCGTGCTCACTGTTCCGCCGGAGCTGCGGGGCGGCCGGGCCGCTGCCGTGGCACTGGTGGCCAGGCAGATGGCCCAGCGGGGCGAGGCCGTTCTGCCCGAGGCCCTGCTGCCGGATTATCACCGCCTGAGCCAGGCCGAGCGGGAACGCGCCGAGCGCCTTGCTGCCGAGGCCGCTGCCCGGAACAACGATACGGAAAATGGAAAGGATTGAAATTTCTCATGGCAAAACCCATTGCGCTTGCCGCCGACCATGGCGGTTTTGAACTGAAGGAAGCCGTCAAGGCTCATCTGGACGAGCTGGGGCTGGAGTATATCGACTTTGGCACCCACAGCACTGCCAGCGTGGATTACCCCGATATGGCACTGCCTGCCTGTGACGCTGTGGTCAGCGGCCAGTGCGACAAAGCCCTGCTGTTCTGCGGCACCGGTGTCGGCATCAGCATGGCCGCCAACAAGGTCAAGGGCATCCGCGCCTGCTGCTGCTCCGACAGCTTCAGCTGCGAGTACACCCGCCGCCACAACGATGCCAACGCCCTGTGCATGGGCGGCCGTGTTGTCGGCCCCGGCCTTGCCTGCCAGCTGGTGGATCTGTTCCTGAACACCCCGTTTGAGGGCGGCCGCCACGAAAAGCGCATTGCAAAACTGATGGCAATCGAAACCCGATAAACATAAAAAGGAGCGTGTATTTATGACCCCTATGATCGTTGAGCATCCCCTGCTGCAGCACAAGCTGAGCATCCTGCGCAACAAGCAGACCGGTACCAAGGAGTTCCGTGATCTGGTCGGCGAGATCGCAACCCTGCTGTGCTACGAAGCCACCCGTGACCTGCCCATGGAGGAGGTCGAGATCGAGACCCCCATCACCATGGCAAAGACCAAGGTGCTGGCAGGCCGCAAGCTGGCTCTGGTGCCCATCCTGCGTGCAGGCATGGGTATGCTGGACGGTATGCTGACCCTGCTGCCTGCTGCCAAGGTCGGCTTCATCGGCCTGTACCGCAACGAGGAGACCCTGCAGCCCGTGGAATACTTCTGCAAGCTGCCCCAGGATATCGCCGAGCGTGACGTTCTGGTTCTGGACCCCATGCTGGCAACCGGCGGCAGCGCCATTGATGCCATCACCCAGATCAAGAAGCATGGCGCAAAGCGCATCAAGTTCATCGGTCTGATCGCCGCTCCGGAAGGCATTGAGGCCCTGCACAAGGCTCACCCCGATGTTGACATCTACCTGGGCGCTAAGGACGACCACCTGAACGAGAACGGCTACATCGTTCCCGGCCTGGGCGATGCCGGCGACCGCATCTACGGCACGAAGTAAGATTTTCTGATAAACAACAAAACACCTGCAGCCAGCATCGGTTGCAGGTGTTTTTTGTTGTTGGGTATTTTTACCGCCCGCGGCCACCGCCGCCGCCATGGAAGGAGCCGCCGCCTGCGTGGAAGCTGCCGCCCCCGCCAAAGCTGCCGCCGGAGCGCCCGCCGCCCATGCCGCCAAAGGAACCACCGCCAAAGCCGCCGCCCCCACGGGGAGGACGCGGCCCGCCGCCGCGGGGCGATCTGGGCCCGCGCGGGCCACGGGGGCCGCCGGGGCCCCAATCATCATACGGAGGTCTGCGCCGCCGTCTGCTGCCCAGGCCGTAGCCCAGCCCGAAACCGAAGAAGGGGCCAAACCCGCCGCCGCCAAAGCCGCGCCGGATGCCGCCGAAGATGGAGGTCAGGGCAAACACCACGATCACCACTGCCAGAAGGGTGAGGAAAGGCGATTGATAGGATGCTGCCGGGGCCTCATAGTAATCATTTCCGTTGTTATAACCATCCGTATTGCCGTTGCTGACCGTGCCGGTGGTCCCGCTCAGGGTCACACCGTAGAGATCGGCAATGGTGCCGGCCACATTGTTGGCACAGGTGGTCACAGCCGCGTCATAATCGCCCGCCGCGAAGGAATCCTCCATGGTCTGGGCAATGGCGCTGGCCTGCTTTTCCAGCGTGGTATTGCGGAAACCGTCACCGGTGGCAAGATAATAATCGCCATCGGCGTACTGCTGGGACTGCATGACCAACAGGATCAGCACACCGTTGTTTTTACTGGAGCTGCCCAGCCCCCAGGTGTTGGCGGCCTGCACGGCGTAATCCTCCGTGGATAAACTTCCCGTATAATCCACAGTCAATACGCCGATCTGTGCACCCTCGCACTGCTGGGTGAGCTGTGCATTCAGGTTCTCAATGGCCTTTTTGGTGCTGCTGCTCAGGATGTTGGCATCATCCACCACGCACTGACTGCTGGACAGATCAGGCAGCTGGGCCTTGGTGGCCGCAAAGGCGGCGGGCACCAGAGCCGTCAGGCTGACGGTCAGCACCACGAACAGGGCGCAGATGCGGGCGGCAAATCGTTTCATCGTTTTCATGCGAAGGATTCCACCTCCTGTACGCCGAACAGCCTGCCCAGCATACTGGCCGGGAAACCGCCGACATCGTTCTGATACTCATACACTGCATCATTGTACTGCAGATTACCAATGATGGTGCCTGCGCTGTTGAACTGGCCGTACTGGCCCTGCACTGCCCCCATCTTCATGGGGTCAGCAGCCTGCTCCTGCATTTTTGCATAGAGCTGGTCGATCACAGTGCCCAAAGCCTCATTGGCCTGACAGAGGGCGTGCATGGCACTGCCCTGATAATAGGGCAGCGAGGTCAGGGACTGCTTTTTGCTGCCGTTCTGCACTGCTTCCAGGCAGGCAGAGAAATCATCCAGCGCAGCCTGTGCGGCCTGCACCTCGGCGCTGTCAGCCCCCAGCGTGTTTGCGCCGGTGGTGATGATATTTGCCGCCGTGTTGGCACGGGTGGTCAGCTCCTCGCTCAGGGCATAACCGTTGTCGGCCGAAACGCCGGTGGTGAACCACTGGCGGGCCTCGTTATACTTGCCCCTGACCTTGGCACCGCCAAAGCCCACGAACGCCGCCAGCATGACCGCCACGCTCAGCACAAGGGCTGTGCCCTGCTTTGCCATCGCAGTGGGCAGCGCCTTTTCCAGCCCGGCCAGCTTCTGCTGCAAGGGGGTCAGGCGTACTGTCTCGTTGTCCGGGCGCTTTGCCTCGCGGTAGCTTCCGCTGTCAAAGCCGCCGGGCGTTTGATTCTGTTCTCTGGAAAAATCAGCGTTTGCCATTTCAGCTCCGGATCTCCATCATCTTTTGTTTCAGCTCGTCTTCGATGCGGGTCAGCTCCTGCTCGGCAGCCACACGCTTTGCGCGGCCCTCGGTCTGGATCTTGTTCAGCTCGTCCAGGGTCTCGATCAGGCTCTTGTTGGTCTGCTGCAGGGTCTCGATATCCACCACGCCGCGCTGGCTCTCCTTGGCGGTCTCGATGGTGCCCATCTTGAGGGCATCGGCATTCTTCTTGAGCAGGTCGTTGGTCATGTCGGTCACGGCACGCTCGGCCTGCATGGCCTTCTGGGTGTGAGCCAGACCCAGCGCCAGCACCATCTGGTTCTTCCACAGCGGGATGGTGTTGACGATGGTGGACTGGATCTTCTCAGCCATCATGGTGTTGTTGTTCTGCAGCAGGCGGATCTGGGGGCCCATCTGCAGGCTGATGTTCCGGGTCAGTTCCAGATCATACAGCTTTTTCTCAAAGCGCTCGCACTGGTCTGCCAGGTCGCGGGCGGCCTGAGCATCCTCGGGCAGGCCGGACTGCTTGGCCTTGTCCATAGCCTGCTGCAGCTCGTTTGCACGGACCTCTGCCAGCTTTTTCTTGCCGGCCAGGATATACATGCTCAGCTCCTTGAAGTAAGCCATGTTCAGCTCGTACATCTTATCCAGCATGGCGATGTCTTTCAGCAGCTGGACCTGATGGCCCTCCAGCATGGACTGGATGTTCTCCACGTTGGTCTCGGCCTTGTTGTACTTGGTCTTCAGGTTGTCCAGCTCATTGCTCTTCTTTTTGAAGAAGCCCAGAATGCCCTTCTGCTGCTCCTCATTGGCATCAAAGCTCTTCAGCTCCCCGATGAGGTTGGTGATCATATCGCCCACCTCGCCCAGATCCTTGGTGGACACCTTGGCCAGAGCAGCCTCGGAGAAATCGCCGATCTTCTTCTGGCAGGCGGAGCCATACTGCAGCACCTGCTGGCTGTTGGTGATATCGATCTTTTCCGCAAAGGAATCCACCATTGCCTGCTCCTCAGGGGTCAGCTGCACCTCCGGCTGCTGGGCCGCAGGGGCGGGCTCAGGCTTTTTCTCCTCCGCAGCCTCCGGGGTGGGGTCCAGCGTCAGGGTGGGCACTGCAGGAGCATCGAGATCGAAGTTCAAAGTGTTGTTGTCAGCCATTGTTGATTCCATCCTTTCCAATTACGACAGCGCCTGCCGCCTATCGGCGTGCGCTATTTTCTAACCGGTTTGCCAAGGGCTCCCCCTTCGGGGGAGCTGGCAAAGCCGTCAGGCTTTGACTGAGAGGGTTGTTACAATCCCTGCCCTTTCAGCATATTCTGCAAAACGGTCAAGTCTGCCGAGAGGTCCATGCTCTCGGCAGCATACAGGGCATCCAGCTGATTTTCAAACGCCGTGGCAATGGAGGCGGCATTGCGCTCCACCTCCGCACGGATGGAGGCGGCATTCTCGCCCCGCACCCCCTGCTTTGCCAGCTTGGCGTACTGCTGCAGCACGTTCACGGCATCGGGCAGATAGTAATTGGCGAACCGCCGCACCTGCTTTGCCTTGGCGGGGGTGGCTTCCACCGTTTCCACAATGGAGCGGCCCGCCTTTTCCATCCGGGCCATGGCGGCGGAGAGCTGCGGGTCCGGCAGGGCTTCGTTCAGGGCATGGAGGGTGTCCAGCTGCTGCTGCATCTCGGTCAGCATGGCATCCACATCGTCCACACCGGTATGGAAGGGCACTTCCGTCTCCACCACCCGGGGCGGGCAGATCTTTTTGGCCCCGGCAAAGGCCAGCACAGCCGCGCCCAGCGCCGCCAACAGTGCCCACAGCCGATAGACCGGAAGCACAGCGCACAGCACCACAAATGCCAGCGCCGCCGCGTAGTACGGCAGGACACTGGGCTTCCGGGTGCGAATGATCTTGCTCATGGGTTCCTCCTTTTCCGGGAGCTGCGCCCCCTGTATCTTTCATAATAAATCCTTTTCCAGCGGGGCGCAAGCGTTTCACGAATTATTTACAGGTTTGAAATCGAAATGTCAAACCTCTCAGGCGCTTGCGTGCCAGCTCCCCTCATAGGGGAGCCCCTGGCAGATCGGGTAAGTCCGCGCGGCATTCAAGGCAGAATCCAGTTCGACAATTCTTTCTGCCAGATCTCCCGTAATTTTTCCGGCCTGCAGGCGGCATTGGCGGGGCTGGTGCTGGGCAGCCTGACCGCCGGGATGCCGCTGACCGGCTCGAGATACTTTGTATAGATCTTATATGCCGTAGCCCCGTTGCAAAAAACAGCCTCAATGGGCGCTTTTGCCAGCAGACCGGCAATATCATTGGGCACCACGTCCCGGATGGACGCATCCGACGCGCCGGTGATGGTACAGCTTTCCAGCGTATCCCACAGGGCCAGCCCGTGGCGCAGGATGATCTGCTTTTTCGCTTCGATGTCCTCCCGGGCGGGCACAGGTTCCCCGGTCAGGGCCGCCAGCATGGGCCAGAAGCGGTTTTGCGGGTGGCCGTAGTAGAAGGACATTTCCCGGCTCTTGGGGCTGGGCCAGGTGCCCAGGATCAGCGCCCGGCTGTGCTCGTTGTAGACCGGTGCAAAGCTCACTGCTTTTCCTCCGCGGCTTCCATCTGGCCCCAGGGGGAGCCAAGTTCATGGCCCGAGGACTCCGCACGGGGGCCGTTGAACCACAGCTCCTCAATGAGGGCGGCAAGGCCGTCCTCCCGCACATCCCCGATGATGCGGTCTGCGGCTTCCCTGGCATCATCCGAGCCGTTGGCCATGCAGCAGCCCAGTCCCGCCGCCTTCAGCATCCCCGCATCATTGGCGGAATCGCCCGCCGAAACAGCATCGGCCAGCGTCAGGCCCACAGTTTCACACAGGTCAGCCAGACCCACTCCCTTATCAATGCCCTCCCGGACGATATCATAGCAGTGCCAGCTGCCCTCCCGCACAGCACCCACCATCATAAAGCGGAGGTTCAGGTGGCCGTACTTCCGGTTGAACGCCTCCAGCGCCTCATCGGGCAGGCAGGCAAAGGCGGCATGGGGCATATCGATGAGATGGCGGTCCTGATCCTCACCGTCCTTGCAGGTCAGGCCGCTGCCGCTCAGCTGGGCGTAGAAATCCCGGAGGCTCTCGTATTCGCAGTAGGCATAGTAGCCATCCCGGAAACTGAACTGCAGGGGGTAGTTGTAATCCTCGCAGAAATCCACCAGTGCGTACATTTCCTCATTGGTCATCGGGTGCTCGGCGATGATCGCGCCGTCCCTGTCCACCACGCAGGCCCCGTTGTTGGCGATGGCGTAGTCGAACCGGATGCCGCCCAGCTGCTGCTTATTGATCGCGCAGTAGCCGCGGCCTGTGCTCAGCACAAATTTTCCGCCTGCAGCCTGCATCTTTTTCACGGCCTTGACCACCGCCGGGCGGGGGCAGGGCTCACCAAAGGGAACAAGGGTATTGTCGAAATCGCTTGCCAGAAGTTTATATTGCATCGTTGCTCCTATTTCAGCATCCTCACCCTCTCAGGCCGCTTCGCGTCCAGCTCTCCCAAAGGGAGAGCTTTTGACATAATCGGAAACTTCCCAATGACTGTCAAGACCTCCCACTTTGGGGGAGGTGGCATCGCGCAAGCGATGACGGAGAGGGTGAGCCAGTTTATCGTTTTGATACTGTCTAGTATAACACAAAACGCCGCTACGGGATATCCCGAAACGGCGTTTTGACTGAATATTTTACTTTAACCGAAAATGGCTACCACGATCTGTATCCCAACACCCACAGCCGCACCGGCGGCCCAGGTCAGGCCGGTGATAAAGAGGTTCTGCTTCCAGGAGGGGTTTGCCCGCCAGAGAACGGCCAGGCCCACGCCCGCGCCGGTGCACAGCCCCGCCACCAGACTGGAAAAGCGGAGGGCTCCCTCCACATAGAGCTGGGTCAGCAGGACGCTGGCGGCACAGTTGGGGATCAGCCCCACCAGTGCGGCCACCACCGGCTGGAAGAAACCCATCCGGCCCAGAGCGTCGGCAAAGACATCCTCACCCACGCCCTCCACAATGAGGCCGAACACCAGACTGAACACAAAGATGAACACGAAGATCTCCAGCGTGTGGCGAAGGGCGGCTTTCCAGATGGGGGCTGGCTTGCCCTCCTCATCGCTGTGCTCCTCGTGGCAGTCGATCTCATCGGCGCTGCCGGTATAGCCGCCCCGCAGGCTCCTGGGCAGAACGCCCCGCAGGACAAAATCCAGCACCAGGCCCACCGCAATGGCGTAGAGCACCTTGATGACCATGAGCAGCACCAGCTTATCCCAGTAGGCAGGCATGGAGACCAGCAGCGGGACCGCTTCATCACTGGTGGCAAGGAACACGGCCATCAGCGTGCCCAGGCTGATGACCCGGGACGCATAGAAATTGGACGCAATGGCAGAGAAACCGCACTGGGGCACACAGCCCAGCAGCGCCGCCGGAACAGAGCCCCAGCGTCCGCCGCCCGCCAGAATGGCTTCGATGCGCTCGCCGTGGCGGTTCTCCACATATTCAATGAACAGATAGGCCAAAAACAGGAAGGGCAGCATCTTGGCGGTGTCCACCAGAGATTCGCCCAGAACATCCAGAAACAATTCCATTTGATACTCCAAAAACAACTGTAATGTGCTTTATTGCAGCAAATTGCAATCAATTTGCATTTTCGTGCAAGAGAGATTATACACGCTCCGGATGCAAATTGCAAGAGGAATTTGCAAAAAGTTTGCGTTTTTGTTTTTGGGAGAACGAAAATGCCCTCTCCGTCAAGGCCGCAGGCCTTGCCAGCTCCCCCTTCGGGAGAGGTGGCAGCGCGTTCACGCTGACAGAGAGGGCGATTCATTTCAGATCAGATCTCGGCCACAATCGCATCACCCATAGCAGTGCAGCCCAGGCAGGTGCAGCCTTCGCTCATGTTGTCTGCCGTGCGCAGGCCCTTGTCCAGCACCTTGTTCACAGCGTTCTCAATGGCATCGGCTTCCTCAGTCATGCCAAAGGAGTAGCGCAGCATCATGGCGGCAGAGAGGATGCAGGCGGTGGGGTTGACGATATCCCTGCCTGCAATGTCGGGTGCCGAGCCGTGGATAGGCTCGTACAGGCCCCGGGTGCCATCGCCCAGAGAGGAGGACGGGATCATGCCGATGGAGCCGGTGATCATGGAGGCCTCGTCCGACAGGATATCGCCGAACATATTCTCAGTGACGATGACATCGAACTGCGCGGGGTTCTTTACGATCTGCATGGCGCAGTTGTCCACGAACATCTCGCTGTACTCCACGTCCGGGTACTCGGCCTGCAGGCGGTGCATCACACTGCGCCACAGGCGGCTGGTATCCAGCACGTTGGCCTTATCCACACAGCAGAGCTTTTTGCGGCGTTTCTGGGCGGTCTCGAAGCCGATGCGGCCAATGCGCTCGATCTCGTGCTCAGAGTAGGGCATGGAGTCGATGGCCTGCTTTTCGCCGTTCTCAAGGGTGTGGGTCTCGTGCTTGCCGAAATACACGCCGCCGATCAGCTCCCGCACGATGATGAAGTCAATGCCCTGTGCCACGATCTCAGGCTTCAGGGGGCTGGCCGGGGCCAGCTGGGGCCAGATCTTGGCGGGGCGGTTGTTGGAGTACAGGCCCATGCCCGCGCGCAGGCGCAGCAGACCCTTTTCCGGGCGCTGCTCACCGGGCAGGCCCTCCCACTTGGGGCCGCCCACGGCACCCAGCAGGACACTGTCGGCCGCAAGGCACTTGTCCAGCTCGTGCTGGGGCAGCGGGTCGCCGTATTTGTCAATGGCTTCGCCGCCCATGGCGGCATCGGTATAGTGGAAGGTGTGGCCGTACTTTTCAGCCACCTTATCAAGCACCCGGATGGTCTGTTTCACGATCTCGGGGCTGGAGCAGTCGCCCCAGATGACAGCAATGTTTTTTTCCATGGGAAAGCTCCTTACTTCTTATTTTTGATGGACTTCATCAGGCCACCGTCGGCAATGATCTTCTGGATAAACGGCGGGAAGGGTTCCGCCTGGAAGGTCTTGCCGGTGGTCTCATCGGTGATGAGGCCGGTAGTAAAATCCACGCTGACGGTATCCCCTGCGCTGATGGCATCCACAGCCTCGGGGCACTCCATGATGGGCAGACCGATGTTGATGCTGTTGCGGTAGAAGATACGGGCAAAGCTCTTGGCAATGACCACCGAGATGCCCGCGGCCTTGATGGCCACGGGGGCGTGCTCACGGGAGGAGCCGCAGCCGAAGTTCCAGCCGCCCACCATAACATCGCCGTCCCTGACGTTCCGGACAAAGTCCTTGTCGATGTCCTCCATGCAGTGGCTGGCCAGCTCCTTGGGGTCCTGGGTGTTCAGGTGGCGGGCCGGAATGATGACATCGGTATCCACGTTATCCGGGTATTTGAAAACAGAACCTTTTGCGTTCATCGTTGTTTCTCCTTTCCGATCAGACCGTGCGGGGGTCGGTGATATAGCCAGTCAGGGCGCTGGCAGCGGCAGTGGCCGGGCTTGCCAGATAGACTTCGCTCCTGACATGGCCCATGCGGCCCACAAAGTTGCGGTTGGTGGTGGAGACACAGCGCTCCCCCTCGGCCAGGATGCCCATGTAGCCGCCCAGGCAGGGGCCGCAGGTGGGGGTAGATACAATGCAGCCCGCATCGATAAAGGCCTCGGTCCAGCCGCGCAGGATGCACTCCTTATAAACCGCCATGGTGGCCGGGATGATGATGCCCCGCACACCCTTGGCAATGTGTCTGCCCTTGAGGATGTTGTAAGCGGCCTCCATATCCTCCAGACGGCCATTGGTGCAGCTGCCGATGACCACCTGATTGATCCGGATGTCCTTTCCCTCGCTGGCGGGGTGGGTGTTCTCCGGCAGATGGGGGTAGCTGACCGTGGGCTCCAGCTTGTCCAGGTCGATCTCGATGGTCTTTTCGTATTCGGCATCCGGGTCAGCCTCGTAGTAGACCGGGGTGCGCTGGCTGCGGCCGTTCAGATACGCTCTTGTGACCTCGTCCACAGGGAAGATGCCGTTCTTGGCACCCGCCTCAATGGCCATGTTGCAGACGCAGAGGCGATCCTCCATGGTCAGGAAAGCCACGCCCGGGCCGGTGAATTCCATGGACTTGTACAACGCGCCGTCCACACCGATCATACCGATGATGTGCAGGATCAGGTCCTTGCCGGATACGCAAGGGCTGAACTTTCCCTTGAGCACAAACTTGATGGCAGAGGGCACCTTGAACCATGCCATGCCGGTGGCCATACCGGCGGCCATATCAGTGGAGCCCACACCGGTGGAGAATGCGCCCAGTGCACCGTAGGTGCAGGTGTGGCTGTCGGCACCGATGATGCAGTCACCGGCGGTCACGATGCCTTTTTCGGGCAGGAGGGCATGTTCAACACCCATCTGACCCACATCGTAGAAGTTGAGGATATCATATTTGTTGGCAAACTCGCGGCACTGCTTGGACTGGGTTGCGCTCTTGATATCCTTATTGGGGACGAAGTGATCCAGCACGATGGCGATGTGCGCCCTGTCGAACACGCCGTCAAAGCCTGCCTTCTCAAACTCGTTGATGGCGACCGGGGTGGTGATATCGTTGCCCAGCACGATATCGAGCTTGGCATTGATGAGCTGGCCTGCCTTGACTTCCGGCAAGCCCGCATGTGCGGCCAGAATCTTCTGCGTCAGAGTCATTCCCATAATACTCTCTCCTTTTATTTTCCATGGTCACGCTGTCCTTCGTACAACCTCTCAGTCTCGCATTCGCTCGACAGCTCCCCTAGTAGGGGAGCCCTTGGCATTGCGTAAAGCCTCGCCTCTTTGCCAAGGCCTCTCCTACTAGGAGAGGTGGCAATGCGTTAGCATTGACGGAGAGGTTGAACAGAGTATCCGTTCATCATTTACTGTTAATTGCCGAAACCAGCGCCTTGATGCCGGCGACGATGATATCGGTGTCGGTGCCGGCACCCCAGGTCACGCTGCCATCGCCCCAGGCAAGGCCCACATAGGAAGCCGCGCGGGAGGTGCTGCCCTCGTCCAGGCTGTGCTCCGAGTAGCTTTCCAGATGGAAGTCCAGCCCGGTGGCGCTCTGGATGGCGTTGGCCACAGCATCCAGACGACCATTGCCCACAGAAGTGACCACCTTGCGCTGACCGTTCAGGTCCAGGGTGACCGTGGCGGTAATGCCGTTGACCTGTGCAAAGTGAGCCTCCACCACACGGAGGGGCTTTTCGCGGTTGAGGAAGCTCTCCTCGAAGATGCGGAGCACCTCGCCTGCACTCAGCTCCTTGTGGCTGTGGTCGGACACGCTCTTGACCTTGTAGCCCAGCACCTCGCGCATCTTGGGGGGCAGATTATAGCCGTAGTTCTGCTCCAGCACAAAGCCGATGCCGCCCTTGCCGCTCTGGCTGTTGATGCGGATGACATCGGCATCATAGGTGCGGCCGATATCGTGGGGGTCGATGGGGATGTAGGGGCAGGTCCAGCGGTGCTCGCCCCGCTCCTTGCGGTAGGCCATGCCCTTTGCAATGGCATCCTGATGGCTGCCCGAGAAGGCTGCAAACACCAGCTGACCGGCGTAGGGGGTGCGCTCGTAGATGTGCATCCGGGTCACGCGCTCGTAGGCAGCGCAGATGGCGGGCATATCGGAAAAGTCCAGCCTGGGGTCTACGCCGTGGCTGTACAGATTCATAGCCAGAGTCACGGCATCCACATTGCCGGTGCGCTCACCGTTGCCGAACAGACAGCACTCCACCCGCTGCGCACCGGCCAGAACGGCCATTTCGGCGCAGGCAACACCGGTGCCGCGGTCGTTGTGGGGATGGGTGGAAATGATCACGCTGTCACGGTACTTGAGGTGCTTGTCGCAGTACTCGATCTGGTTGGCGTAAACATGGGGCATACTCATTTCCACCGTGACAGGCAGGTTGATGATCATGGGGCGGTCAGGGGTGGGCTGCATGATGTCCAGCACTGCGTTGCAGACCTCCACGGCATAGTCCACCTCGGTGCCGGTAAAGCTCTCGGGGCTGTACTCAAACAGGAAGTTGCCCTCGTACTCCTGGCTCAGCTGTTTGACCAGCTTTGCGCCATCGGTGGCGATCTTCTTGATCTCTTCCCTGCTCTTGTGGAACACCTGCTCGCGCTGGGCCACAGAGGTGGAATTATAGAAGTGGATGACCGCGCGGGGGGCACCCTTGACAGCCTCAAAGGTCTTGCGGATGATGTGGTCACGGCACTGGGTCAGCACCTGCACGGTCACGTCCTCCGGGATCATGTTTTTCTCGATCAGGGTGCGCAGGAACTCGTACTCGGTATCGCTGGCAGCGGGGAACCCCACCTCGATCTCCTTGAAGCCGATCTTCACCAGCATCTGGAAGAATTCCAGTTTTTCCTCCAGGCTCATGGGCACGATCAGAGCCTGATTGCCGTCGCGCAGATCCACACTGCACCAGGCCGGGGCCTTTTCAATGTGATCCTTCTTCACCCAGCTGTCATAACCGGCAGGGACAGGGTAATATCCCGGTGCGTACTTGGTTGCGTCCATCATTCTCGTTTCCTCCAGATCCTACACTTAATTAAAGTAAAAGGCCCTCGTCTCCAAGGCGATAAGCCTTGAGAGACGAGGGCCTGTCATTTTTTCTAACAGAACACCCGTGGTACCACTCTCTTTGCTGGAAAACCAGCCACTCACACGATCAGCTTTTGGCGGCGAATCGCTGCCCCGGTAACGGTGGGCATCCGTCAGAGCCTACTCTCCGTTCAGCTCTGCCGCTCAGGGGCCAGTAGCCGAAACCCTCCGCACTGCCTTGCACCGCCCGGCAGCTCTCTGAAGCAGAAGAAAATCGTTTTTTCCCCGTCAACGCATTTGGTCTTTGTGTTTCAAAGTGAGCTTATTGTACCAAACGCCGGATTTGCTGTCAAGAAGTTTTGCTCATATCAAAAATGAAACAAATTCACATCAGTGGCGGCACAATTTTCCAAATTTTGCGCCAAGCGTATGGTCAGGGGCGGCGGGTGGTACCCTAAGCAAGTGTCCGCTGGGGTGGGACCCTGTTGCCGTAGGCAATAGGGCGGGCGATGGAATGGCCCGTTTCACTTGCGTGGGTACTACCCGCTGGCCCTGATGCTAGGTTTGTTAAGAATCTGGGAAGTTTTTGGAAACAAGCCCTCAAAAGGCTGGTTTCTTAAAATCAGTCGTGCTATGCTTTGGGGTAGAGACAAAGCCTACTAAGGAGGAAATCCTATGAAAGAAGTCAAGACACCGCGCAAGCCGTTGGCGATCTACTATGCCATCGTGCTGCTGATGCTGCTGCTCCTCAACTTTGTGCTGCTGCCGTGGATGGAGGAGCGCCAGATCAAAGAGGTGGACTACGGCACCTTTATGACCATGACCGAGGAGAAGAACATTGGCCGGGTAGACATTGAATCCAACCAGATCATCTTCACCGATAAGGACGAGACGCAGGTCTACAAGACAGGCCTGATGAACGACACCGGCCTGACCGAGCGGCTGTACGATGCGGGAGCCACCTTCTCCAGCGAGATCGTGGAACAGTCCTCGCCGGTGCTGAGCTTTTTGATCTGGTTCGTCCTGCCCATCATCCTGTTCTCGGCCATCGGCAACCAGATGAACAAAAAGCTGATGGAAAAGGCCGGCGGCGGCCCGGGTTCCATGATGTTTGGCGGCATGGGCAAATCCAACGCCAAGGTCTATGTGCAGTCCACGGCAGGCATCCGCTTTGCGGATGTGGCCGGTGAAGACGAGGCCAAGGAAAACTTACAGGAAGTTGTCAACTATCTGCACGACCCCAGCAAGTATGAGAGCATTGGTGCCAAGATGCCCAAGGGCATCCTGCTGGTGGGCCCTCCGGGCACCGGCAAGACCATGCTGGCCAAGGCTGTGGCCGGTGAGTCCAACGTGCCCTTCTTCTCCATTTCCGGCTCCGAGTTCGTGGAGATGTTCGTGGGCATGGGTGCCTCCAAGGTGCGCGACCTGTTCAAGCAGGCCAAGGAGAAAGCGCCCTGCATCGTGTTTATTGATGAGATCGATGCCATTGGCCAAAAGCGCAGCGGCGGCCAGTACGGCGGCAACGATGAGCGCGAGCAGACCCTGAACCAGCTGCTGACCGAGATGGATGGCTTTGAGGGTAACACCGGTGTCATCATTCTGGCCGCCACCAACCGTCCCGAATCCCTTGACCCTGCCCTGACCCGCCCCGGCCGCTTTGACCGCCGGGTGCCCGTGGAGCTGCCCGACCTCAAGGGCCGCGAGGAGATCCTGAAGGTCCACGCTAAGAAGGTCGCACTGGCCCCGGGCATCGACTTTACCACCGTGGCCCGGATGGCCTCTGGCGCGTCCGGTGCCGAGCTGGCCAACATTGTCAACGAGGCCGCGCTGCGGGCCGTCCGCGCGGGCCGCAAGAGCGTGACCCAGTCTGACCTGGAGGAGAGCATCGAGGTGGTCATTGCAGGCTACCAGAAGAAGAACTCCATCCTGACCGACCACGAAAAGTGCATCGTAGCCTACCATGAGATCGGCCACGCTCTGGTCGCCGCCAAGCAGACCCACTCCGCCCCCGTGCAGAAGATCACCATCATCCCCCGCACCTCGGGTGCTCTGGGTTACACCATGCAGGTGGACGAGGGCAACCACTACCTGATGAACAAAGAGGAGCTGGAAAACAAGATCGCCACCCTCACCGGCGGGCGTGCCGCCGAAGAAGTGGTGTTCCACTCCATCACCACCGGCGCTTCCAATGATATCGAGCAGGCCACCAAGCTGGCCCGCGCCATGCTGACCCGCTACGGCATGAGCGATGAATTTGACATGGTGGCACTGGAGACCGTCAACAACCAGTATCTGGGCGGCGACACTTCCCTTGCCTGCTCTGCCCAGACCCAGTGTGAGATCGACCAGAAGGTGGTGGAGCTGGTCAAGGCCCAGCACGCCAAGGCTGTGCAGATCCTGACCGACAACCGCACAAAGCTGGATGAGCTGGCCCAGTATCTGTACCAGAAGGAGACCATCACCGGCGACGAATTCATGGAGATCCTGAACCGGGAGGAATAATTTTTACCCCCCTGCAATAAACAAGCCGCCCGTTCCGTATTCATTACAGAACGGGCGGTTTTTCGTCCATAGTACAGGAGGTATATTTTTTATGAAGATTCTGAATACAATGCTGGGCCGTCAGGCCATTGCCGCAGCCCTGGTGCTGTCCCTTGCCATCCCCATGAGTGTCGGCGCATTTGCCGAGGAGCCTGCCGCTGCTGCTGCCGCCGATGACACCGTTGTTGCAGGCTACCTGCCCCCGCAGGACGAAAGCGTGATGCTTCAGGGCGAGATCGCGCTGCACAGCGGCGACGTTGCCGTGGGCGAGACCGACCCCGCCTACGGCGGCTACGGCGCACCGGAGGGTGACCCCATTCAGGGCGACATCATGCTGATCTCCGCTGACGAGGCAAAAACCACCGAAGCCCGGTACACCGTCAAGGGCCTGCTGGGCCGTCAGGTCCTTTACACCGCCCGGCAGGAGGGCCGGGTCCTGACGCTGGACGTGCCGGACTGTGCCGCCACCTTCCGCACCACCATTCAGGACATGAAGACTCTGATGGAGCAGGGCGTGTCCACGCTGGTGCTCACCACCGAGAAGGGCTCCACCACCCTGAACCTTTCCCTGCTGTGCGAGGGCCAGACCGACACCCAGCGGGTGGTGCTGCGGCAGCTGGGCAACAGCGCTTTCCTGACGGTTGGCCTGCGCTGCCGCCGCGACCTCATCGTGGGCCGCTGAGTGGGTTGTGTTCCCCTTCCTGAAGCTTAACAAAACACAGCAGGAGCGCTCTGCCGGTATGACCCGGTGGGGCGCTCCTGCTGTGTTTGGGATATATCAGAGGATGTCAAATTTTACTGCGCATTCTGCTTGAGGTCCTGTGCCTTCTTCCAAGCACGCAACACGCTGATCTTGGTAACCATGTTGTCCGGATAGAACTTCACCTGTTCAGGGGGCAGCTCTGCATCCTGATCGTTCAGGTCAGGCAGGAGGTCGTGCTCCATGGCCCAGCGGGCAGCATGCTGCAGATCCATATCCTGTTCTTCCTGGCCAACATCGGGGTAGAGGATCTCAGATTCCGGCATAGGCTTGCCTGCATCCTCCCACAGCATCATTGCAAGAGCACTGCGGTTGCTGGGGAAGTAAGGCAGACCCCACATCTTGCCCACAAGATCGGTGCCCAGCGTGTAGCCGACCAGTGCGCCGCCAGCCACAACAGCCGTACCGACAATGATGGGGCCAACAACATCAGAACCATCCTCAATGTCAGCGCTGCGGTACTGTGCGGCCACATCCACATCACCATTCATGGTAAAGGTAATGGCCTCAGCCTTGTAATCCTGATCCAGCGGCAGGTCAAAATTGCCGGTAGACCAGAGATCAAACACCATACCCTCGGGAACCTTCGTCTGGTCCAGCGTCACGGTGACTTCTGCACCATCCGGCACAAGGCAGGTCTGCTTGCCGCTGGTCTCATCGGTGCTGGTTTCCAGTGTATCGGTCACATCAATGTCGCCGTTTTTCACAGCAAAGGTGCCGCCGGTCACGGTCAGGGTATGATTGACGACAGGCTCATCCTTCTTCCACTGTGCCGTAAACACTTCATCACCCGTCAGGACAAGCTCACTCCCGGCTTTATAGAGCTTACCGTTAAGGCTCAGCCATCCAGCAAACTGGTAGCCTTCTCGTGTGGGAGCCGCTGCAAGCGTCACGCTCTCATTTTGACGGTAATTAGCATCGCTGTAGTTGGCAGTTGCGTCACCATCGCCTCCATTCAGGTTGTACTGGAGGCGGTACACGCTGGCAGTTTCCCATTCTTTTTTCGTCCAGCCGCAGTACTTGCATTCTTTTGTCACTTCACGCTTATCAATACGCTCGGCGTCGCTCGATGTCCACTCCGAATAGCTGGTGGTAAAGGCCTTGTCATGCTCACCATCGGTATAGGAGTGTGTCAGCTTCACGCCGTCATTCCAGACCAGCTCATCGTTCCAGTACACCTGTGTCCGACCACTATTGTTGTCCTTTTTACCGCCAAAGCCGAACATCCGCGAGCAGGTCGTTTTATCCCGGTCTTTTTCATCCAGGTTTGCAGTAGAATTGTTGATATGGATGATGTACCTATAGCCGGCCATGTTGCTGTCGTTGATGTTCAGCGCTTGCTTTCTTGCAAAGATAGAGGAAATAGAATTCACGGTGCAGTTGTTAAAGTTAACCTTAATATCCCGTTTTCCTGCACCGTAATCCGTGTAAACATTGATCACTTTTCCCGTTGCATTGAAGGTGCAGTTATCAAATGTCATGGTCGGGGGAGCAATACGTCCAAATCGCATAATCGGAGGGTGGAGCATAGAAGGTCGTATCAGTGAACACTGCACTGGTATAGCCCCAGTAGAAGGTCTTGCCGTAGATTTCGCAGTGATCCACCACTGTATTATCAATGTAGGTAAAGCCAAGATAATCTTTACTGCCGGTGCAAAGCTTCATATTTTTGAAGGTGACCGTTCCGGCCCCCTGAAAGCTGTAATCGGAGTTATATTCTGTGCCAAAAAGCGCCGGGTTCGGCACCGTAGGACCGATCTGCCAGGTCGTTTTGTCAGTTCCCTGCCCCACAAAGGTCAGGTCTTTTCCCTTGGTCGTATCGGTGCTGGGGATATTGTACAGTGTATAACTGCCCTCGCCAAGGGTGATGGTAGTGGTCTCACCTTTCTTTGCCGCTTTCACAGCATCTACCAAGGACGTATAGCCCTGATCTCCGATCCATGCTACATACTCTCCGGTGCCGGGTGCGTCCTCCGCAAAAGCCAGCATGGGAAGCATCTGAAGCATCATTGCCACTGCCAGCAGGGCCGCCAAAAACCGGTTCTGACTTTTCTGTTTCAACTTTCTTCATTCCTTTCATCGCTATTTGCATTTTTGCAACGGATTCCCCGCAAGGAACCCTCCAGATTCCTACCGCACTGTCACCTCCCCTGTAGGTTCCATTTTCCGCATTGCAGGTCTCAGCCAGGCTGCTGAGTGCTTTGTTCTCAAAGGAATTTCTTGTCATTTCATTATACCCCCCCTAAATTAAAATCAAGTACTTTGAAAACTTTTGTCAATATTCACAAATCAGGTATCCTCTTTCGGTCATTTCCACGAAACTGCCTTTGACAAAGAAAAAAGCGGCCTGCCAGTGACTGACAAGCCGCAAAATATTGTCCTATTCCAGATGAAAAGCTGCTGACAGCATCTGGCCCAGCTTTTTTGCCGCAAACAGCAGAAGCCCCCCGCCGGTTCTCCCGGCAGGGGGCTTCTGCTGTGGCAGTTTATGGGTAAACAGAGAGTGGATATCAATTGAGAATGGGATTCAGGATCTCGACCAGTGCATGATACTGGGTGGCGTAAGCTTCTGCGCCGTCCTTGGGGCGGCCCGGCTCGGCCATCTCGGACTTCATCTTCTCGACGATCGGGTTATTCTCAAACTGGAGCTTCTGGCTCTCACCGCCTTTTGCTCCCGGTGCAAAGAAATCAAACATTGCCAGGTGGGGCTCCAGCGTCAGGAAGCCGTGGTAGCCCTCCTCGCAGAAAGCCCGGCGAAGCAGCTCAGGGATCTTGCCAAGGCCGGTGCCTGCGGGCACATTCAGCAGGCAGCCGGGCAGAGCATCCTTGATGTGGATATAAGCGATCTGGTCATGGAGCAATTCCCAGCACTCCGCGGTGTCCTGCTCACACTGAACAAAGTTGGCAAAATCGAACGCCGCCTTGAAGTGGGGGCAGGCCAGCCGGTCGAACAGCAATTTGCAGCGGGCACCGGTGTCTCCGTAGATGCCCTTCTCGTTTTCATGGAGCAGGACAACGTCATGCTTTTCCGCGATCCGGATAAACTGACGCAGCTTATCCAGCACCACATCGGTATAGCTGTCTGCATCGGCATCCTTGGGGATGAGGAAGCTGAACATCCGGATGAAGGAGCAGTCCAGGAGCTTTGCGTTCTCGCAAAGGGTCTCCAGCTGTTCCAGCTGCTTGGCAAAGCCCTCTTCATCGTCCACTTCCACCTTGCCGATGGCCGTACCCAGGCTGGAAACGCCCACGCCTGCGGCCCGCAGCTTTGGCAGAAGAACCGTGCGCACTTCCTCGGGGGTGTAATCGGCAATGCCCTTGTGCTCGGCGCTGCGGATGCAGATATACTTCATCCCCAGATCCGTCACAGTTTTGAGCTGCTGGTCAAAGTCCTGGCTGATCTCATCCGC
Source organism: Faecalibacterium sp. BCRC 81149 (assembly GCF_022750605.1). Classification (NCBI taxonomy): domain Bacteria; kingdom Bacillati; phylum Bacillota; class Clostridia; order Eubacteriales; family Oscillospiraceae; genus Faecalibacterium; species Faecalibacterium sp. BCRC 81149. Next base: position 197,414 of record NZ_QXJA01000002.1, on the reverse strand, counting down.
AAAACCGGAAATTTTTTCGTAAACGCTCATAAGACACACCTCATTCAACGATCTTTGTTTTCCGAACTTAACAGCACTGTTTCTGGCTTGTAGTATACCACTTCCCCGGGAGCTGTGTTATAATAAATCGAAGGAAAATATCAAAATTCAAAGAACGTTCATAAATTCAACGCAACTGCCAAACAATGTGGATGGATCATCCAAGACCATCCATGAGTATCTGGTAGACAGCCGCCTGCAAACAGCACGGCTGCTGCTGCTCACCACGGAAAAAAGCGTCAGCGACATTGCTGCCGAGCTGGGGTTTGCCTCCGCCAGCCACCTTGGAAGCCTGTTCAAGCAGCAGGAGGGGCTGACACCCCGCCAGTACCGCCTGCAGCAGCGGCAGCTGGGAAAATAACAGCAGAAGCCCCCCGCCGGTTCTCCCGGCGGGGGGCTTCTCTGTATGCGAATGAGGGGTTACTTCTTTGCCAGGTACTTACGGATATCGATGGCCACAGCCACGATGATGACAAGGCCCTGGACGATATAGGTGTAAGAGGAGTTGACGTTCATAAACTGCAGAGCGACCTTCATCAGCTCAAAGACCAGAACGCCAACCAGAATGCCGGGCACGGTGCCGACACCGCCGGTGGTAGAAACGCCGCCGATGGTGGAAGCTGCGATAGCATCCAGCTCATAGCCCTGTGCAGTGTTGACGGATGCGCCGCCGGACTTTGCAGCCAGCAGGCAGCCTGCCAGACCGAACATGCAGGAGGCCAGGATGTAGATGCGGATCTTGGTGGCGTAAACGTTAACACCGGCCACCTCAGCAGCAGCTTCGTTGCCGCCGATGGCGTACATGTACTTGCCGTGACGGGTCTTGTTGTACAGGAACCAGAAGCACACAGCCACGATCAGGGCGATCCAGATCAGCACGGGGACCTTCAGGATGGTGTTGGAGGCCAGAGAGGTGAAGTCCTTGTTCAGGGAGCCGATGGGGGTACCGCCGGTGTAGACCAGGCAGATACCGTAGACGACCTGCTGCATACCCAGGGTAGCGATAAAGGGCTGGACCTTCAGGTAAGAAACGACCAGACCGTTGCACAGACCTACGATGGCGCAGATGGCAATGACCAGAATAAAGACCACCGGGGTGGGCAGAGTGGGCATGTTGGGGTAGAACTTACCGGCAGCGCCCTCGGTCTGCGCAAAGATGCAGGCCAGGCAGGCAGCAAAACCAGCCAGACGGCCTGCGGACAGGTCGTTGCCGGTGGTGATCAGACAGCCGGAGATGCCCAGCGCGATGATGTAGCGGATGGACACGTTCTTGAACAGGTTGATCAGGTTTGCAGGTGCAAAAAAGTTCGGATGGATGATGCCGACGAACAGAGAGACGAGCAGCATCAAAACGATAATGGCGTTGTTGCCCAGCCATTTCTTTACGGATTTACCCGTTAATTTCTTGGTAGCTTCCACAATAGACAGCCTCCTTGTTTACTGATTGGCCGCTGCCGTTTCGGGCGCGGTCTCAAACTGGGTAGCCAGCTCCATGATGTTCTCCTGGGTCGCGTCCTTGCCGTCGATGAAGCCGGTGATGCGGCCATCGCACATGACCATGACGCGGTTGGACATGCCAATGATCTCGCTCATTTCAGAGGAGATCATAATGATGCTCTTGCCCTGCTTGGCCAGATCGGCAATGATGCAGTAGATCTCGTACTTTGCACCAACGTCGATGCCGCGGGTGGGCTCGTCCAGGATCAGGACATCGGGGTTATTTGCCAGCCAGCGGGCGATCAGCACCTTCTGCTGGTTGCCGCCGGACAGGCTCTTGATCTGGGTCTTGGGGCTGGGCACCTTGATGGCCATCTTTTCCTTATTGGTCGCCACCAGATCCAAAATCTTCTTGTCATCCAGCATGATGGGGCCCTTGCGCAGAGCGTCCAGCGATGCAATGGAGATGTTATCGGCCACGCTCAGCACACCCATGATGCCGGTTGCGCGGCGGTCCTCGGTCAGCAGAGCCACGCTCTTCCGGATGGCATCCCGGGGCTGCTTGATGTTGACCTCTTCGCCCTTGATCCACACCTTACCGGTGGTGTGAGCACGCAGACCAAAGATGCCTTCCATCAGCTCGGTGCGCTGTGCGCCCACCAGACCGGCCACGCCCAGGATCTCGCCCTTTTTCAGCTCAAAGCTGCAATGGCGGAAGGAGCGCGGATGGATGGAGGTGAAATCCTCCACCTTCATCATCACTTCCTCGGAGGGGTGGTTCTCCAGCGGCGGGAACAGATTGGACAGTTCGCGGCCGACCATCTTGGCGATGATCTGCTCCTTGGTCATCTCAGCCACATTCCACTTGCCGATGTAATGGCCGTCACGCATGATGGTCACTTCGTCAGCAATGACCTTGATCTCATCCATCTTGTGGCTGATGTAGACCAGTGCAACGCCCTGCTCCTTCAGCTCACGCATGATGCGGAACAGCGATTCCACTTCATTGGCGGTCAGGGACGAGGTGGGCTCGTCCAGGATCAGCACCTTGCAGTTTGCGGAAACAGCCTTTGCAATTTCCACCATCTGCATCTGGGCAATGCTCAGGCTGCCCAGCTTTGCGTGGGAATTGATCTGCAGCTTCAGCTTCTTCAGCAGTGCATCGGTATCCTTGTACATTTTAGCATGGTCCACTGTGGTCACCGGGCCATACTTCTTGGTGGGGTAGCGGCCCAGCCAGATATTCTCAGCCACGGTACGGGCCGGGATGGGCTGCAGCTCCTGATGCACCATGGCAATGCCGCGGTCCAGTGCATCCAACGGGTTCGCAACAACGACCTTTTCTCCCTCGTATTCGATCTCGCCCTCGTCCATCTTGTAAATGCCGAACATGCACTTCATCAGGGTGGACTTACCGGCACCGTTTTCGCCCATCAGGGCCATAACTTTACCGGGGCGAAGCTCCAACTGCGCGTGGTCCAGCGCTTTTACGCCGGGGAAGGTCTTGACCACGCCTTTCATTACCAGACGGTATTCTGACATTCCGCAGAGCCTCCTTATCTTGCAATTTGCAGGCCGCGCGGTGCGTCCTTTCTAAAAGAAGGCGCGTGCGCCCGAGAGAAATCTCGCACGCACGCGCTTTTAAGCTTTTACCAAGCCATAGGACTCACTGCGTACCTTGCAAACGTGAGTTTTGTGCCACAGGAATTAGAGGTACTGTGCTGCGTTCTCGGCAGTGACCTTGACGTAGTCGACCCAGTAGTACTCCTCAACGTCCTTGCCCTCAACAAACAGCTGAGTAGCCTCGGCAGCCTTGGTAGCCTGGCCCACGTCGTCGTTCAGAACGGTACCGGTCATCTTGCCGTCAACAACGTTCTGGACAGCCTCTTTCAGTGCGTCAACACCGACCAGGTAGATGTCCTTGCCAACAGTACGGCCAGCCTGCTCGATGGACTGCAGAGCACCCAGAGCCATTGCGTCGTTGTTGCAGAACACAACTTCGATCTTCTCGCCGTACTGTGCCAGAGCGTTTGCAACGTCCTGCTGTGCGGTGGTCTGATCCCAGTTGTCCAGGTACTCGTACAGGCACTCCACTTCCTTGTTGGCATCGGTCAGAGCCTTGATGGAGTACTCAGTGCGGTACTGAGCATCGATGTTCTCGGGGTCGCCCTTGCACATGATGTAGGTGATCTTGCCGTCGCCGTTGATATCGCCCTGGGTCTCAGTCTCCAGGATCAGCTCGCCCTGGTAAGTACCGGACTGACGTGCGTCAGCGCCAACGTAGCAGCACTTGCCTGCGTAGGAGTCCAGAACAGCCTTCTCGGGCTCACGGTTGATGAAGACGATGGGAGTGCCGGAGGGAGAAATGGTATCCACGATGGTCTGTGCAGAGGTGGTCTGAACAGGGTTGATGATCAGAACGTCAACGCCCTGCTGCAGGAAGGTGTTGATCTGCTCGGTCTGGGTGTTCTGGTCGTTCTTGCCGTCAACGATGGTCACGGAGTAGCCCTTATCCTTCAGGTACTCTTCCAGGTCGGTGCGGTACAGGGTCATAAAGTTATCAGCAAACTGATAGATGCAGACACCGACGTTTGCGCTGCCGGTTGCAGCCTCAGAAGCAGCTGCAGAGGAAGCAGCGGTAGAGGAAGCAGCAGTGGAGCTGGAGGAGCCGCCGCAGGCGGTCAGAACGCCGGCAGCACCCACAACAGCAGAAGCCTTCATAAAGTCACGACGGGAAATCATTTTCATAATCTTGTTCTCCTTCATTCGCATATCACAGCATCTCATGGAATATACTTACATGTACGTTCCACGGTTTCTGTTTGTATTATAACCATCTGAAAAAAAGTTCGCAATGGGACAAGTTCACAAGATTCCGGCCGTTTCTTTGTGCATTCTTCACAGTTGATATTGTTGTGTACAACATTCTTTTTGATATCAAGCACAAAATCGGTCAAAAATGCAACATACATCCAAATTCCATGCCAAAAATCCATAAATCCTTTCAAAATGGTTACAACATCATTCTGTTCATGCAACAAATTTCTCTGTACAGAAAATGCCCGTTTTTCCCGGGAGTTTTGCACAAAACGTACATTTCCGGGAAAAACCGGGCATTTTTTTCATTTTTCACTTTTCTTTGTGTTCGCGGCGGTAGCGGGTAGGGGTGACTCCCAGCGTCTTTTTGAAGATCTTTGTAAAATAATTCACGTCCAGAATGCCCACCTCCTCGGCCACGGCGGCAATGGTGTGGTTGTTCTGCACCAGCAGCTGGGCCGCGCGGTTGACGCGCTGGGTGTTGATATAATCGATCAGAGTGCTGCCGGTCTCCTGCTTGAACAGCGCCGACAGGTACGATGGGCTGATGAAGCACATGGCGGCCAGACTTTTCAGCGTCAGCGGCTCGGCCACGTTCAAGTTGACGTAGTTCATCACCTTCTGCACCGCAGGCGAATACTCCTTCAGCGAGTAGCGGCGGACATAGGCACAGTAATCCCGCGTCATCTGCCACATCATCTCGTTGGGCACCTCGTTGGCTTCCTCAATGATGCGGCTGTACTTGCTGGAAATGGCATCGATATAATAGGGATGCACCTTGCTGGGTTCAATGGCCTTGCGCAGCAGGGTGTTCAGCACGATCATCTTGTTCTTTTGCTGGTAGAGCGTCCCCTCGAACCGGCCGCCGTAGGTAAAGCGGGAGTGCTGGTGCATGGCCTCGATGGCGGCTTCCTCATCGCCCCGGGCCACCGCATCCAGAATGCGGTTCTCTGATTCGTACCGCTGCTCCAGCATCGTGACCGGGATCTCCTTCTGGAACTCCGGCTCGTGGAAATAGCGGGTATCCGGGTGGAACTGGAAGGGCAGGAATTCCTTCAGCTCCTGCACCGGGACAGTGCAGCCGAACATCGTATCCACCACAACCCGCAAAGCTCCATAGAAATCGCTGGCCTCCAGGATCTTCACGCCGTTGTAGTACTCCTGCACAGCGGCCTCTCCGGCTTCCCCCAGATAACGCCTGACCCATTTGCGGGCGCTCGGGGTGCGGGGGCCCACCGTCCAGGGTCCAATGAGAAAGACCGTGTTTTTTTCATCGGGGATGCGGAACAGGGCAAAGTGCAGCTCAAAGGTACCCTCCACCAGCAGCAGGGTATTTTCAGGGGTGCTGTCCAGCAGCAGCTGGCCGAACTCCTGCCAGTCGAACTGGGGGTCCAGCGATCGCCGCAGGCCGTAGTCAAACTCTTCCAACCCCTCAAAGGGCGGGGTGACCCGCCGGGTCGGGATATTCTGCACCGCTGCCAGCTTTGTAAGGATCTGCAAAGGATCCACCCGCATCGTACACCGCTCCTTTTTCCTGTTGTTCCGCTCGTGCCATTGTGTCATTCTTGATATATTAGTATACATCAATTTTGAAGCAGAAACAAGCCGCCCACAGGAATTTCCCGTGGGCGGCTTGATCCGTTTCCTTACTTATTATGGCGCTGTGCCAGTGCGGCCACGTTCTCCTCCACCTTCTGTTTGGTCAGGGGGTAGATGAAGAACAGGCTCAGGGCCACGGCCACAAAGCCGATGGCGGGGGCAATACAGGAGATGTTGAAGATGCCCATGGTGACCTCCGGGTCAAAGGCAGTGGCGGCGCTGTAACCGATCATGGTCAGCAGGCCGCCGGTCAGGCCGGAAGAGAACGCCTGACCCAGCTTGCGGGCAAAGGAGTAGACCGCATAGATGGTGCCGTCCTCACGGATGCCGTTGCGGACCTCGGAATCATCGATGACATCGGTGATCATTGCCCAGATGATGGTGTTGAAGAAGCCCAGGCAGATGAAGGCGGCACAGTAGAAGCCGACATAGACCCAGACATTGGCGGGCTTGAGAACAAAGCAGATGATCTCCAGCACCGTGGCCACGATGCAGGATACGGTGGCCAGCTCCTTTTTACCAAACCTGCCGGCCAGCTTGGAGGCAAAGGGTGCACAGACGAGCAGGATCAGCACGCTGCTCAGCAGAGAAGCGGTAGACTGGGCGGCGGCGCTGCCGTAGAAGTTGGGGAACACATAGCCTGCCATGCCCTGCATGGTCAGCATGGCCAGCAGCAGGAAAAGGGCGGCAGCAATGATGCCCAGCAGGGCACGGTTGGTGAACACGCTCTTGAGCATCTTGCCAATGTCCATCTTGCTGTTGTTGGCTGGCACATCCACACGCTCACGCACCAGGTGAAAGCAGAGCAGGTAGCAGAGGATGGCGCAGACAGAGAAAACGCCTGCAATGATGGTCATGCGGCTGCCGGAGAGGACCGTCTGACCATTGACGGTGACGTAAGCCACCATGGGGGTGCCAACGCCGATCACAAGGCCGGCTAGGGTGCTGCCGATGGTACGCCAGGTGGACAGCTCTGCGCGGTCCTTGGGGTCAGCAGAGATGGCGGAAGCCATGGAGCCGTAAGGGATGTTGACGGAGGTGTAGAAGATGGAGCCCCACAGGATATAGGTCACAAAGAGCCATGCCACCTTGAAGCCGTAGGACATCCCGGCCAGACCGGACTGGAAGATGAGGAAGGATGCGATGGCCACAGGGCCGCACATCCGCTTGAGCCAGGGGCGGAACTTGCCGTCCTTGGTGGGCTTGGAGCGGTCCACGATCTGGCCCATGGTCACATCGGTGAAGGCATCCACAAAGCGGGCGATCATCATGATCATGCCCACAACACCGGCGCTCACGCCCATCACGTCGGTATAGAACTTCATCAGGAAGCTGGACGACAGGATAAAAGTAAAATCGTTGGCGAAATCGCCGAACATATAGCCGACCTTGTCCCGCATCCCAAACGGGGTGGTCTTTTGCATTTCATTTGCCATTGTATTCTCCTTCGGTGGTCAATTCAAACGGTACAGTGTCCCTTCTGCTGTATCCAAGTTTGTACTCCAATATTATGACAAACTTTTATCAAAAAATGTTAGAATATTTTTTAGGTGAATTCGTACAATTTTAAGGTATTGTTTTTGTATATTTTCACAGTTCGTTCACATTCCGTTTTTTCCTCTTTTTCCCAGCATTCACTTTTTGTGGCACTCTTTACGGAAGTTTTTAAACCCGGACGGAGATAATAGGTATTCTGCCCAGAGCAGCGCCTGTTTTCCTGAAAAAAGTCTGGATTTATTCAAAAATCTTTCTATCCCTTTTATAAAATTTCTGTCATACTGGGTATAAAGACAATAAACGCCCCTGTGGCACGCAAAATGCCGCCGGGCTGATGAATGTGAGGTCATCCTGATGAACCGCTCCCTGCTGTATCCCCGCGCTACCACTACCCGCCGTCTCATCGGCCTGGACGGGATGTGGCGTTTCAGCTTCGACCCCGAGAGCAAGGGTGTGGAGGCCGGATGGGCGCTGGAACTGCCCTCCTCTCTTTCCATGCCGGTGCCTGCCTCCTTCTGCGACCTGTTCACCGACAAGGCCTCCCGCGAATACTGCGGTGATTTCTGGTACGAGACCAGCTTTTTTGTCCCTGCGGAATGGAGCGGCTGGGACATTGTTCTCCGGTTTGGCTCGGTCACCCACCGGGCCCGGGTCTTTGTCAATGGCGTGGAGGTGGCCCAGCACGAGGGCGGCTTCCTGCCCTTTGATGCCACCGTGACCAACATCGTTCGCTACAACCAGTTCAACAAGCTCAGTGTTCTGGCAAACAACGAGCTCAGCGAAACGATGCTGCCCGCAGGCACCACCCGCACCCTTGCGGATGGCAGAAAGGTCGCCGCCCCCTACTTTGATTTTTACAACTACGCCGGCATCCACCGGCCCGTCTGGCTGATGGCCCTGCCCAGGGAGCGGGTGCTGGACTACTCCACCCGATACCGCCTGACCGAGACCGGGGCCGAGATCGACTATACCGTGTCCACCAACGGCCCCCACCCCGTGACTGTGGAGCTTTACGACGGCACCACCCGGGTGGCCGAAAGCTCCGGCACCACCGGCACACTGGTGGTCAAAAACGCCAAACTGTGGAATGTCCACGCCGCCCATCTCTACGATCTGGTCATCCGCATCCACGAGGGCAGCGCGGTGGTGGACGAGTATCTGGACCGGATCGGCATCCGCACCTTTGAGATCCGGCACGGGCGTTTCCTGCTCAACGGCAGCCCGGTCTATCTGCGGGGCTTTGGCCGGCACGAGGATGCCGACATCCGGGGCCGTGGGCTCGACCTGCCCACCGTCAAGCGGGATTTTGAGCTGATGAAGTGGATCGGCGCAAACTGCTTCCGCACCAGCCACTACCCCTACGCTGAGGAGATCTACCAGATGGCCGATGAGGAGGGCTTCCTCATCATTGACGAAGTCCCCGCCGTGGGCTTTATGCAGAGCACAGCCAACTTTCTGGCCGCCAATCAGGGCAACGGCAGGCAGCAGGGCTTTTTTGAGAAGGAGACCACGCCTGCGCTGCTCAAGAACCACAAGGCAGCCCTGACCGATATGATCGACCGGGACAAGAACCACCCCTCGGTCATCGCATGGAGCCTGCTCAACGAGCCTCAGTGCACCAGCGCGGGCACCGAGGAATACTTCAAGCCCCTGTTCGAGCTGGCCCGCCGCCTCGACCCCCAGAAGCGCCCCCGTACTTATACGGTCCTGATGACCAGCCTGCCCGACACCAGCAAAGGCCAGCGCTTTGCCGATTTTGTCAGCCTGAACCGCTACTACGGCTGGTATGTACTGGGCGGGGCCGGGCTGGCGGATGCCGAAGCCGCCTTCCACCATGAGATGGAAGGCTGGGCAAAAGTCCTGCATGGCCGCCCGCTCATCTTCACTGAGTACGGCACCGACAACCTGAGCGGTGCGCACAAGCTCCCCAGCGTGATGTGGAGTGCCGAGTACCAGAATGAATATCTGGAGATGACCCACGCCGTGTTCGACCACTACGATTTCGTGCAGGGTGAGCTGGTGTGGAATTTTGCCGATTTCCAGACCACCGAGGGCATCCTGCGGGTGGACGGCAACAAAAAAGGCATCTTTACCCGCCAGCGCCAGCCCAAGGATGCGGCGTATCTCTTCCGGAAGCGGTGGACAACGCTGCCGATCGATTTCAAGAAGCGGAAAAAATGAATCCAGAAAACAGCAGCGCCCTGCCGGTTTGCCCCGGCAGGGCGCTGCTTGTCTGATATGCTTTTACTTGATGCAGCTCGAGCACGGGCTGTACCCTGCCGCAATGGCTTCCTCGTAGCTGGAGAAGAGGATCTGGTTCTTCTCCGCAGGGAGATTGGCACAGCTGGGCAGGTGGAACTTTTTGCTGTTCACGTTGCCGATATACCCCTGCTGCGCGGTGGACGCTGCCGCCGGGTCGGTGGGGTTGAGCTCAGCATCGGTGGCCGTTTTCTCGGTGCGGATGGTATAGTTCTGTCCATCGGAACCGATCACGATGGCCCCCAGCAGGTCCGTGCGGTAAACATTCACGCCCGCATCCCGCAGGATGCTCAGGGTCTCCTCGTGGGGATGGCCGTACTTGTTGTTCACACCGCAGGAGATGATGCCCATCTCGGGCAGGACGGCGTTCAGGAAGATGTAGCTCGTGCTGGTGCTGGAGCCGTGGTGGCCCACCTGCAGAACATCTGCCTTCAGGTTGGCCCCGCTGTTCACGAGGTCGCGCTCCGCATCCGATTCCATATCGCCGGTGAGCAGAAAGCTGGTGGAGCCGTAATCCACCCGCAGAACGATGGAGGTATCGTTGGTGTTGTCATACTGCGCCACAGGGCCCAGCATGGTCACAGTGGCACTGCCCAGCGGCCAGACTGTGCCCGCAGCGGGCACCTCCACCTGCAGGCCCTGCTGCTGGGTGTACTTGACGAAATCCTGAAAGCACTTGGTGGAGGCTTCCGTCACGGGGCTGTACACATGGTCTGCCGGGAAATAGGCCAGCGCAGCGGACAGGCCGCCCACATGATCCTCGTGGGCGTGGGAGCAGAACACATACTGCAGCTCCTCCACACCGAGATTCTGCAGGTAAGAGACGACATAGCTGCCATCGTCCACGTTGCCGCCGTCGTAGAGCATATACTGGCCGTCACATTCCACCAGCACGCTCAGGGCCTGCCCCACATCCAGGAAGTGCATCTCAAAGTTGGCGGTCTGGCCGTCTCCGGCAGGCTGGGCAGTGCTGACCGTAGGGGTGCTGCTGCCCGGCACCACCGCCGAGGCATCACAGGCGGCAAGGCCAAGGGCCAGCGCCGCCGCCAGGGCCAGAGCGGCAATGCGCCGCCAGAGGCTTACTTTTTCTTTTTTGAAGTTTTCCACGCTGTATTCTCTTTCTGTTGATCATTCTTCGGCTTACGGGGTGCCGTACCGTTGGGCGCAAAACGTGCGCCGGGGCTGGGCTGACGACCGCCTGCGGTGCGGGCCGGGGCGGCTCCGCGGCTCTGATTCCAGCCTCCCCTGCCCTTGTTGGGGCGGACAGTATAGGTGCCGTCGTTGTGGATGGTCACCTCGGCAGGCTCGGCCCGGCGGGCAGAGCGCTGGACCGCGCGGCGGCCCTCGGCGGGCACCAGCAGCGGGATCAGGTCCTCCCTGTGGGTCATTTTCAGCGCCTTGATGACCTTTTCGGCATTGCGGGGCTCGTAATACTGGAGCAGGGCGCGCTGGAGCGCTTTTCCCTCCGCAGTCTTTTCCACGAACACAGGCTTGAGGGTGTAGGGGTCAAGGCCGGTGTAGAACATGCAGGTGCTCACCGTGCCGGGGGTGGGATAGAAATCCTGCACCTGCTCGGGGCGCATGTGGTTTTTGTAGAGATACTCGGCCAGATAGACGGCATCGCTCAGGGTGCTGCCCGGATGGCTGGACATCAGGTAGGGCACGAGGTACTGCTTTTTGCCCGCCTTCCTGCTCAGCTCGTAGAACTTATCCTTGAACTTGTTGAAGGTCTGGATGGGCGGCTTGCCCATGTAGGCCAGTGTATTGGGAGCGCAGTGCTCCGGGGCCACCTTCAGCTGACCGGAGACGTGATACTCCACCAGCTCCTTGAAGAAGGTGTCGTCCGGGTCAGCCATCAGGTAATCGAACCGGATGCCGCTGCGGATGAACACCTTTTTCACGCCGGGCAGTTCCCGGACACGGCGCAGGATCTTCAGGTAATCGCTGTGATCCACGATCATGTGGGAGCAGGTGGTGGGGGCCAGGCAGTGCTTGCCGCCATTGCACATGCCCCGCAGCATCTGCTCCCGGCAGGACGGGAACCGGAAGTTGGCGGTGGGGCCGCCGATATCGTGGATGTAGCCCTTGAAATCAGGCTCGTGGGTCATCCGCTCGGCCTCGGCCACAATGCTGTCGGCACTGCGGCTGGTGACCCGGCGGCCCTGATGCAGCTGGATGGCGCAGAAGTTGCAGCCGCCGAAGCAGCCGCGGTTCTGGATGATGGAGAACTGCACCTCCCGGATGGCAGGCACGCCGCCCATGCTCTCGTAGATGGGGTGGTAGCGGCGGGTGTAGGGCAGCGCATACACCTTGTCCAGCTCCCAGCGCACCAACGGCTTTGCCGGGATGTTCTGCACAAGGTACTTTTCACTCTGCTTCTGGACAATGATCTGGCCGCTGACCACATCCTGATTGTCCATCTGGATGCGGCAGGCTTTGGCGTAGGCCACCTTATCGGAGGCCACTTTCCGGAAACCGGCGCACTCCACATACTTTTCAGGCAGGTGGTCGAAGTCGGTCAGGTAGCAGGTACCGTCCACATCGGTGATGGACTCCACCGGCTCCCCTGCCGCCAGCCGCCGGGCGATCTCCACGGTCTGGTGCTCGCCCATGCCAAAGCTGATGAGATCGGCTCCGGAGTCCTCCGCAATGCTGGGCAGAACGGTGTCCAGCCAGTAATCGTAGTGGGCAAACCGGCGCAGAGAAGCCTCCAGACCGCCCAGGATCACAGGCAGGTCGGGGTAGGCCTCCTTGGCCAGCCTGGTGTAAACGGTGGCGCTGCGGTCAGGCCGCGCGCCGCCGATGCCGCCGGGAGAGTATTCATCCTCGGCACGCGGAATTTTTGCCACGGAGTAGTGGCTCACCATGCTGTCCACGTTGCCGCCGCCGATGAAAAAGCCGTACTTCGGCCTGCCGAACCGCTTGAAGTCCTCGCAGTCGGAATAGCGGGGCTGGGCCAGCACGCCGACCTTATAGCCCTCGGCCTCCAGCAGGCGGCTGATGATGGCGGTGCCAAAGCTGGGGTGGTCAACGTAGGCATCGCCGCCCACCACCACAAAGTCCAGCTGATCCCACCCCCGGGCTTCCATATCCGCCCGGCTGATGGGAAGAAATTCGGTGTAGATCGGGGAAGAGTTGTCCATAGTGTTCCTCACTGGTTAAACTTCTCTGTCTGCTCCCCTGACAGGGAGCCAGAAGAAGTGTTGCTTGTGTTCTTATTCCTCCGGCTGATTCATCTGCATTTCCAGCCACTGCTGGCGGCTGATGAGGACAGCGCGGGGCTTGGCACCCTCATAGGGGCCGATGATGCCCTTCTGCTCCATCTCATCCATGATGCGGGCGGCGCGGGCATAACCCAGCTTACAGCGGCGCTGCAGCAGGCTGGTGGATGCCTGCCCGGCATCGATGACCACCTCAACGGCCTGCTTGAGCATCGGGTCGCTGCCGGTCTCCTCATCCGCATCTGCAGAGGATGCGCCCTTCTTGCCATCCTGAATGGCGTGCTTTTCCATGGCTTCGATCATGGCCTCGTCGTACTGGACGGTGGCGCTCTGCTTGATGAAGTCCAGCACGCGGCTGATCTCTTCATCCCGCACAAAGGTGCCCTGGATACGCACCGGCTTGGGCGCACCCACAGGCATAAAGAGCATATCGCCCTGGCCCAGCAGCTTCTCGGCACCGGCACCATCCAGAATGGTGCGGCTGTCCACCTGGCTGGACACGGCAAAAGCAATGCGGCTGGGGATGTTGGCCTTGATCAGGCCAGTGATGACATCCACGCTGGGGCGCTGGGTGGCAACGATGAGGTGCATTCCGGCGGCACGGGCCTTCTGGGCGATCCGGCAGATGGAATCCTCCACGTCCTTGCCCACGACCATCATCAGATCGGCCAGCTCGTCAATGATGATGGCGATATAGGGCATCTTTTCCAGCATGGGGTCGGTGGCCGCCAGCTTGTTGAAGGATTTGATGTCACGGACATTGTTTTCCGCAAACAGGTGGTAGCGGCGCTCCATCTCCTGCACCGCGCTGCTCAGAGCACCCGCTGCCTTTTTCGGCTCGGTGATGACAGGCATCAGCAGGTGGGGGATGCCGTTATACTCTGCCAGCTCCACCACCTTGGGGTCAATGAGCATGAGCTTCACGTCCTCGGGGCTGGAGCGGAACAGAATGCTGATGATGATGCTGTTCACACAAACAGATTTACCACTGCCAGTGCTGCCTGCGATGAGCAGATGGGGCATCTTGCACAGGTCGGCCACCTGGGCCACACCGGCAATGTCCTTGCCCAGCGCCACGCCCAAGGGCGAAGTCATCCGCAGGAAGGCCTGGCTTTCAAAGACACTGCGGATAAAAACGGGGGTCTTTTTGTGGTTGGGCACCTCGATGCCCACGGCAGGCTTGCCGGGGATGGGTGCTTCCATGCGGACATCGGCCACGGCAAGGTTCAGGGCGATATCATCGGCCAGCGAGGTGATGCGGCTGATCTTCACGCCCGCCATGGGCTGGACCTCGTACCGGGTAACGGAGGGGCCACGCGAGATATCCAGTACCCGGGTACGCACGCCGAAGCTTTCCAGCGTGTCCACCAGCTTCTGGGCGTTGGCCTTCAGCTCCTCCTGGGCACCGGGGTCCCCCTCCTCGGCAGACTTTTCAAACAGCTCGATACTGGGATACTGATACTGGAAGGTCTCCACCACCTCCGGCTCCTCGGCCGGGGCGGTGGCGGCAGCCTGCTCGCCTGCGGCAGGTTTTTCCATGGCAGCCGCCACCAGCGTGTTCAGGTCTTTTTCCTCCACCGGTTCGCTGGTAATGCTGATCCAGCCGTCCTCGTCCGGCTCACTGCGCATGGCCACCGCGTTTTCCGCACTGACCCGCACCGGCACCACCGGCTCGTCCGTAGTGGGCAGGGTGGGGGTCTGGAACACCGGCATCTCAGGCTGCACGGGCTCTGCCGGTGCAGCCGCAGGGGCTTCCGGGGCCGCAGGCGGCACGGTGGGGTTCACCACCGGGGCCGGAGCAGGCGATCCGGCGGGCGCGAAGAAATCCTCGGCGGCAGTCTCCACGGCATCCGGCACCACCGGTTTGACGATGGCCCGGGGCGGTGCTTTTTGGAGCGGGTCCTGCCCAAAGGTGCCGCCCGGCCCGATGATGATGGGCTCAATGGGCTCGCTGCCGCCCTCGGAAACAGAGGTATCCGGCCCAAGGTCGATATCAAACGCCGCGCGGGGATGGTTGGAGGTCACCTTGACCGGCTCAAAGGCCGGAGCAGGCCGGGCGGGAGCCGGTTCCAGCTCCACCGGCGCAGGCGGCTCGTAGCCCAGAGAATCGTCCACGGGAGCAGGTTCCGCTTCGCCTTCCATTTCCTTGGTCACCTTGTGGCCCCAGCTGAACACACCGGACAGCCACCCGGGCACCGGAATGCCGCCGGGCGCATCTTCCTCATCGGAACTGTCATCGTAATCGCCCGCAGGCTCCTCGGTGCAGTACTCCTCTTCCGCCTGCCGGGCCGCAAGGCGCTCAGCACGGCGGGCGGCGTTCTGTTCATAGACCGCCACGCCTTTTTCATGCACACCGCCGCCCACATTGCAGAGCCACTGCCAGCACTCGGCAGGGGTGATATCAAAAATATACAGGCTGGCGCACAGGGCCAGCACCGCCATGACCAGATTGGCCGCAGGCCGCCCGCAGAGCAGGAGCAGGTTGCCGCCCAGCAGAGTGCCCAGCACGCCGCCGCCCAGCCAGGCGTTTGCGCCGTTCTGGTAGCAGGCAGCGATCATCTGGGCAGCGGTCAGGTCGGCGGGGATATCCGAAAACACGATGACCGTGCCGCTGGCAAAGATCAGCCCCAGCAGCAGCTTGAACACCTGCATCAGCAGGTCCTGCCCCCGGGTGTAGAGGATGGCCAGATAGCACACCGCCGCGCCCAGCACAAAGCTGCCGCAGCCGAACAGCCCGAATAAAATCTGATGGGCGCTCTTCCAGACGGAGTCCCCCTCCACGAACGCCAGCACAATGAGCAGCAGCCCCACAAACAGGGTGCCCAGCCCCGCCGGCATCCGCTCCTCGGCCCGGCTTTTTCTGCGTGCAGACGCGCGCTTTGCAGTTGTTTTTCGCTTTCGTTTTGCCATTTTCTGTTCTGACCCCTGTCCTTTGTTCCCATAGTATTCGATTCTTTTATTATACCACGGGTTGGGTCAAGTGGCAATTACAGAATGCAGACCGGTTTGACCCTTGAATGCCGCGTGCGGCATCCATTCCGCACAGATAAGGCAGCAAGCAAAAATGCAGAAAAGCTGCACGCTGTTTTTATCTGCTATGAACTCTGCCAGAAATCTCGTCAGACTGTTGCGGATATAGAAAATGCAATGAAGATCATCATAGCAGAACAGGCATCCTGCCCGATACCGCCAAACGGTATCGCAGGATGCCTGTTCTGCTTTCTGTTTCCCGGAATTCCCGCGTATTGAACAGCGCTTTTTAATGCTGGATCTGTCCGCCTGCCCGGGTCGCTTTTTTCATCCGTAAATCTGTGAAGGGTGCCAATGCTTCGATCAGTGCGTGATCGTGATTCTGCACCAGACGGCTTTGGGGGCCGAAAAGCATGGTCTGTTCCACATCCTCCGTACTGGCAGCCCAGCCCGGCGCACCGGTACGGGCAAACTGCATCACAGCGCCAAAAATTTCCGCTTCCAGCTGCTTTGCTCCCTCAAAGGCACACACTGGCACAAGCTCTGTGTTGTGGAACACAAATGGGATATCCGCACAGTGC
Organism: Faecalibacterium sp. BCRC 81149; assembly: GCF_022750605.1. Taxonomy (NCBI): domain Bacteria; kingdom Bacillati; phylum Bacillota; class Clostridia; order Eubacteriales; family Oscillospiraceae; genus Faecalibacterium; species Faecalibacterium sp. BCRC 81149. Next base: position 180,994 of record NZ_QXJA01000002.1, on the reverse strand, counting down.
CACGGGGTACTTTTTCCCATCAGAGGGAAGTCCTGATCAAACAGATAACTGTACACCTTTCCGCCCGCCTTGGCACGCTCCCGGACATATTTGATCGTGGGGGCGCGGAAGCTGGTATCTGCCAGCAGCAGGTCTTCCTCCGGGCGGTGCGGGTAGGCAGTGCGGAACTGCTTCCGCAGGGTCTCTGCGGCAGACAGGCCCACTGCTTCCTCCGGGCCGACTCCTTTCAGACCATCAAAGAAACCGTAGAACTCCGAATAAACCGTACCGATCAGCACCGGAACGTCTGCAGTCTCGGGCCGAAACCCACTGCCGTTATTGAGCGGATCTCCAAGATAGAAGCGGTTCGGGTGGGGACTTTGGCCCACGTTCGCGCCTTTTGCTTTCAGAGCCGGGCTGACGTTCCGGTAAGCCTGCGCCAGCTGGTGGTAGGGCACAGTTTCCAGCTGCTGTGCTGTCTGCACGCCAAGCTCCTGCATCAGCGCCTGCACACAGTCCCTGCCGCTGCCGACACTGTCGTTCAGCAAACCTTCCAGCACACCACTCATTATCATCGCCCTGTGGTACAGGCCATCTGCTGCCGGGGTCTGCAGCAGCGTTGTCACTTTGGCTCCGCCGCCGGACTGGCCGAATACCGTCACGCAGCCGGGATCGCCGCCAAACGCTGCAATATTGTCCCGCACCCACTGCAGTGCCAGGATGATATCATCCCCACCCGCATTGCCGGAGTTTGCGTACTCCTCCCCAAAATCGGAGAGATCCAAGTAGCCCAGGATGTTCAGCCGGTGGTTCAGTGACACCACCACGCAGTCCCCTTCCCGCGCCATGTTTCCGCCCTCGTAGGCCACCTGCTCAATGGACGAGCCGGCAAAAAATCCGCCGCCATGGAGCCAGACCATCACCGGCCGCTTTTGGGCATCGCAGGCCGGGGTCCAGATGTTCAGGTTCAGGCAGTCCTCATCCTGCACCCAGTAGCGGTGGGGCACACGCAGTTCGCCGCTGGGCTTGTCGATGCTCAGCAGAGGGCAGACGCAGCCGTAACTGGAAGCGTCCAGCGGCTCTGCCCAAGGCTGGGGCGGCTGGGGTACATGGAAGCGCACCGCCCGCCCATACGGGATGCCCTTGAAGCTGCTGATCTCCCGGAAGCGATATCCCCGCACCGGACCATAATTTGTCTGAACCACCGGGAAATCCGGCGCACAGCAAAATGCCTTTTCCATAAATGACCTCCTTCTTTCAAAAAGACCGACCCCCGGTACTGCAAACATGGCACCCGGAGGTCTGTTTTTGTTATCCTAAATCTTCGCCGTTGGTGGCAATGACCTTCTGATACCAGTAGAAACTGTCCTTCTTTTCGCGGCTCAGATCCCCCGTGCCGTCGTCAAACTTGTTGACGTAGATGAAGCCGTAGCGCTTTGCCATCTCACCGGTGGAGGCACTCACCAGATCGATGCAGCCCCAGGGGGTGTAGCCCATCAGATCTACACCGTCCTTTACAGCCTCAGCCATCTGCTCGATGTGGGCGCGCAGGTAGTCGATGCGGTAGCCGTCGTGGATCTTTCCGTCGGCATCCTTCTTGTCGTAAGCGCCCAGGCCGTTTTCCACCACCATCAGGGGAATGCGGTAGCGGTCGTAGATCTCGTTGAGGGTGTAGCGCAGACCAACGGGATCGATCTGCCAGCCCCAGTCGGAGGCTTTCAGGTAAGGATTCTTCTTGCCAGCAATGATGTTGCCGCCCACATCATCGGCATCCTTGTGGGTGGTGATGCAGTTGGACATATAGTAGCTGAAGGTGTAGAAATCGACAGTACCGGCCTTCAGGATGGCAGCATCCTCCGGCTCCTGCCGGATGGTGATGTTATTCTCGGCAAAATAGCGCTTCATGTAAGAAGGATACTCGCCGCGGACATGCATATCAGAGCAGAACCAGTTGCTGATCTGCATGGCCTTCTGGTTGGCGATCTCGTCGGCCGGGTCGCAGGTCAGTGCGTAGCTGGTGATAAAGCAGATCATGCAGCCCATCTTGAACTGAGGGTAGTGGTCGTGGGCATACCGGACAGCCTCTGCACTGGCCACAAACTGGTGATGCAGCGCCTGAAAACGCTCCTGCTTGTTGTCCGGCACCTTGTCGGTAGGGCCTTCAAAGCCCCGGATGGTGCCTGTTTCCAGGATCGCACCCATCGGCATGGTGCCGCAGTTGATCTCGTTGAAGGTCAGCCAGTACTTGACCTTATCCTTGTACCGCTCAAAAATAGCCTTGCAGTAGTTCATATAGAACTCGATGAGTTCCCGGCTGACCCAGCCGTTGTACTTTTCCACCAACGCATAGGGCAGCTCGTAGTGGCTGATGGTGACCAGCGGCTCGATGCCGTGCTTCTTGCAGCAGTCAAAGACCTTGTCATAGAATTCAAGGCCCTTCTCGTTTGGCTCGGTCTCCATGCCGGTGGGGAAAATGCGGGTCCAGTTGATGGAGGTGCGGAAGGTCTTGAAGCCCATCTCGGCGAAGAGAGCGATGTCCTCCTCGTAGTGGTGGTAGAAGTCGATGGCCTCATGGCTGGGATACAGCCGGTCGGAGCGGATAGCAGTTGTCACCCATTTCGGGCTGGTATGAGAGCCATTGGTGCACAGGTCAGGGATACTGGGACCTTTGCCATCCACGTCCCATGCGCCCTCGAACTGGTTGGCTGCACAGGCACCGCCCCACAGGAAATCATCACGGAAAACGCTCATAAGTTTCTACTCCTATTCTATTTTGTTCTGGTTCAGGCGGGGTTCTGTTCAAAGAACAGCTTCAGGGCACCGATCAGGTTGGCATCGTTGCCATAGCGGCAGTGCACCAGCTCCGGCTTGACCGCCGGCATGACTGTGCAGCGCTCAAACAGCCAATCCAACTCGGCCTGAATCGCAGGCAGCAGAGCCTCCGCTGCGCTGATACCGCCGCCGATGGCCACCTTTTCCACATCCAGCACATGCTGCAGGCTCAGGATGCCAACGGCCACCCGCCGGGCAAAGATCTTGAGAGCCTTCTGCGCTTCCGGCTCCCCGGCATTGTAAGCCGCAAAGATTTCTTCCCCGGTGGGCATGGGGCTGCCCGTCGGCAGATGCTTCTGCCGGGCATACTCGAAGATCAGGCCACTTGCCGAGGCCATTCCCGCCCAGAGGGGTGCTTCGGAATACCGCTCTACCGAGGTCAGTTTGAAATCATCGTCGGTCATCTTTGAAATATCCGAGACAAGGCAGCTGACCTCGCCTGCGGCGGCGTGAGCGCCCATCAGCACCTTCCCGTTCAGGATGATGCCGCCGCCGATGCCGGTGCCCAGCACCAGCACAAGACCATTTTCCACACCGGCCAGCGCACCGGTCCAGGCTTCCGCCGCCGCGGCGCACTTGCCATCGTTGGCGATGGTCACCGGCACGCCCAGCCGTGCCTCTACCTGCGCAGCAAAGGGCTGCTCCCACAGAAAGGCACTGAGCATTCCACCGGTATGGGCGATGCCGTTTCTGGTATCGATGCGGCCCGGCATCGAGATGGCGCAGCCCACGAACTGTCCCTGAAGGGGAGCGGCAAAGCCCTTGATGACCGCCAGAAGGTCATCCATATTCGTCAGTGGTGTCGGAACCTTTCCGCCGGAGATTTTCCGGGCCTGTTCATCGGCCAGGCTGTACTTGATGAAGGTTCCGCCGATGTCGATCAAAAGATACTGTTTCATCTTATCTCCTGCTTTCTGTTGGTTGTTTTCAGACTCATGCAAAGCCCAACGCGGCAGCCAGGCTGAGCATCACCGGCAGCGTGATCAGCGACAGCAGTGTGCTCAGGCAGACCATCTGCACAGCGTAGGAAGAATCCAGCCCCAGACGCTGGGCATATACCGCGATGTTGCTGCCGATGGGGGCCGCATTCACAATGATGAGCACCGTGCCGATCTGCCGCCATCCGGCTGGAAGAAGCATCAGACAGACGATCGTCAGCAGTGGGATCACCACCAGCCGTACTGCCGAAAGGGTGTAGAGCCGGGGGCGGGTAAAGATGGCTTTGAGGTCGGTCCTGGCCAGATAGACACCCAGCACGATCATGGCAAGCGGAGCGTTCATGCCTGCAATGGCCCCCATGGGGGTGCGGAGGAACTGCGGCACCGGGATGCGGCAGAAGTAGAGCACCACACCGCCCAACAGGGAGAGCACCAGCGGATTTTTGAGCACTGCCCCCAGTTGGATGTACTTTTTGTCCCCGGAAAGCTTTGCCTGGCCGTAGGTCCACTGCAAAGCATTCAGCAGGGCCACAAAGCCTGCTGCGTAGAACACAGCTTCGCCGCCCAGCACTGCTGTGACCAGCGGAAGTCCCATGAACCCGGCGTTGGAAAAAGCCACACCGATCTGCGCCATGGGGTCTTTGCGGAAAAAGAGCCACGACACCGCCATGGAGAGCACCAGCATCCCGGCACCTGCCGCAATGCTGACAGCCAATTCCACAGCTCCCTTTGCCGAATACTCAATACAAAATGATTTTAGCACAACACAGGGCAGCACACAATATAACAGCAGGTGAGCCAGTGCCTTGCTGCCTTCCTGGGTGATCAGTCCGGTACGGTAAAGCACATAGCCAATGATGAGATAGAGGAACATCAGAAGGATCTGACCCAGAACAACACCAAAGACTCCGGTCATTGCTTTCCTCCCTGTTCTTCTCCGATTTTGCGCAGCAGCGGCAGCAGAGCATCCATCACAGGGCGGTAGCCGTTGGCATACAGGTGCATTCCCTCAATGGTGTACTCCGCTTTCAGATTTCCGGCAACATCGTACAGGTCCTTGTTCAGGTCGAGGAATTCCGCCCCGTATTTCCGGGCCAATGCCTGCACGCCCTCGCTTGCCTCCCGGATACGCTCATTGGTGCGCCAGCGGAAGCATTCAATCAGGCCCGGGTCTTCGGCCACGGTGGGGTTTACCGGATAATAGGCCAGCAAGTAGAGCTTTGTTTCGGGCAGTTTTTTCCGGATCTGCTGCACGATCTCCTCATACCGGCCCAGCATGGCGGCGCGGTCGTAGTCCGGGCCGTTCAGGTCATTGGTGCCGATGTTCAGGAACAGGTGCGCAGGCTGCAGCTCAAGGATGCACTCGTCCATGGCCTCCAGCAGCTCGGTGGTGGTAAAGCCGCCGATGCCCCGGTTGTACAGGGTGCAGTGCAGATCATCGTCCTGCAAAAACTCATACAGCGGAAACTGTTCCATCAGGCTGGAACCGGCAAACACCACCGCCCCTTTCTTTGCATAAGGATTCAGACGACGGAACCGCTCCCGCTTGATCTGCTTTTCCCTCTGGCTCTCCTGCTGCCGCAGTTCGTTCAGAAGGACATTTCGTTCCTGTTCCGTCATGGTCTTGGTTCCTTTCTCTCAGTTCTCGTGCAGGGGCAGTTCTACAAAGCTGCCCTCCCCCAGCAAGATCTTCTGGTGGGCGATGCGGGTCTTTCCCTGTTCAGACCAGACTCCTGCGTAATTGCTGTGAACGGCGTACTGCGGGAAGTCGGAAGAAGAGACATCCAGCCGCAGGCAGCTGCCGGGCTGTACCGTCCAGTTCATATCCCACATCTCCACACAGACCTTTGCTGTCTGGCCGGGAGTATAGGTCTGCCCCTCCGGCAGGTCGGCAGCAATGGTGGTGATGCCGCCCCGGATGTTATAGGCCCTGCCGTCCGGGAACACTTCCATCAGCTTGGCAGTGAAGGCAGTATCATCCACATCGGTCGAGACATTCAGGTGCACCTTGATTTGTCCACAAATGGGCAGTGCTTTTTCCAGCGGAGCGCTGACGAAGCTGACCACATCGGGTCGATAGTCCGGCTCCGGCTGCAGCAGACTGCCTGCCTCGGCAATGGTGGTCAGAACGCTTTCTGCGCCATGGCTGGGCACGGGGGTCTCCGGGTCATACACAAAGGTGCGCTCCCCTTCTGCCGGCTCGGCATTCAGAGTTGTTTCACCCAGATAAAGCTTTTCAGTCCGGCTCACGGGGGCGGGCCATGCCTCCAGCGTTTTCCAGCGGTCCTCCCGCATCACATAGGTGCGCACCCGCTTTTCCGGCTGTTTTTTCTGCTTCAGCAGCAGATCGAACCATTCCAGCATCCGGTGGATGTCGCCGTTTTCCAGATTGTGCTGTTCGCCCCACGCAATGCAGGGCTGGGACATATGATTCCAGCAGCCGATATCCAGCCAGCTGTGCTCTTTGGTCTCAGGGGCCAGAGAGGCATAAGTGTTGATGGCACTGCCAAAATGGTGATCGTACCATGCATCGATGATATACACCGGAACCTTGGTATTTCCGGGCACATCGGCTAACAGCTTCCACCAGCCCTGCTGCCAGTAGGCATCTGTGCGGCGGGTGGCGTGGATCCAGTCCTGATACCAGTCCAACTTTCCACCCCATAGCGCTTCATCCACCTTGTCGTGGGGACGGAAGCGGCAGCTTTCCAGATAGTCCGCTGTGACCGGATGGCCTGCATTCTGCATTGCCCAGCCAGTCAGCACGTCGTGGCGGAACAGCCCCTTTTCATAAGCCGATTTGAAACGGTCGGTGCCATAGACCGTCAGCATCATTCCCTTGACCTTGGGTGGAACGATATCTGCAATGGCCCAGCCGGTCAGGGCCAGATAGCTGGCTCCGAAATAGCCGATGCTCTCTGCCCAGGGCTGGTCGTTGAGCCACTGCAGGGTATCGCGGCCATCCGGGCGCTCATTGACGTTGGGTTCCCAATGTCCCTCGCTCTTGCCCGTGCCGCGGCAGGTCTGGACCACATAGCCGTAGCCCCGGCGGGTCAGTTCTACACCGTTGATCTCATACAGCGGCTGCTGATTGGGATAGCAGCTGCGCTGGATCAGCACAGGGAACTGTGCAAGCCCCTCCGGTTTGAATATCTCGGTATAGAGCCTCACTCCGTCCTGCATGGGCAGCATCAGCTCCTCCCGGCGGCAGCCATAGACCGGGCCGTCGTAGGGTATACTGGCATACTCCTGCCGGTAGCTCTCCTGCGCCTGCCGCATCATCTCTTCCATTTCACGCTGCTTCTGCTCGGCAGCTGTCTTTTTTTCTTCCTCTGTCATTGATTTTCCCGCCTTTCCGTGTTCTCAAAAGCGTGTGCAGCTAACAAAGTGGCCGGGTTCCACTTCCTTCAAGGGGATATCCCTGCCGCGGCAGGCATCTGTTGCATAGGGGCAGCGGGCCGCAAAACGGCAGCCTGGAGCCGGGTCCACAGGACTTGTCAGTTCGCCGCGCATGACCTCGGTGGAAAGCTTTTTGGCCTTCAGGCTGGGGATGGGCACAGCATCCAGCAGACCCTTGGTATAGGGGTGGAGCGGATTCTTGAACAGGTCCTCGGTCTTGGCATATTCCACACACTGGCCCAGATACATGACCATGATCTCGTGGCTGATGTGCTTGACCACGCTCAAATCGTGGGTGATAAAGACATAGGTCAGCTTTTTCTCATCCTGCAGATCCATCAGCAGATTCAGGATCTGTGCCTGAATGGAAACGTCCAGTGCAGAGACCGGCTCGTCGCAGATGATGAACTCCGGGTCCATGGCCAATGCGCGGCCGATGCCGATGCGCTGGCGGCGGCCGCCGTCCAGCTCGTGGCTGAAACTCTCTGCATAACGCTCATCCAGGCCGACGGTCTCCATGATCTCGGCGATGCGGGCATCGTATTCGTCACGGTTTTTGCAGGCTTTATAAATCTTCAGCGGTTCTCCGATCAGTTCCTTCACGCTCTTGCGGGGATCCAGCGAACCGGACGGATCCTGGAAGATCATCTGCATCCGGGCACGGATGGGCTTGAGTTCCTTGGCATTCAGTTTGGTGATGTCGGTACCGTCGTAGATGATCTGACCATCGGTAACATCATAGAGCCGCAGCAGCAGGCGGCCCAGCGTGGACTTGCCGCAACCGGACTCGCCCACCACGCCCAGTGTGGTGCCGCGCTTGATCTTGAAGTTCACGCCATCCACCGCATGGAGCTGGCTGCTTGCGCCGACTTTGAAGTATTTTTTGAGGTTCTTTGCCTCGATCAAAATCTTTTCTTCCATTGTCATTTCCTCCCGGCTCAGGTGTTGGACTGCGGCGGATCGAACCGGCAGCAGCGGATGAAGTGGCCCGGTGTGACCTCCCGCATCTTCTGGGCCTTCTTGCAGGCTGCAGTGGCATATTTGCAGCGGTCAGCAAAGCGGCAGCCCTCGATCTTCTGGGTGGGGTCAGCCATCATCCCCTCAATGGCCTCCAGACGCTTGGTGTTCTCATCCAGCTTGGGAATGGCGTTGAACAGCCCCTGGGTGTAGGGGTGGCGCTGCGTGGTCTCAAAGATATCCTCCGCTGTGCCGTACTCGATGGCCTCACCGGCGTACATGACCATGACCTTCTCGCAGGTCTGGGCCACAACACCCAGATCGTGGGTGATGAGGATCATGGCGGTGTTCAGCCGCTTCTGCAGCTCATTGATCAGGCCCAGCATCTGGGCCTGAATGGTCACATCCAGTGCGGTGGTGGGTTCGTCGGCAAGGATCAGCTTCGGCTCGCAGGCCAGCGCAATGGCAATGACGATGCGCTGCTTCATGCCGCCGGAAAACTGATGGGGGTACTCCACCTTGCGCTTTGCAGGGATGCCCACCAGCTCCATCATTTCGTCCACACGGGCTTCCAGTTGAGCAGTGCTCTGCTCCGGATGGTGGATCTTCAGCACCTCCATGATCTGAGCCCCCACGGTCATCACCGGGTTCAGGGCAGACATGGGATCCTGGAAGATCATGGATACCACACTGCCGCGCATGGCACGGATCTTTTCCTCGGGAGCATTCAGCATATCCACACCATCCAGCTTGATGGAGCCGTCGGTCACAAAACCGATTCCCTCGGGCAGAAGCTGGATGACGCTCAGGGCTGTGGTGGTCTTACCGGCACCGGTCTCACCCACCAGCCCCAGCGTCTCGCCGTAGTTCAGATCCAGATCCAGACCATTGACAGCATAGACGGTGGAAATTTCGGTATCATATTCAACGCTCAGGTTTTTGACTTCCAGCAGCTTGTCGCTCATTTCAGGCCACCTCTTTCACATTCTTGGTGCGCTTTGCGCGCTTGGTCTTTTTGCCGCTGCCCAATGTGCCGCGCAGCTTCGGGTCGAGGGCATCGCGCAGAGCGTCGCCGCACATATTGAAGCAGAGCACCACGATGATGATCGCAATGCCGGGAGCAATGGCAATGATGGGCTGGGTGGACAGGTACTTATAGCCACCGCTGACCATTGCGCCCCAGCTGGGAGTCGGGGGCGTGATGCCCATGCCCAGGAAGCTCAGGTTCGCTTCGGCCAGAATGGCACCGCCCAGGCTGGCGGTCATGCTGACGATGTTGACGGACAGGCAGTTGGGGAACACATGCACCAGCGTGTTGCGGATCCGGGATGCACCGCACAGGGTACCGGCGGTGACATAATCGGCATTGCGGACGCTCAGCACCTGACCGCGGGTGACACGGGCGTAGCCGGGCACCATCGAGATGCCGATGGCCAGGCAGACATTGCCCAGGCCCTGACCCAGGATCGCGCCCAGAAACATAGCCAGGATCAGCATGGGCACGGCCATCATGGCATCCATGACACGCATGATGAAGGCATCCACCACACCGCCTGCCATGCCGGCGATCAGGCCCAGTGCCATGCCGATAACGCTGGAAATGACCACGGCCACGATACCGACCGTAAAGGAGATGCGGGCACCATAGATGATGCGGCTCAGAACATCACGACCATTGGAGTCGGTGCCCAGCCAGTGCTCGGCAGAGCAGCCCTTCAGAACATTGTAAAGATCATCCTTGTTGGGATCATAGGGAGCAATCACCGGAGCAAAGATGGCGATGAGCACCATGATGAGAAGCAAAATTGCGCAGACCACGATGATCTTGCGGCTGAACATGACCCGGAACACGCGGGAGGACGTGATACGATCCAGCAGACCCTTCTTTTTTGTCTTGTTTTCCACAGTTCATTCCTCCTTTTAGCGGGTGCGGGGATCGATGATGCCGTACAGGATATCGACCACGAGGTTGCAGATGGCAACAAAGATGGAGATGATGAGCACACCGTTCGCCACCAGCATGAAGTCACGGTTGCTGATGCCATTCATCATCACACTGCCAAGGCCCGGGATGACGAACAGGCTCTCGATCAGGACGGTGGAGCCCACCATGGAACCCAGGCGCATTCCCATGGTGGTGACGATGGGGATCATGGAATTGCGCAGCTGATGCCTGAAGGTAACATCCTTCTTGGAAACGCCCTTGGCACGGGCGGTGGTCACATAATCCTGCCGCATGACTTCCAGCATGGAGGAGCGGGTCAGACGGACAAAGCCAGCGTTGACACCCAGACTCAGCACAATGATGGGCATAATCATGTGGCTGAGCCAGCCGCCAAAATCACGGGTGATGGGAACATAGCCGGAACTGGGCAGGACCCGCAGTTTGAGGGCAAACACCAGCATCCCCATCATACCCAGCCAGAACATGGGCATCGAAACGCCGATGTTCGCAAAGAAGGAGATCACACTGTCAATGGCCTTGCCGCGGTTCTTGGCAGCAATGATGCCGAACAGGATACCGGTGATCGTTCCGATGATGAAAGCCGGGATCACCATGGTCAGGGTGGTGCCCAAACGGGGCAGGATGATGTCAGCGATCTCAGACTGATAGCTGATGGACTGGCCCATGGTGCCCCGGAACAGGCCGCCGATCCAGCTGAGATACTGGACGATGACCGGACGATCGAAACCATAAAGGTGGCGGTAATAGGTGATCTGCTCTTCGGTAGCGGTTGCACCCAGATAGTTGGCTACGGGATCGCCCGGAACCATCTGAATGAGGGCAAAGACGAACAGAGTGACAAGCAGAATGGTGATGCAGGATTGCACCACACGCTTGCCGATCATTTTGGCAAGGTTGTTCGATTTCATAGTTCGCTCCATTTCCTGCGGAACCTTTCTCCCCCTCTAAAACAAATTCCGGCGCAGTTACCCGCGCCGGAATCTGCCGAAATAAGGAGAAACGTATTCCGGTCGTGATACACTAAGGTTGGTCGCTTACTTGTTCAGCCAGCAGGCGGACAGATCCCAGCAAGCAGTGAAGGCTTCGGTTGCGTGGTCGTCGATGACGTAATCGTACTTGTACATGGAAGACTTATTCACGTACAGCACGCGGCCAAACAGGCAGGAGCCATCCTCGGCATCGTAGATCGCTGCCTGCAACTCCTTTTCCAGCTTGTGCTTCTCATCGGGATCCATGCAGCGGCGGATCTCCTCCAGCAGCTGCATTTCCTTGTCGGGATGCTGGATGCCCTTGGCGTAGTAAGCGCCGTTCTTGTCCAGATGACGACCCATATACAGGCCCAGATCGGGAGCGATGGTTGCAAAGTGGAGCATCAGGCCCTCCCAGGTGCCATCCTTCATGTACTGGTTGTTGGTTGCGCCGTCCACCTGCTGGATGTTGCAGTGGATGCCCACCTCGTCCAGCATGTTGGCAATGGCCGTCAGCATATCGGACATGCTGCTGATGGTGACAATGTTGGTGGTAAAACCATCGGCATAACCAGCCTCTGCCAGCAGGGACTTTGCCTTCTCCGGATCATAGGTAAAATGATTCAGGCTGTCGTTGTAGGTGGCGGAACCGGGAACTGCCCACTGGTCGGTCATCTGTGCCATGCCCATCAGGAATGCTGCGTTGATGGCATCCACATCGATGGCGTAGCACAGGGCGCGGCGGACACGGGCATCGGCCCAGGGGCCGTCAATGGCACTGTTGGGGATCAGACCCAGACTCTCGACACCCATACCGTTCTGGTTATCTTCCTTGACGTAGATACCGGCACCGTCCAGCTGCTGCAGGATGGTGGGATTGGCCAGACCTACCCAGTACATATCGTACTCGTTGGCCTGGAAAGCAGTGCTTGCGGTGCTGGGCTCGGTGACCAGTGTCACTTCCACGGAATCCAGATAGGGCAACCCCTCTTTCCAGTAATTCTCGTTCTTGGTATAGATAGCGTAGGCATTGTTCTCGAACTCGCTCAGCTGGAAGGGGCCGGTGCCGCAGGTAGCGGCATCCAGGCTGCTGGGGTTCTCCAGTGCCTTGGGGCTCATGTAGTAGACGAAGAAGCCCACCGATTCCAGCGTGGAGGAGTTGGGCTCTGCCATCATCATCTTGATGTGGGTGTCATCAATGATCTGGCACTCGGCAATGTTTGCGGTCTCGGTGCGGTTGTTGGCCTGATACTCCTCGATATTACGCTTGACGGCCTCAGCGTTGAACGGCTCACCGTCTGCAAAGTTGACACCCTCCCGCAGAGTCCAGGTAATGCTCAGCTCATCGGTGTTCACATCCCACTCCGTTGCCAGATTGGGGATCATATTGCCCTCGGCATCATAGCTGGTCAGGCTTTCATAAGAAAGCGTCAGGTAGTAAATAGCCGCGTTGCCGGTGGCACGGGGGGTGTAACCGGGGGTGGCAATGGGGCTGGAATAGCACAGCCGCAGGGTTCCGCCTGCCTTGGGTTCCCCGGTTGCTGCTGCGCTGGCAGCGGAAGAACCGGCGGTGCTTGCTGCGGTGGAGCTGGAAGAGCCGCCGCATGCGGCCAGTGTCAGGGCCGTTGCAGAAATGCCCATAGCCTTGAGGAAGTTTCGACGAGAGATACGTTTCATAGTGGTTTCTCCTTCTTGTCCTTCTTATTCTTGCGTTCGTCTGCACGGTTCTGTGTCTGCCGTGCTTTTGTTGTATTTAGTTTAGCGCACCGGGAGCTTTTCCAGCTACCAAAAAAACGAAACTAATTTTTCATTTTCCGTGTTCCTGTTCCGAGAGCTGCCGCATTTTTTCAAGTTTCCGACCTCTGTTTTTCATTTTCAGAGGTTTCTTCTGTCCGAAAAAAGAAAACAGGGCCGGTCTCCCAGCCCTGCCTGTTTCAGTGCGATGCGTTCAGCCAGTTATCCAATGCGATTTGTTTTGCCTGAAGGATCTCCTGTATTCCGGCCTGTTCCAGTTTTTCCAAAAACTCCGGGAGTGCCTCTTCCGAATCCAGATAGCCGCACATCAGTCCATTGTGATAGCTGTTCTTCAGTGCCCGGCAGGCATCCAGCTTTGCGGCAACTGCACTGTTGCTGAAGCCGAACCCATAGGCCGGAGAGACCCATTGCGGCTGCTCGTCTGTTTCCGGCAGCAGTCCGCTGGCGTTGAGATACAGATTCTGCCACGGATGGAACTGCTCCTCTTTCCCATCTCCGTTTGCAAAGAGATCATAGCAGGATGCATCCGTGTACAGCAGTTCAAGAAGAGCCAGTGCCTCCCTGCGGTGGCTGTTGGTCACAGGCAGGCACCAGCTCTCCGCCGGGATAGAGCCGTTCTGAATGGTCGGCCCCAGCGGGATGGCAGTCAGCTCTGTGCCACAGGCCCGGGTGTAGCAGTCCAGTGAATCCCGGTTGAGCCGTGCAAAAAAGCCGAAGCTGTTGCACAGCCGCATCCGATCGGTGGCCGGTTCGTCCCGCAGGCTGGCATTCCGCAGGATCAATCCTTCCTGATACCACTGATGCATGGTTTTGCAAAGCCTGCTGTAAGCATCCGCGGCATACCAGTTGACAACGGTGGTGCCGCTTTCTTCGGTCAGAACGCCAAAGGTATCTCCCAGAGGATCCAGTTCCGGAAAAGGAAAAACCTGTCCATTATCCGGCAGGACCCCCTCTGCATTGGGCCGACGCTGCCTGACCTGCATCAGCAGGTCGTGCAGGGCATCCAGATTTGTGATCTCCTCCGGTCTGGCATCCAGCTCCCGCATCCAGTCGGCCCGGGCCAGAAAGCCGACCTGATACGTCGAGACTGCCCGTGCCGGGATTGCATAGACGCGGCGGTAATAGGTCCTGCTCGCCCACTGCTGCTCTGAGAACAGAGCTTTCAGCCCGGGATATTCTTCCAAAAGCGCACTCAGGGGCAGGATGCAGTTCTGATTCAGGTAAACATCCAGCGGCTGATTCTCTGTGAGGAAAAACAGATCCGGCATAGTCTGGCAGACCATCCGTTTCCACAGCTCTGCCGAGTAATTGGTGGGTGCCACCTGCTCGATGGAAACGCCGAAGCCCAGCTTCTGCTTTGTGACTTCGCTCAGCGCCGCCGAAATGCGGACGCAGGCAGTTTCATCCGATTGGCCCGGCATCAGCACTGTGACCATAGGCTCTGTTCCACTTTCTTCCGTCGATGCCGCCCGCTCCCCGCAGCCAGCAAGCAGAGCCGCCCCGGCTGCAGCACCGGTCAGCTGTAAAAATGTCCTGCGAGCCATCCTTGTTTCTCTCATAATGCTGCGCTGCGCTCCTCCTGTGGGGTCTTGTGATAGAACTTCTTATAAGAAGTGGAGAAATGCCCGAAATTCGTATACCCGACCTTGGCCGCAATCAGGCTGATGGGCAGATTGGTGGTGCAGAGCAGGCTCTGTGCCTCCTGCATTTTCTGCTGAATGATATAATCCTTCAGATTCAAGCCGGTCTCTTTCTTAAAAAGCCGGGCCATGTAATCCGGATTCAGGTGGACAGCCTCGGCCAGTTCTTCCCGGCGCAGCTCGTTTTCCAGATGCTCAGCAATGTAAGCCATAATGATCTCCACGGTACTCTGGCTGCTTTCTTCCGTTTCGTTATCCCAGACCGAGGCCACATAATGGACCAACGCCTTCATATCCGGCACGGTCTTCATGCCGTTGCGGTAAAGTTCCAAGGCTTCCGGCTCCCGGAACATATCGCCCTGCCGTTTCTTTTCCGGAAAAGAGAAGAGCATCTGCATAAAATCCTGATAAAAATACCGCAAAGTCTGGCTGTTCAGCTGGTTGTTGACCGTCAGCTTATCCAGCAGCTGGCAGGCTTCCTGCTCCATTGCCTGCGCACATCCCGTCTGCAGCAGCTTCTGCCATGCACCGATCTGCGGGATACGGAACACTTCCGGCGCTTTTTCCGCTGGGCGACCCAGCAGAACACCGCTTTTCAGGGCCACGTTCTCGCTCCGTTGCTGCAGCAGCTCCTGGTAGATCCCCGGTGCCTGTTCAAAGGACTGCGGCCCCTCCGGATAAAAAGCCGCCTCGCAGTGGATATATTGCGCACACGCACTTTGCAGATAATTCAGCTGCCGGGTGATATAGTCTGCCTCCAGCGGCTCCCCCACCCGGCTTTGCAGCACCAGAACGAGACACTGCTCCGCAGGGATCGCCACCGTCACGCTGAGCACCTGCAGCGGCGTGAACACCTCGCTGCTCATATTCCCCACTGCCGTGCTCAGCAGGCTCAGCTCCCACGGCTCCTCGCCTTGCTTCCAGCGCAGCGGCTGCATCAGGGCAACCCAGCATTCCCGCTCCCGCCGGGGTACAAGGCTCAGTTCTTCAAACGCGGTCAGGCTGCTTCCCGGGGCGTTGCCTAACAGGAAGCCTCGCAGCATAGTCTCCACGATCTCCTTTTTCTGGTCGTCAAAAACAGCTCCCCTGCTCTGCAGCTCCAGCGCCGCCCGTTCCTCTTTTACATTTTCCAGCGCACGGCTCACTGCATCCGCAACCTGTTCATAAGGGGCAGGCTGCATGATATAATCAAAACCGCCCAGCCGCAGTGCCTCCTGCGCATATTTGAACTCAGCGTGGGCTGTCAGGAAGATGCAGCGTGTGGTCATCCCTCGCTGCCGGAGCCAGTCCAACAGATCCAGCCCGCTTTCCATGGGCATTTCAATATCGCAGAGCATGACCTCGGCCTCCTGCCGCAGCAGGCTGGCCTTGGCATCCACAGCGTTCAGAGCCGTATCCACCACAGTAAATCCCATTGCTGCCCAGTTGGTGCAGTGCAAAAGTCCCTGTACCACGGTGCTTTGATCATCTACGATCAGCAGTTTCATGCTGTTTCTCCTTCCTTCTTCTGTAAGACGGGATCTATCGGCAGGAACAGCTCCACCCTGGCACCGCCGCCCCGGCGGTTATTGGTAAAGGCGATGGCTGCCTTTTCCCCATAGAGCAGCTGCAGCCGCCGTACCACATTGAACAGCCCGACGTGCTGTCCATTCTCCTCCTGCGGGGCTGCACAGTTCAGCTGCTTCAGATCCCCTGCCGTAAAGCCTGTGCCATTGTCCGCCACCGAAAGATCAGCCATGCAGCCCTCTTCCGTTTCGAGGAGCTTTGCAGTGATCGTGATCTTCAGCGTTTTGCCGATCATCTTGCCGTGCTTGACGCTGTTCTCCACCAGCGTCAGCAGTGAGACCGGCGGCAAGGGCAATTCGCTGAGTTCCGGGTCGATCTCGCATACTACCTCCACGGGATCGTTCTGCCCCACGCTGGAAAGTTCCGCGTAATTGCAGCACTGCTCGATCTCAGTGTGCAGAGGCGTTGTGGTCGCTGTAAAGGAGAGGATATAGCGCAGATACCGACTCAGCAGCAGGATCAGCTGCTGGGCATCCTCGCGGCTGCCGGTCTGCACCATGGCATAGACACTTTTCAGGCAGTTGAGCACAAAGTGGGGCCGGATCTGCAGCTTAAGGGCGGTCATCTCGTTGCGGCGGGCTTCCAGCTCCTTTTCGTAACCGTCGATCTTCAGCTGGGTGATCTGGTCGATCATCCGGTTGAAGGTCTCGTTCACCTGCGTAAACTCAGCGTTGCGATAATCCACACTGGAGCGCACCGAAAGTTCACCACGGCCGATCCTGTCCATCGTGCTCACCAACGCCGTCATAGGGGCAAAGATCTCGTGCTTCATATAAAACAGGAGAAACGGGATCGCCAGCAGAACAAAAACAGCGCCCATCACCAGCAGGATCTGATACGGCGCAAAGTCCACTCCGAAATGCTGGTAGGGAACCAGATACAATACCGTCAGCGCTTTGACCTGTTTGCGCACCACCAGTCGGCTGTCCCTGCCCACCTTTGTCAGGCAATACCCCTCACTGTTCCATTCCATCTTTGTGGGCAGAAGGTTGGCATCCCCTACCAACACATTGCCGCTGTCGTTCATCACAATGACCCGGCCGTCCAGCCCATAGTCTTCCACCAGTTCTTCAAACACCAGCCGCAGATCCACCGCAGCGGTCAGGCTGGCTTTCTGGTAGAAAACACTGCGCAGCAGATAAAGCCGCTGGCCGATGGTGCGCAGATACCATCCCTTTGTCATCATTTTATTGGTCTGGCCCGGCTGGCCGAGATACGCTTCCAGATTCAGTTTCTGCTTGAGCTGCTGGGCAGCTGCACCGTAGCGCCCCACATACAGGTTGCCTGAGCCGCTGCGCAGCACCACTCCCATCAGGGTATCATTGGCAGCCAATACCGCCGGAAACCCCTGTGCGATCTCATAGGCATCCAGGTAGGCGCGGGTGCGATCGGTCTGTTCGCTCAGGCTGCGAAAGGTCGCATCGTTCAACGACAGATTGAGCAGGTAGTTTTCCACCGAATCCAGCTGATTCTCAAAATTTGTGGTAAACATATCAAGGCCGCCGGATGCCGCAGCCGCCAGCCGATTGCGGTTATAAAGCCCTGAGAAAAAGAGCAGCAGCCCCAGCAGAATCCCAATGGGAATGGCGATTCCCAGAAAGATCATTACAAGCTGCCTGCGTAATGATGGCCGTTCCATTTATTTTCAAACCTCCTGCTGCTTGCATCCTGCGGAAAATGCGATTATAATAAAAACCGTCCAACTCATTTCGTACAACGTTGTACCACAATCAAAAAGAAGAGGCTCCTTATGCAGGAACAGAACATTGCACAAATGCTTGAAAATCCATTCATGCAGTACAATCACATCGAGATCGTATCGGTAACGTCGGACAGCGCCGTCATGTCGCTGGACATCCGGCGGGACACCACCAACATCTACGGTTATGTGCACGGCGGCGCATTTTTCACCATGGCGGACTGCTGTGCCGGGCTGACTGCCCGCTCTGACGGGCGGCAGTATGTCACCCAGAATGCTTCGGTCAACTTCATCCACAACGTCAAAGCCGGTCACCTGACAGCCCGCGGCCGGACAGTCAGCCGCCGTCGGCACATCTGTGTGGTGGCTGTGGAGATCACAGACGAGACCGACACCCTGTTATTTTCCAGCACCTTTTCCATGTACTGTATCAGCGCCGAGGGCTGACTGCTCTTTCTTCCCCGCACTGCGCACGTTTTGCGTGCCGGTGCGGGGCTTTTTTTATTGTGCAGCGTATTCTGTCAGCGGCCCGCAGCTCTCCCTGGGAACATACTCGATCGGCAGCAGCCGACTTTCCGCCGTGGCGATCCGGCCGTCCAGCTGCCCCAGCACCAACTGGATACACTCCCGCGCCATATCCTCCATGGGCAGATAGACTACGCTCAGGCTCGGGATCGAAAACGCATCCATTTCCTCCGGGCCGTTGCCTACAGCAATCAGCCGGGGCAGCTTTTCACCGATATATCCAGCCTCACAAAAAGCCCGCAGCGCACCGTGCGCAATGGCCGAGGAACCGCAGAATACTGCGTCCGGCAGCTGCTGCTTCCACTCATGCCGCAGCCGATGCGAAACTGCTTCGTAACCGCCTCGTATACTATTTTCACAATACCGGTTGGCCAGGATCGTCAACCCGTGTTGCTCCCCTTCCAGCCGGAACCCATGCATTCGATTTTCCATCCCCTCAAAGACCGGGCTGCTCGTCAGAACTGCCGCCGTCCTGCATCCCTGATCGGCAAAAGCCCGCGCCGCCAGAGCACCCATCTTCAGATCATCCACATTGACGCTGCAATACCCATTGCAAACACGGTTGTACAGCACCACCGGGATCGGCAGCTGCGTGTCCTCCAAAAACTGCAGGTCCGCATAGGACGCATTGCAGATGATGGCCGCATGGCAGTTTGCGCCACTGGTCAGTGCCTCGCTTTCCTTCAGGTGGTCGTTGACATACGGATAGATGACCAGCCGCACCGGACGTGCCGTTTTTTCGATCTCGGCCCGCAGACCATCCCAGAAGCGGAGCATCATGCTGGCCCGGAAATCCTGTGCCCAGAACATGGCCACCACCAGCTCATTGGCACCGCTGCCGCCCCGCAGACTCCGGGCAGCCATATTGGGCTGGTAGCCAAGCCGTGCCGCCGCCGCAAAAATTTTTTCCTGCGTGGCCGTGCTGATCTTCCGCTCTGCCGCCTTGCCGCCCAAAACAATGCTGACCGTACTGGACGAGATCCCGACCTCCTGCGCGATCTGCTTGATCGTAACCATGCTCTTCCCCACCTTTTTCTGATATCAGGTTTATTGTACCCGTTTCCCCGTATCTTGACAAGCCAAAAAAGCCTCTCCAATCTCAAACCAGCCGTTTTTGTGCACTCTGTATATTTTTCTTTTTTCTTTTTGGCCGTTTCAACAAAGTTGAATTTCTTTTCCTCCAAACTTCGTTTTTTTCTTGACATTAGTAAATCGTTGTACTACACTCAGTACGACGATTGAGTCAAACGTTATACTTATGTTTGACGCTGATATCACCTTTTCATTTATAAGGAGGCTATCGAATGAAGAAAGTTGCAATCGGCGGTGGCCAGGGCTTCTGGGGCGACAGCCCGGACGCGGCCATCCACATGATCCGCAATGCCGATATCCAGTATATGGGCTGTGATTATCTGGCAGAGCTGACCCTTTCCATCATGGCAAAGCAGCAGCTCAAGGACCCCACCAAGGGCTTTGCGCCCGACTTCACCACCCGCATCCTGAAGGAGGCCGGCAAGGAAGCCTGGGACAAGCACATCAAAATCTGCACCAACGCAGGCGGCATGAACATCAATGGCTGCGTGGACGGCATCCGCCAGTGGGCAGAAGGCAACAGCATGAGCGGCTATAAGATCGGTTATGTGACCGGCGATAACATCAAGGATAAGATCCCGCAGCTGCTGAAGGATGGCTGGACCTTCCCCAACTTCGACTACGACGGCAATTTCAACGATATTCTGGACAAGATCTACAACTGCAATGTCTACATCGGCCATGAGGGCATTGAGGGATGCCTGGCAGAGGGTGCCGATGTGGTCATCACCGGCCGTGCGGCTGACAGCGCCCTGTTCCTGGCTCCGCTGAAGTACGAGTTTGGCTGGGCTGCTGACGATTGGGACAATCTGGCCCGCGGCATCATGGCAGGCCATCTGCTGGAGTGCGGCGGTCAGGGTGCCGGCGGCAACTATATGTACGACTGGCGCAATGTCCCCCGCATGGACGAGCTGGGCTTCCCCATCGCAGAGCTGACCGATGATACCTTTGAGATCACCAAGGCTCCCGACTGCGGCGGTATCATCTGCGAACAGAGCTGCAAGGAGCAGTTCCTGTACGAGGTCCACGATCCTGCCAACTACCTGACCCCGGATGTCAACGTGGATATCAGCCATGCTACCATCACCCAGGTGGGTGACAACCGTGTCCGCATCGGCGGTGTCAAGGGCAAGCCCCGCCCCGACACGCTCAAGCTCTGCGTGGGTTACCACAAGGGCTGGAAGACTGTTTCCATGCTGAGCTTTGCATGGCCTGATGCCTACGAAAAGGCTCAGTACTGCGCCGAGGTCATCATGAAGAAGATGCAGCGCCGCGGTATGAAGGCCGACGACATCCACATCAGCTACATCGGCCTGAACAGCCTGCATCTGGGCGTGGCCGATATGAGCGAAGAGGCACTGAAGAACCTGAACGAGTGCGTGCTGCGCATTGCTGTGTTCAGCGAGGACAAGAGCGAGTGCGCCAAGATTATTCCCGAGATCAGCCCCCTGCAGCTGAACGGCCCTCCGGGTGCCTCCTTCTTCGGCGGCCGTGCCCGCGTGCAGGAAGTGATGGCACTGTGGCCCACCACCGTGCCCCGCGATGCCGTACAGGTCGAAAGTCACATTCTGGAGGTGAAGTAAGATGGCAGAGATCTATCTGAACGATATTGCTCACGGCCGCTCCGGCGACAAGGGCGATACCAGCAATGTCTGTGTGTATGCACGCAAACCGGAATACTATAAGATCATTGAGCGCGAGGTGACCCCCGAAAAACTCAAAGCCTACTTTGGCGACATGGTCAAGGGCGAGATCACCCGCTACGACGTGCCCAGCCTGAACGGCTTCAACTTTGTTATGAAGCACGCTCTGGGCGGCGGTGCCACCATGAGCCTGCGTCTGGACAGCCTGGGCAAATCCATGGGCAGTGCCGTGATGCGCATGAAGATCCACGTTGAGGATGGAGAGCTGTAACATGAGTGAACATATGGCATTGGAGAACCTGACGGTTCTCGACCTGACCCGTGTGCTTGCCGGCCCCTTCTGCACCATGATGCTGGCTGACATGGGCGCAAACGTCATCAAGATCGAGGTCCCCAAAGGCGGTGACGACACCCGCAGCTATCCCCCTTTCCGTGCCAAAAATCTGAACGGTGAGCGGGAAAGCGTCTATTTTGCCAATATCAACCGCAACAAAAAGGGAATCACCCTGAACCTGAAGGCCCCTGAGGGCAAGGAGATCTTCAAGGAGCTTGTCAAAAAAGCGGATATCGTGGTGGAAAACTACCGTCCCGGCGTGATGGACAAGCTGGGGCTGGGCTATGATGTCCTGAAGGAGATCAATCCCCGCATCATCTATGCGGCGGTCTCTGGCTTTGGCTGCTACGGTCCCTACCACCTGCGCCCGGGCTATGATATTCTGGCTCAGGCCATGGGCGGTATGATGTCCATCACCGGTTCCAAGGGCGGAGAGCCCACCCGTGCCGGTTCGGCGCTGGGTGATATTCTGGGCGGACTTCATGTAACCATTGGCATCCTTGCCGCAGTCAACGCCCGCACCATTACCGGCAAAGGGCAGCGGGTGGACGTGAGTCTGATGGACAGCATGATCGCTGCCACTGAGAACACTGCCCTGAAGTACATCGAGACCGGCAACATCCCGGCCCCCATGGGCAACCGTTATGCCGCTGTTTCCCCCTACGACAGCTTCACCTGCAAGGGCGGCAAGGTCATCATTGCTGCCGGAAACCAGAAGCTGTACGAGAAGCTCTGCAATGAGGTGCTGGAACGCCCGGACATGATCACCGATCCCCGGTTCGTGGATATGCCGGGCCGTCTGGCCAATCAGGATGCCATTGCCGAGGTCATTGAGGAGCGGATCAAGGATCTGACCCCCAACGAGGCCGCCGAGCTGGTACTGGCCCACGGCATCCCTGCAGGCCCCATTATGAACATCAAGGAGATCCTGGACGATCCCCATGTCAAGGAGCGCGAGATGTTCGTGGAAATGGATCACCCCACCCTGGGCAAGGTCACCGTGAACGGCTGTGCCATCAAACTGATGGATACCAAGCCCTCTGTGCGCACTCCCGCTCCCCAACTGGGGCAGAACAACCGGGACATCTTTGAGGGTGTTCTGGGCATGACCGAAGAGCAGTTCAACACGCTGCACGAGAAGCAGGTGTTCTGATCTCTGACCACCTTTACACACATTATCGAGGAGAAATCACATGCTGGCAGTATTAGGGTTCGTCACCATTCTGCTGGTGCTGGCACTGATCATGAGCAAGAAGGTCTCTACCCTTGTAGCTCTGATCTTTGTTCCCGCCATCACCGGCTTCATCGCAGCATTCATCAACGCCCCCAATGTCATCATCCAAGCCGCACAGGCTGCTGCCGAAAAGGCCGGAACTGCTTATGTTGAGCCGGTCATCACGTTCGGCACCCGCTTTACCAAGGCACTTTCCATCCTCAGCGCAGATTATATGGGCAAGGGCCTGAGCAGCATCGTTGCCACAGGTGTCATGTTCATCTTTGCCATCCTGTTTTTCAGTACCTGCTCGGATGCCGGTGTCTTTGATCCTATCATCAACCGCATCCTGAAGTTTACCGGCGAAGACCCCGTCAAGGTCTGTATCGATACCTTCCTCATCGGCTGCATCTGCCATCTGGATGGCTCCGGTGCCACCACCTTCCTGATTGCCATCCCCGCCTGTATGCCCCTGTTCCAGAAGCTGAAAATGAACCTTTGGGTAGAGGCTACCATCGTGGCGCTGGCCGCCGGTATCATGAATGTTATGCCCTGGGGCGGCCCCACAGTCCGTGCAGCAGCAGCCATGTCCGGCCTGGGCTATGAAGTCACCGGCAGCGAGCTGTGGGTGGGCATCATGCCTGCCTGGATCGCAGGCTTGGTGACCTGTCTGCTCGTCGCGGCTTTCCTGGGCAAAAAGGAAGCCAAGCGCATTGCTGCAGGCATCCCCGCGCAGGAGGTCACCGGTCTGACCGAAGCAAAGACCACCAACACCTCCAACGAACTGGCCCGCTCCGGCTGGCGCTGGTACTTCAATGTGGCACTGATCCTGGTCATCCTGTACATCCTCGTTACCAACCGCCTCAGCCCGGCTGTCACCTTTATGATCGGCTACTGCGTCCTGCTCATCGTCAACTACCCCAGTGTGGATCTGCAGCACAAGATCATCAACAGTCACGCACAGGCCGCATTCCTGATGGTCTCCATCGTCTTTGCCGCAGGCGCATTCACCGGTGTGGTCAAAAATTCCGGTATGCTGGCTTCCATGACCGACGCTCTGGTCTCCATCATCCCCACCAGCATGGGCACCTTCATTGCTCCCATCGTCGGCCTGTTCAGCGTCCCGCTGAGCCTGCTGTTTGACCCGGACTCCTACTACTACGGTGTTATGCCGGTCATCGCCAACGCTGTTTCCGCTATGGGCGGCAACGCACTGGCTGTGGCAAAGGCTTCCATCATGGGCCAGATGACGCTGGGCTTCCCTCTCAGTCCCCTGACGGGTGCCACCTTCCTGCTGCTGGGCCTTTCCGGCCAGGATCTGGGCGACCATCAGAAGCACACCCTCCCCTACGCATGGGCTGCATCTGCCATTATGGTCGCTGTGGGCTGCGTAGCCTGTGGGCTGCTGTTCTGAGGTCTCACCAAAAGAAACACCTTCCTCCTTTTTCACCCATTCCTTCATTCTGATTCCGAAACGTCTGCCGGGCGGAGTACCCGCAGCACGCCACGGAATGCGTGCAAACCAGCAGACTTCCACCCGGTGCTCCGGGTGGTGTCGGCTGGTTTTGCCGTTTTTGAAGGATACCACCCTGCCCTTGGGGCAGAAAGGAGTTTTCTCTTATGCCCGAGCCCATCCAGACTCCTGTTCCTGCGGCGGACGAACTGGCCGCACAGGTACTGCTGCTGGCACAGAGTCGGTTGACTGCCGACTTGCGTTTTTTATCCTCCGCCTTGGAACAGCTGAAGCCGATTCCCGTCCCTGCGCTGGACACCCTGTTTGCCGGGGATGGCCACCGCTTGTACTATTGCCCCGAAACGCTGCTCCGCACATTCCGGGCACAGCAGTCTGTGCCCACACGCGCCCTGCTGCATGTCACCCTGCACTTTCTTCTGGGGCATCCCTTTCAACGGCAGGAAATGGATCACCGCCTATGGAACCTTGCCTGCGACATTGCCGCAGAGGAAGTCATCCGGGAACTGGAGATTCCCTCCTGCGCCCTGCCGGATGATGCTGCACAGGACAGCTGGCGCAGCCGCCTGCGGGATGCCTGCCCTCACCTGACGGCAGAAGCCATCTATAATTTTCTGCTGGAACGGCAGTACCCCGCCGATGTTCTGGCGGAATTGACCCAGCTTTTTTCCCGGGACAACCATGCACTCTGGTATGCTGCGCCACGGCCCGGCTCTCGTCCGGCTCCCAATGGACAGCTGCTGCCCGCCGGGGAGGATGAGGATATCACCAACGAGACCGAACTGCGCAAAGCCGACACCCGGGACGAAACGCTGCAGCAGATGCAGCAGCGGCAGAAGGAAGCCCTGCGCAGACAATGGAAGCAGCTGGCCCGCCAGGCCAAGACTGATCTGGAGACCTTCAGCCGCCGTCACGGCAAGCGTGCCGGAGCATTGATGGATGGGTTAGAGCCTGTGACCTTTGAGGAATGCGACTATACCGACTTTCTTCGCCGGTTCGGGGCACAAAACGAGGTGCTGCAGCTTTCCGAGGACGAATTTGACCTCATCTATTACACTTACGGTCTGCGCACCTACGGCAACGTTCCCCTGGTCGAGCCGCTGGAATACCGGGACGACAAGCGCATCCGGGAATTTGTGATTGCCATCGACACCTCCGGCAGTGTTCAGGGCGATATCGTTCAGAGCTTTTTGCAGCGCACCTGCGACGTTCTGCGGCAGAGCGGTTCCTTCACCGAGCGGGTAGAGATCTATCTCATCCAATGCGATGCCGAGGTGCAGAGCGTGGAGCGGCTGACCAGTCTGGACCAGCTGCATGAGCTGATTCCCCGGCTGAAGCTCCGGGGCTTCGGCGGTACCGACTTCCGGCCGGTGTTCGCCTATGTAGACAGGCTGCTGGAAGAGAAAAAGCTGACGAACCTCAACGGCCTGCTCTATTTTACCGACGGCGTGGGCACCTACCCGGAAAAATCCCCTGCCTACAAGACTGCCTTCATCTTTAACCGTGACGACCACATCAGCCCCCACGTTCCCAGCTGGGCCATCCGGGCTGTACTTACCACTGACAACATCCGCCTGCTTGAACCGCAGAAGACCCGAACCGAGGAGGACACCGAATCATGGATATAGCAAGTGCAAAGCAACAGATCAAAAATACCGTACAGATCTACCTACAGAAGGACGCTCTGGGCCGCTACCGACTTCCGCTGGTGCACCAGCGGCCCATCTTCCTGCTGGGTGCGCCAGGTCTGGGCAAGACTGCCATTATGCAGCAGGTCGCTGATGAGATGGGGCTTGGCCTTGTGAGCTATTCCATGACCCACCACACCCGCCAGAGCGCACTGGGTCTGCCTGTGATCGTAGAAAAGGAATACGGCGGCAAGCACTATCAGGTCAGCGAATACACCATGAGCGAGATCATCGCCAGCGTCTACGACTGTATGCGCACCACCGGCAAAACGCAGGGCATCCTATTTCTGGACGAGATCAACTGCGTCTCCGAGACCCTCTCCCCTGCCATGCTGCTGTTCCTGCAATACAAAGTCTTTGGTGGGCATCAGATCCCCGAGGGCTGGGTGGTGGTCACCGCCGGCAACCCGCCCCGCTTCAACAAAAGCGTCCGGGAGTTCGACGCTGCCACCCGTGACCGCCTGAAGGTGATCGAAGTTGAGCCAAGTTATGAAGCATGGAAGGCCTACGCACTGGAACACGGTGTCAGCCGCAGCGTCATCAGCTATCTGGATATCCGTCCCGAAGATTTTTACAAGGTCGAGACCACTGTGGACGGGCTGACCGTGGTAACGCCCCGTGCCTGGGAGGACCTTTCCGAGATCCTGCAGTATCACGAGGAACTGGGCCTTGCAGTCAGCGAGGAGCTGACCACTCAGTATCTGCAAAACAAGCAGGTCGCCCGGGATTTTGCCATCTACTACGAACTCTATCAGAAATATCGTCAGGCCTACAATATTGATGCCATCCTGCAGGGTGTGTGGGATGAGGATGTCCTCACGCAGGCACGCAGCGCCAAGATGGACGAGCGGATGAGCCTTGTCAGCCTGCTGCTGGAAGCCGTGTTCCTGCAGATGGAACGCTGTACCCTGCGCCACGATGCGCTGCGCCTTATCGTGGCCGCCCTCAAAGCCCAGCGCGGGACGCTGGATGTTCCCGGCGATGCCCTGACCGCCCTCGCCGGGCTGGAGGACAGCTGGCGCGCCGAAGCCAACAAAGCCCCCTCTGCCCGGCAGAAGGTCTATCTCGATCTGCTGTCGTTGACTGCCCAATGGCACGGAGAGCTTTCCGGCTCCACCCCTTTTTCCGCCCTCAAGGCCTGCTATCAGCGCTCGGTCGCCGACCTGCAGGCTGAGGTCGCTGAAACGCAGAAGAAGCTTGGCGATCTGCTCCGTTTTTTACAGGAAGCCTTCGGTAAGGGGACGGAGCTGAGCATGGCGGTAAACGATCTGACCGTAGCTCCCATAGCCACCGCATTTCTGGGGCAGTTTCTCAGCACCGATTACTTTGCAGCTAGCCGGGATCTGCTGCTGCACCGGCAATCGGAGCAGCTGCTGCACCAGATCGATCTGACAGGACTGGTGTAAAATGGAACTGCTGCAATTTGAAATAACCAACGCCGGAACGCTGGGTAGCCGCTGGACACCCCCCGCCCCGGAAACAAAAAAGGCCTCCTCCCTGCCCGGAGCCGCGCTGGCAGCTCTCTTGCAGGAGGAGGACGACGAGGATGATTGGGGCGGCGATGCTCCCGACATGAGCGCAGAGTTTGCACGGCTCGGCCATCTGAACGAAGAGGCCGACACCGATGCCCTGCCCCTGACAGCCGATTTTGCCCCTCTGCCGGATGGCTCTTTGGCGCTGGTGCGCTGGCCCCGGCTGGCACGGCCTGCTGTGGTACCCGACACTGTAGAAGGCCGCACTGTCACCACCATTGCCGCTACCGCCTTTGCTGCCAGCCATCTGGATGAGGGCTGCTTTGCGCAGTTCGGGCAATCGCCTATCAGTTTCAGCATATTTTGTATGCGGATGGGCCGCGCAGTCACCACCGAAACGCTGGACGAAGGCGGGCCGACTTCCGTCACACTGCCGGACAGCATCACTCACATTGGTCCCTACGCGTTCTATCACTGCACAAATCTGACTTCCATCACCCTGCCGGATGCCATTTCCGCCCTGCCTGCCGGTGTATTCGGTGACTGCAGCCGCCTTACCAGCGTCCATCTGCCGGAGCAGCTGCAGGCTCTGGGCTATCTGCCCCGCCCCACGGATCAGGTCATGCCGGATGTGGGCATGTTTGCCGGGTGTCATGCCCTGAAACAGCTGACGCTGCCTCCACAGCTTAAAATGCTGGGCGCTCACAGCTTCAACAGTTCCGGTCTGACGAGCCTGACCGCCCGGGATGCTGGGTGTGAAAATTGGAGCCGTACTGTCACTGTGGCTGTGTCTGCATTTGACCACACTGCCGCACTGCTCTGGCTGGAAAAGGCCGATGTTTCCGGCCATGTGGTGGCGCGGCTGGGTCTACCCGTGGCCCGGGATAAAATTCTGGCAGGCGATGCCAAATTCGGTACCATCCTGCGGGTACCGGTGCTGTTCTTCACCCAGCCAATGCCCTACTTTGACCAACTGGCCCGGGACGCGTTCCGGCTGGATTTTTCAGCCCGCATGGCCCTGGCCCGTCTGGAAGCCTCTGCAGGGCTTTCCCCCGCCGACCGCCAGTGGTATTGTGCAGTTCTGGTGCAGTATTTCGACCGGGCTCCACAGTTCATGCCCTGCCCGGCTCAACAGGCTTACGCAGAGCTGTTCCGCTTCCTCTGCCGCACAGACCTGCTCACCGCATCTGATGTCAGCACTCTGCTTCGGATGGCCGGAGCACTCGCCCTTCCCGCCGAACTCATCAGCGAGATGATGGAGGTGCGCACCCGTCGGTTTGAAACAGTCACCGGCTTTGAGGATCTGGAGTTGGATTGATCAGGACAACAGACCAAAACAGCGCCAACGAAAAAAGAAAGACCAGAGTGGAGACGTTGATAAGCGCCTCCACTCTGGTCTTTATAAATTATCCATTCTGCTTTTGGATGGAGAACGAGAACGTCATGCCCTTTTCCACCGCAAAGCAGGCATCCGCATGGGGCTTTGCGCCCCAGCTGTTGTCGCCGCCAACGCCGCGCTGGAAGGCAGCACAGCGGACGACAGTCTTGTTGTCATCCCGGGGCAACTCATAGAGATGGCGGGCGTTTTCCAGCTCATGGGGCGTATAGGGCAGCGCCGAGAAGGTCATGCCGTCCCCTGCAAAGCCAATGCCCGGAATGGTTCCGGTCAGGTCTGCGCGGTACACATGGGTGCGGCTGCCGCATTCCTGCGGGTAGACCGGGCTGTTCTGGGCAAAGTCCTGCCGGACGTTGTAGCTCCATGCGCCCATTTTGCCCCCGGCAGTGCGGTCGGCAGTGGTCTCCCGGGGGCCAAGACCCAGATAGGAGACTTCTGTCAGTTCCCGGCGCAGCGGGAAGAGCATCCCGAACTCCGGCAGCTCCGTCTTTTCACCCTGCCATGTCATCGTAATGTCGCAGCGGCCTACGCCGTCAATGGCAAAATCAATGGGCAGCGTCTGCCCGCCCGGCAGGGTGTAGACGGCACGAACTGTGACAAATTCTCCCTTTGTTTCGGCGGTCAGGGCATCGCACCGGGCATAAAGGCCCGCAGTTTTCCAGACGGAAAACTCGAAGGGTTCGGCGCAGCCCTCGTCGTTGTTGGTGGGGGTCCGCCAGAAGTTGGGGCGCACGGTATCGTCCAGCAGCTGCACGCCGTTATAGCGGATGGACACAAGCCCCTTGCCGCGGCCAAAGATATACTCGAAACCCTCGCCCTTTACGCCGATGTTGTAATCCATTGCTACCAGCTGCGGAGCGGGCAAGGTGAGCCGTGCTTCGGCGTGGTTGTGCCATACCTGCCTAAAAGCGGCTTCATAGCCCGCCGGGATGCCGGGCAGCACAGCCCGCTGCACAGCGGTAACGGTCATGCAGGCAAACCCTGCTTCCGGCAGCGCGAACGGGAACGCGATGTGCACGGTTTTACCGGGTGCACAGTCTGCCCGGAGCAGCGCGCGACGCTCCGGCTTGCCGTTGACCGTGGAGGCAAACACAAGGTCGTAGGCGGTCAGGTCGGTAAAGAGGTTCCGGTTTTCAACGATTGCCTTCGTGTCGGTCAGGGTGATTTTCAAGGGGGCGTATGCCGCCTTCACCGCATCCATCTTGGGGGTGTTGCGGCGGTCGGGCAGCACTAGACCGTCCACGCAGAATTCCCGGTCGGTGGGGCGGTCGCCAAAGTCGCCGCCGTAGGCAAAGCCGGGCTTGCCATCCGGGTCAGTCACCGCGATGCCGTGGTCCATGTACTCCCAGATAAACCCGCCCTGATACAGCGGCTCTTCATAGGCGTACTCGGTGTAATCGGTGATGCCGCCGCAGCTGTTGCCCATGGCGTGGCTGTACTCGCACATGATAAAGGGCTTTTCCGGGTGATCTGCCAGAAACGCTTTGATGTCCGCCACCGGGGTGTACATCTGGCTTTCCATGTCGGAGGTGGCGGGATATTCCCGGTTCCAGAAAATGCCCTCATAGTGCACAAGGCGGCTGGGGTCGGCATGGCGGAAGTATTCGCTCATCTCCCACAGGGTCTTGCCGCCGTGGCTCTCGTTGCCGCAAGACCAGACGAGGATTGCAGGATGGTTTTTGTCCCGCTCCAGCATGGCTTCGGCACGGGCAAGCACATTCTCCCGCCACTCCGGGCGGGCACCGGGCAGGGTCCACTCGTCCGAACCATCTGCGCCCAGCTTCTGCCATGTGCCATGGCTTTCCAGATTCGTCTCCCCGATGACATACAGTCCGTATTCATCGCAGAGCTGCAAAAAATAAGGGTCGTTAGGGTAGTGGCTGGTGCGCACGGCGTTGACGTTGTGGGCTTTCAGGTTTTTCACGTCCCACAGCATCTCTTCCCGGCTAACGGTGCGGCCGGTGCGGCAGCTCCACTCGTGGCGGTTGACGCCCTTGAACACGATGCGCTTGCCGTTCAAAAGCATCTGGCGGTCCTTCAGTTCAAATTTGCGCAGACCGACTTTCAGACTGGTGCGCTCTGCCAAATCACCCTCGCGCAGCAGGGCAATTTCTGCCTCGTACAGGTTCGGCTGCTCGGCGCTCCACAGAGCGGGATGCTCCACCGTAAAGGTGAAGGAGACATCCTGCACGTCCTCTTCCACGTCCGGGTCAGCCTCGCCCTTGCCGAACACCACGCCGCTGTCGTACTCGGCAGGCTCGCCCACCTCAGCAGACTGCTGCTGCCCGTCAAACACCACCGAGATGGTGCCCGCGCCGCTGACCCTGCAATCAAAGGTGACAGTAGCGCTGGAAAAGTCCGGGGCAAACTCCTGCTTCACAAAGGCATCTTCCAGATGCAGTTCAGGCTTCGTAAACAGCTCCACCGAGCGGAATAAGCCGCTCATGCGCCAGAAATCCTGATCTTCCAGCCAACTGCCGGAGGAGAAGCGGTACACCTGCACGGTCAGGGTATTTTCGCCGGGGTGGACGGCGGCGGTCATATCAAATTCAGCGGGGGTGAAGGTATCCTCGGAGTAGCCGATGTAAACGTCATTGCACCAGACGGCAGCGGCGCTGTCCGCACCGTTCAGCCGCAGGTAACAGCTGGCCCAGCTTTCCGGCAGGGTAAAGCTGCGCTGATACTCCCCGATGGGGTTATAATCCTGCGGAATCTCGCCGGGGTGCAGCTTTTCGTGGCCGTCCCACGGGTACTGGGTGTTGACGTAATGGGGCGTGCCGTAAGGCTGGCCGGGCTTTTGCAGGCTCTGCATCTGGATGAAGCCCGGCACGGTCAGGGTATCCCAGTCCGTAAAGGGCGCGGTCAGGTTTTCCGCGTAGCGGAAGTTCCACTCGCCGTCCAAGCTGACAGTCAAGGGCATTTCCGGGCTTGTCTGGTCCGCAAAATGGGCATGGAAAGGCAGGCGGTTCTGCTGAAAAATTTCTGGGTCGGCCAGAAGCGCCGGGGTAATGGGATCGTTCAAAGGCATATATGTCACCTCGCAGCATTTTCTGCTTTTATTATAACACAGGATATCATAACCCCGCGTGAAAACGCGGGGTTTGCAGAACGGCCCCATAGGGGCCATAATACCAGCCGCGCCTAAAGGCGCACAATGAGCGATGTCAACCGCACACTGACATCGCTTTTACTTTCTCATACTATCTGCAGGCACTTCTGGCGAATCGTCGTCATCGAAGTCAGCTACATTCTTGAATGGATCTTCGTATTCCTTGAAGCTCAACTGGTCGCACATCTGATCGTTGAACTCTTGTTCCTGAATGTATTTGCGGATCTTGGTTTCATTTCCACCTACTGTATTTACGTAATATCCTTTCGCCCAGAACACTCTCCTTCCGTATTTGTATTTTAGGTTTGCAATTCCAGCTCGTATGTGATAAACTTTTCTCGTCCATATGGATGAACCTCCTTTTGCTTTAGTATGCGGTTGGCGTTACCCGCTTCTAATTATAGCAAAAGGAGGTTCTTTTTCTACCGTTTCAACGCTACGGCTCTATTCTTCCACAAGCATAGCTTGTGGTTTTCTATATGAACGAAAACAGCCCAAAATCTTTCGATTCTAGGCTGCCTCTTTATGCCGGTGGTGGGGGTCGAACCCACACGTGTTATTAGCACAAGGGATTTTGAGTTTTCGTCACCGTCGCTCATCTGGTGTCATCCAGTGCTATCTAATGATACTCCGTTCCCTGCTCAAATTTCGATTTTCACACATCTTCGTTCAATAAAACATCAAATCTTCGATTTTTCGTTACGTTTTCCCTCTGCTCCAATTTTTTGATTTGGAACGTCAAAAAGAAAATTGGAGACTAACTATTAAAAGTCAAGCCCCAAAATGAAAAAATCCGTCAACGATTCGCTGCCCCTGACAAACAGCCTTCAAATGCTGAAATCAGAGCAGCGAGGGCGACGGAGAGAATAGCAAAGCAAGCCCGGCCAACCCTCGCAGAAACAGAATAGCATTTGAATGCTTCGGTTTGTCAAGGGTTCGCTGCGCCAGCTAAGTTGTTCTTGGATTTGGCTCAGGCTCTGGAGAAAATCAGGCAGCTGTAAGATATGCTTTTCCAGACTTCTGCAAAGCGTAGATCAGCCGCACGAGTTTCTTTGTGGCATGAGACAGGGCAACATTATAGTGCTTACCTTCAGCACGTTTTTTGGCAAGGTATTTGGCAAAGACAGGATTCCAATGACAAACGTACTTGGTTGCGTTGTAAAGGGCATATCGCAAATAACGTGAACCACGCTTTTCCATATGAGCGTAACAGTTTGTAAGTTTTCCTGACTGGTATGTAGATGGAGAGCAGCCAGCGTAAGCAAGGATTTTGTCAGGAGATTCAAAGTTGGAGAAATCACCGATTTCAGCAAGGATCATGGCTGCTGACTGGATACCGACACCGGGAATAGAAAGAATCGGTGGATGCAATTCATCCATGATTTGCTGAATCGAATCTTCAATTTCGTCGATCTCGGAGGTGAGTTCCTTAATGAGTTTAATGGTATGCTTCAGTTCCAGAGATTTAGCAGGCATAACTGAACCAATGGAAGTTTTGGCTGCATCTCGAATCTGGATAGCTTTGTCTTTTCCGTAACGCCCCTTAGATGCTGTTGTAAGAAGGTTTGTCAGCTTGGTAAGATGAACTTCTGAAACCTGCTTCGCACCGGGATATTCGCTGATGAGCGAGTAAACCGAAGCAATATGGAGAGAGGGAACGAGCTTCTCCAGTTCTGGAAACAGAATCGTGACCAGTCTGGACACTGACTGCTTCAGCTTGGCTCTTTCACGAACCTTATCGAATCGGTATCTTGTTAGTGACTTTAACTCTTCGTTGTGGTATGCTGTATCCGTGTAGGACTTGAGGTCTACATCGGACAATAGCATAGTTGCAATCGTTCTTGCATCCACACGATCGGTTTTGGTTTTGCGAAGGCTGAGACTTTTTCGGTACAGGTTGGTGTGCAAAGGATTCATGACATAGACGGCCAGGTCATTGTCAAGAAGAAATCCAAGAATGTTGTAGCTGTAATGTCCGGTAGCCTCAAGTCCTACTTTTATTTTGTCTGACTTTTTGATACAGTTTCGAATCGTTTGAAGCAGCTGCTTAAATCCATCCATGTTGTTGGGGATGGTAAAGCAGTCAGCACGAACCATTCCGTCTGAATCAAGAATACAGCAGTCATGCTTATCCTTGGCAACATCAATTCCAACACAAACCATTTTGATACCTCCGGCGTATTTATTTCGATGCTGTTCAGGACCACAGACTTCTTTGCTCTTGTAACCTCGTTCTAAATAAACCGTCTGGCGGTATCTAACTGATTAACATTTCAACAAAGAAGCTGTGGTTGGAGCCTCCAATAAACCGTCTTTACGGTAGGGATTTTTCACCAATCCACAGCACCCTGGAACTATTGTAGCATTCCGCTGGAGAGCGGTCTATAAATACTACTCTTTTATGATACGAGGTGTTTTATTTGAGCAAGCCTGTTTATACCGCAGACAAGCCGAGCGACTGTCATTACTGCTACTTCTGGACGAATGGCAGAAAGGGCTGCCGTCTGGGTAGAAATAATTGCTACTACTTAATCTCTTTGCCGCCGAAACCCAAGTCGGAATGTGATGGCTGTCCCTATGGGCGAGATCACCCGTGCATTGGTTGGTGTACGAAGAAGGTTATGCGTGAAGTGGGGCTTCGTTGATATGGATGTGTATGAACAGGAATACCGCTTCTACTATTTTGCCCGATGTCCTTACGAAAAGACGGATACGACTT
Organism: Faecalibacterium sp. BCRC 81149; assembly: GCF_022750605.1. NCBI lineage: Bacteria > Bacillati > Bacillota > Clostridia > Eubacteriales > Oscillospiraceae > Faecalibacterium > Faecalibacterium sp. BCRC 81149. Next base: position 146,633 of record NZ_QXJA01000002.1, on the reverse strand, counting down.
TCCGCAGCATTCCGCTGACAACAGAAAGTTTTCCGCAGAAAGAAGGTGGTGAAGCCGTGTGAGTTTTGATTATTTTTACGGTCAGCAATCCGATCTATTCACATTCTATCGAGTTCCGAAGGTGTTGTTCACGAACGAGAGGTTCTGGAATATTTCTGCCGATGCCAAGATGCTGTATGGCATTTTGCTTGACCGCATGAGCCTGTCTGCCAAGAATGGTTGGATAGATAAAAACGGTAGAGTGTATATCATTTTTACAATCGACGAAGCGAAGATGGCTCTGAACTGTGCTGAACAAAAGGCTATCAAGCTGCTCAGTGAACTTGAGAAGAAAGCAGGATTGATTGAACGTAAGCGCCAGGGTTTGGGAAAGCCCAACCTGATCTATGTGAAGAACTTTATCTCTGCTGTGGATTCACAACTCTTGAATTGTGAAAATCACAATTCTGGAACAATGGAAATCACAACTCAAGAACTTCCGAAATCACAATGTAATAATACTGATATTAAAAATACTGAATTTAGTGATACTGATTCTATCTTTCCTTCCGGAAATGGTGGAATGATGGACGAGAATGACCGGTATCAAGAATACTTTGATTATTTCTCGGATCAGCTCAGTATGGATTTGTTGAAGAAGGATTACCCTTACGATTCCGAAATGCTGGATAACATTCTGGAGTTGATCGTTGAAACAGTTTGCACGAAGCGACCGTTGATTCGCATTGGTGCAGAGGAGCGTCCGGCAGAAATTGTCCGCAGTCGGTTTATGAAACTGAATGCCGAACACATTCGATATGTTATGGACTGCTTCAAGGAGAACACCACAAAGATTAGAAATATCCGTCAGTATATGCTGACTACGATATACAATGCGCCGACGACAATAGACACCTACTACGATGCTCTTGTTCGGCACGATATGTCACACGGATATTTGGAAGGAGGATTTAAGAAATTGAAAATGAAGCGAGAGGAAGGAGAGTGACGATAAATGTCGAAAAAAGCAACCATCATTGCGGTGGTCAATCAGAAAGGAGGCACTGGAAAGACCACCACCACCGAGAATCTGGGCGTTGGCTTGGCTCTTGAAGGAAAAAAGGTGCTTCTGGTAGACACCGATCCCCAGGCTTCCCTGACGGTCAGTTTGGGCAATCCCTGCCCGGATGATCTGTCTCCGACACTTTCCGATCTGATGGGAAAGATTATGATGGAAAACCCTATTACTCCCGATGAAGGGATTCTTCATCATCCGGAGGGCGTTGATTTGGTGCCGTCCAACATCGAACTCTCAGGTATGGAGGTAGCACTGGTCAATGCCATGAGCCGGGAAACCATTCTCCGGCAATACCTGGATACAGTCAAACAGAATTATGATTACATTCTTCTTGACTGTATGCCGTCTTTGGGTATGCTGACCGTCAATGCGTTGGCAGCTGCCGACAATGTGCTGATACCGGTTCAGGCAGCATACCTTCCTGCAAAGGGTCTGGAACAGCTGCTTGGAACCATCAACAAGGTCAAGAGGCAAATCAACCCGAAACTGAGGATTGAAGGGATTCTTCTGACGATGGTGGACAGCCGCACCAACTACTCCAAAGACATCAGCAATCTGATTCGGGAGAGCTACGGCGGAAAGCTGAAGGTTTACAAGACCGACATTCCCCGCTCTGTCCGTGCAGAGGAAATCAGCGCAGAGGGAACCAGTATCTTCAAGCATGATCCCAAAGGCAAAGTTGCCGAAGCCTATAAAATTCTGACGAAGGAGGTGTTAAACAATGCAGAAAAAAGGCGCAAACATCAGCTTGAAGGGGTACGATGATATTTTCTCCACCGATCAATCCAGAGCTGAAGCCCAGCAGGAGCGTGTGCAGGAAATTCCGCTTTCTGAGCTACACCCCTTTGAGGGACACCCCTTCCGTGTGGTTGATGATGAAGAAATGATGAAAACGGCAGAGAGCGTCCGAGATTTCGGAGTTCTCACTCCTGCGATTGTCCGTCCTGACCCCGACGGTGGTTATGAAATCGTTTCTGGTCACAGGCGGCACCGGGCATCGGAGCTTGCGGGTAAGGAAACCATGCCTGCGATTGTTCGTGACCTGGACGATGATGCAGCCATTATTTTGATGGTTGATGCGAATTTGCAGAGGGAGAGTATCCTGCCGAGTGAAAGAGCATTTGCTTATAAGATGAAGCTGGATGCGATTAAACATCAAGGTCAACGCACCGATTTAACTTCATCCCAAGTTGGGATGAAGTTGCAGGCAATGGATATAGTCGGTCAGGAGGCAGGAGAAAGCAGAAATCAGGTACACCGTTATATCCGTCTGACCGAACTGATTCCGGAACTGCTGGATATGGTAGATACGGGTCAGATCAAATTCAATCCTGCGGTGGAGCTTTCCTATCTGGCAAGTGAAGAACAGAAGGATTTTCTTTCTGCAATGGATTATGCTCAAGCAGCTCCTTCCCTTTCGCAAGCACAGCGAATTAAAAAGCTCGCACAGGAGGGCGAGTGTACGCTGGATGCGATGTGCGAGATTATGAATGAAATCAAGAAGGGAGAGCTGGACAGAGTAACCTTCAAAACGGATTCGTTGCGAAAATACTTCCCGAAGTCCTATACCAACAAGCAGATGGAGGATAAAATCATTCAGCTTTTGGAGCAATGGCAGAAAAAAAGAGAAAAATCAATGGAAAGGTAAGGTAAAAAATGTTTACACCCAAAAACATTCAGGGCGCTTTGGAAGAACTCTACGACCTTTGCGATCCTGATTATATGGTAGATATGCTCGTAAACTACAGTGAGGAGTTCGATGATATTTCTCCTGCGCTTCTGGCAAAGTCGTTTCAGAAAAATGCCGAGATGATTAGCGAGTATCGAGTATTGTCCTCTGCTGGTGAGGGTATCGACTATCAGGGAAAGGTACTTCTGAACAGCAGAGCCGTGCGGCTTCTGTCCTATGTAGAAGATATGAGCGGCGATGAAAAAGTTCGCACGATTCAGAGCAAGGAGCTGTGGTTAGCAGAAGATATGACATTCTATGTGGTGTCCTGTATGTCTACGATCACGATGGACAAGGAAGAAGCCATTTGTCTTAACGAACACCGCAGCGTGGTTACTACGGTGGAATGCGAGGACGATATTTTCTTCGACATGGGTTCCCTGATTTGCGAACTGGACGATATTTGCTTGTTCGAGCTTTTAGCCGATGTGGATGCGACTATTTATGAACTGTAACAGGTTCATGGATGGTCGCTTTTCTTATTTCCAAAGAAACGGAGGTATCGAAACTTGAAAGAATACGATGTGAAGATCACCGAAACCTTGGAGAAAACGGTTACGGTGCAAGCAGAATCTCACGATGCGGCAGAGGAACAGGTTAGAGCCGCTTATTACAATTCGGAGTACATTCTGGACTCCGAAAACTTTACCGGTGTTGCGTTCGGCACGACCGAGGAACGGGAGGTTCAGAAAGAACAGGCAGATACCATGAATGTGTTGCTGGTAAAGCCGTTCATGTATCCGCAGGCTGTGCAGATCGGCTGTGAGCTGGAGGATTTGCAGAAAGCCGTAGGTGGCGATATTGAGGCAACTTATCCGTTCAATGAGCCGGTTGCACTGGTGATGCACGACGAAGGTAAACTCGTAGGCAAAGAACTGAACCGTGCGCTGCGTGATGATGACGGCGATATTTATGACATTATCGCCGGTGATTTTCTGGTTGTGGGATTGGGCGAGGATGATTTTTGTTCTCTGTCCCCGGAACTGATGAAGCAGTTTGAGGAACACTTTCATCAGCCTGAGACTTTTGTACGCATGGGGCGCAGCATTATGGCGCTTCCCCTGCCGGATGACATGGTGAAGAAAGAAGATGCACCTGTCAAAGCTGATTCGGTTCCCCACAAAAGTAACCCTGACCGAGATGTTCTGTAAGGAGGTTCTTATGCAAAGAAATTCGACGATTGGAGAGCTGATGGAGCGAAAGCGGATTCAGGATGGTGCCAAGGAGTACCAGGGACATACCTATATGGACTTGGCACGATTTGATGACGCCACCAAGCACATGATTATTTTCGATGTGCTGACCGATGAATCGCCTGTCGGTTGGAAAGGCGAAAGAAATCGCCTGTATTTGAGCGATGTGGGTTATCAGAAGGCTCTGGATAACCAGAAAGCTGGCAATATCAAGATTATCAGCCATGCCGCAGTTGCCAAGGGCAATCTGTATTACGACCACAGAGATATGGCACGATAATCTGTTCACTCTACTGCTTGCAGGAGGTGATGAATCATGCAGGAAGAAGTTGAAAACAGAACAGTAAACCTGGCGATCAGCACAACCAAGCTGACGGGGCGCACTATCATTGCCGGTATCCGCAAGTATTTGCAGCACCGGGAAAAAGTGAAGATGAAAAAGGCACGAGACCCTGCCGTTCATGGAAAGCAATCCGTGAAACAGCTTTTGGGACAGAATCAGGGTGCTACGAATGTTGAGATCGACAAAGAGAGTATCCGTGATTTTGAAAAGCTCGCCAAGAAGTATGGCGTGGACTTTGCCGTAAGAAAAGATAAGTCCGTTGATCCTCCCCGGTTTCTTGTTTTTGTCCGTTCTAAAGATGCAGATGCTTTGGATGCAATCTGCAAGGAACATCAGGCAAGGGCATTAACCAAGAATGAAAAGCCGAGCGTTCTGGCGCAGCTGAAGAAGTTCAAGGAAATTGTCGCAGCGATTCCGAAGAAGGTTCGAGAGAAGAAACAGGAGCGTGATCTGTGATGGATAAGAGAAAAATGAAAAAGCTCCTGATTCTGAATTTACCGTATTTTCTGGTAGGGTTGTTCGCTACGAATTTAGGAGAAGCATGGAGATTGGCTGAGGGGGCAGATTCATCTGCGAAAATCCTCAGCTTTTTTCATGCCCTTCCGATAGCCCTGAACAATCCGTTTCCCAGCTTTCACCCGTTGGATTTGCTGATTGGTATTCTCTGCGGCGCAGGACTTCGGCTGGCTGTCTATCTAAAAGGCAAAAACGCAAAGAAGTACCGACACAATGTTGAGTACGGTTCTGCTCGTTGGGGAACGGCAAAAGATATTGAGCCGTTTATTGCACCAAAGTTCGAGGACAATGTGATCCTGACGAAAACGGAGCGGCTGATGATGAGCAATCGCCCGAAGAATCCTGCCAATGCCCGAAATAAGAATGTTCTGATTATCGGCGGTTCGGGTTCCGGTAAAACTCGCTTTTGGTTGAAGCCAAACCTTCTCCAGATGCACAGTTCCTATGTGGTCACTGACCCGAAAGGGTCACTATAATAAGGATAGAAAGGTCGTGAAAATACAAAACAGGAGGTTACACACATGAGGAAGCAGGAGCAAAAGGGTAAAATCACAGCATTGTACGAAAGGTTATCTCACGACGATGGGCGGTCTGACGAGAGCGTGTCCGTAGAAAATCAAAAGCGCATCCTGGAGGACTACGCCCGAAAAAATGGCTTCACTAATGTCCGCCACTTCACCGATGACGGGGTGCGGGGAACGACCTTCAAGCGGCCCGGCCTGGACGCTATGGTGGACGAGATACGGGCCGGAAATGTGGCTACCGTCATTGTCAAAGACCAGAGCAGAATAGGCCGTGACGTGGTGGAGGTCGGCTTGCTCAAACGCACCTTTGACGAGTACAACGTCCGCTTTATCGCCGCCAATGACAACCTGGACACCGCCAATGGATTTGATATTATGTCCATCTTCCGGGATGTGATAAATGAGTGGTACGTTGCTGACACCAGCCGCAAAATCAAGACCGTTTTCAAGTCCAGAATGGAAAAGGGCCTGCGCTGTTCGGGGGCCGTCCCCTATGGCTATCTCGCCTCAAAAGAAGAAAAGGGCGAGTGGGTGATCGACGAGGAAGCTGCCGCCGTTGTGCGCCGCATCTTTCAGATGGTCATGGACGGTCAGAGCGTCAACGGCATCGCCCGAACGCTGCGGGCCGAGCAAATCCCCATCCCTTCCGAACACTGGAAGCGTATCGGCTGTCCTGTTCGAGCCAACAGCTACCGCGACCCCTACGCATGGTCTGCCACCACCCTGGGTTATATTCTTAAAAGGCCGGAGTACCTGGGGCGCAAGGTGCTGGGCAAGACTGTCTGTGAGAACTACAAGACTAAAAGCACCCGCAGGACAATGCCAGAGGAACAATTTGTATTTGAGGGAGCCGTCCCCGCCATCATTGACGAAGAAACGTGGCACAATGTTCAGCGTTTGCGGGAAACCAAGCGCCGGACACCCAAGCGGAGTAATGCCCCTAACCGTTTAACCGGACTGCTCTACTGTGCCGACTGCGGCGCAAAGCTGACCCACCACAACAGTCTTGTCCAAGGCAAGTACATTGACGATGCTTTCACCTGTTCCAGATACCGGGCACCTATGGAGGATTGCACCATTCACTATGTTGCCACGCAAAAGCTGGAAGCGGCGATCCTCTCCGCCATCCAGCGGATAAGCTGGTATGTCCGCAACAACGAGCAGGAGTTTGTTCAGCGGGTTCGAAAGGCATCCAGTCTGCGCCAGGAGGAAGCAGTCAAGGATTGCCGGAAACAGATTGTCCAGGCGAAGAAGCGCCACGCCGAACTGGACGGACTGGTGAAGAAGCTGTACGAGGCCAACGCCACGGGCAAGCTGCCGGATAAGCATTTCAGCCGTCTCCTTGCCGAGTATGACGAGGAACAGGCCGCGCTGGAAGCCTCCATGACGGAGTGGCAGGGCTTGCTGGACAACTGGAACGCCGACCGGGTGAGAATGACGGAGTTTATCGACCTTGCCAAGCGGTACACCGATTTTTCGGAACTGACTACGCCCATTCTCAATGAGTTTATCGAGAAAATCGTTGTCCATGAGGGCAACGGACGGGGAAAGCAGCGCCGTCAGCGGTTAGATTTCTATTTCAATTTCATTGGCGCGTTTGAGGTTCCCGCCGACATTGTGACCCCGATGGAGCAGGAGGAAGAACGCCGCCAGCAGGAGGAACAGGCAGAGAAAGAGGAACGCTCCCAGGTGCTTGCCCAGGTTCGGTATGAGAGGTACAAGCAGGAGCGCCGGGAGTTTACCGCGAGGAAGCGGGCGGGCCTGTTGACCCCGGAGGAACAGGCGGAGGAAGAACGGCGGTTAGAGCGCAATCGGGCCTATCAGCAGAAGCAACGCGACAAGAAAAAGGCCAGTCAGCCAGAGAAGCCTCGCAAACGCTCACTGAAGGAACTCGCCAAGCTGGATGGAGCCGATCTCACCCCGGAGGAAGCGGAGCGGCTTGCGGCGCACCGCCAGAAGAAAGCCGAGCAGCACAAAGCGTGGCGTGACAGGCAGAAGTCCGCACAGCCCCCGAAGCCCCAACAGCGGACGTTGAAAGAACTTGCCAGATGTGCCGAGGCAGGTTTGCCTCTCACCCTAGAAGAAGCGGAACGGCTGGAAGCCCATCGCAATCGGAAAAAGGCGGCTTTGCAGGATTTGAAAGCCCGCGCCGAAACCGACCCGGTAGCGGCGGCAGAGTTGGCGCAGCAGAGAGCGCAACAGTCAGAAGCGGTAAAGAAGTCCCGTCAGAAAATGTATGCGGACGCTGCCGCCGGAGATCCCGAAGCCCAGGCCCGGTATGAACGTATGCTTGCCGCGAGGCGGGAGAACTACCACAGGAAGAAACAGGCAGAAGCCGAAGCTGCTCAAGTCAGCTAACGTAGATACAGAAAACGCCAGGGACAACGATAGTCCGTGGCGTTTTTGTCATTACTGCCGTTCCAGCAAATCCATATATTTCTGACGTTCGCCCTCCGGGACTTTCAGCGCCGCCATAGCCTGTTCAATGGTCAGCCCCATCGTTTCCATGAGGTTTTTGATAGAGGACAAGATACCTTTAGCAACGCCTTTTTCCTCAACGCCCTTGCTCAAATTACACATGACCGACACCTCCCTTTCCATTGTCTGCGTCATTTGAATGTCGTAATCGTCCTGCAAAATTTTCCGCTTTTCCGCCTCGCTGGTTTCGTTGGAGAGAAGCACATCCAGCATCCGCAATACGCCGTCATAATTTGACCCATCCGGCCCGCCAAGGCACAGCATGATGATGGACAGCAAATCATAATTCCTGATGGGTTCTTTGCCCTCGCCGACCAGATATTCTTCCACCAGCCGATACCGGGTAATGGTGTTCTCTCGATACTGCGGCGGTTTCATGCAAATCCAGATGGAGTAGACCTTCTTGATTTTCTCATAATGGGAGCCAGTGAACTCCCTGCCGTACTGGGAAGAAATCATGCGGCAACAGTAGTATATGCCACGCTTTATCAGCGGATAGCCGGGGTAAAAATCGTTCTGGGCCTCCACGTTGATGATGAGGGCAATTTGTTCCTCGGAGTCGGGAACGATGGCGCGGAAGCGAATGTCATAGGTGACTGTCCCCTCGCGCACCGATTTGTCCTCGGTGTCCATGCCGCTGATACTGTGCCACCCTCGTCCGGCAGCACCGGGACGGCGGACACCTGGGGTTGGCCCTCAATGTACTTCTCGGCAATATCATTGACATCGCAATCCTTGTATTCTTCCAGGCAGGACTTCATAATCCGCGCCAGGATTGCCTTTTCAGACAGGACACGCTTACAGGCGGCATCATAACCCGCGCTGTCATCTGTGACGTGCAGTCCCTGGGCGATTGTCGTTTTGAGCTCCACCATCCTCACCTTCTTTCGTTTCATTCTACCACAGCTTTGCCAGCGCGTCCACTTCTTTTTTGAAAAGAGTTGCGTATGGCGTATACACGAGAGAGATATGGAGGTGCAGTGACAGAAAAAATTTATCTTAACAGGGTTGCTTTTGGGAATTTGATATGCTATACTATAAAAAACCAAGCAAAGGAGTTTATCAATATGCGGCAAGGTATTCTTAAATAAAATTTGATAATGGGAACAAAGACAAACGTCCTCAAGGAGAGGGCTTGGTTTTTGTACCCAATTTAAGAATACTTTTGCCTTTTCATTTCATATCGTGATAGACAACGGCCAGCCTTGGCCGCAGTTTTCATGTGTGTCCTACCTATCATCCCCAGCGGTAAAAGTATTTGTCGCTGGGGATTTTTGCGCCCTTCTGGGCCTTGTATGGAGGACAATCATATGAAAATCATCAATATTGGCATTCTTGCTCATGTAGACGCAGGTAAGACGACCTTGACGGAGAGCCTGTTATATACCAGCGGAGCAATCGAGGCGCCCGGCAGTGTGGATCAGGGAACAACGAGAACGGACACCATGTTTTTAGAGCGGCAGCGTGGAATCACCATTCAAACGGCGGTCACTTCCTTTCAGTGGCACGATTGTAAGGTCAACATTGTGGATACTCCTGGGCATATGGATTTCTTAGCGGAGGTCTATCGCTCCCTTGCCATTCTTGACGGAGCGATTTTGGTTGTTTCTGCAAAAGACGGCGTTCAGGCGCAGACCCGTATTCTGTTTCATGCTCTGCAAGTAATGAAAATCCCAACTGTTATCTTTATTAACAAAATCGACCAGGACGGGATTGACCTGCCAGGTGTGTATCAGTCTATCCGAGATAAGCTCTCCGCAAATATGATTATTAAGCAGAACGTGCAGCTTTCCCCGGATATATCCATCATGGAAAACATGGGGCTGGAGAATTGGGATACCGTGATTGCGGACTGTGATGAATTGTTGGAGAAATATATTGCCGGAGAACCAATGGACAAAGAAGAACTTCTGCGGGAGGAAAACAGGAGAATCCAAAGCGTCTCTCTGTTTCCGGTCTATCATGGCAGTGCCAAGGTAAACTTGGGAATCCGACAACTCATTGAAGCGGTCACAGATACATTCCAATCACCCACCGGGCAGAACAGCTCTGAATTGTGCGGAACTGTGTTCAAAGTTGAGTACGCAAACCAGAGCCAACGCCTTGCCTATCTGCGGTTGTATAGCGGTACGCTTCATTTGCGGGATTCCGTAGCCTTGGCAGGGAAAGAAAAACTGAAAATTACGGAAATGCGTATCCCCTCAAAGGGTGAGATTGTCCGAACAGAGATTGCCCATGCGGGCGAGATCGTCATTGTACCCTGCGACAGTTTGCGGCTGAATGATGTGCTGGGAAACAAACTGCTGCTGCCCCGTGAAACGTGGAGCGACAATCCTCTCCCTTTGCTGCGGACAACAATTGCACCAGAGAAACCAGAACAGAGGGAACGCTTGTTAAACGCCTTGACAGAAATTGCGGATACCGACCCGCTTCTGCGCTATGAAGTAGACGCTGTGACCCATGAGATCATTCTCTCCTTTTTGGGCCGGGTACAATTGGAAATTATCTCTGATCTTCTGGTGGAAAAATATCAGCTCAACACAACTGCAAAAGAACCTACCGTCATCTATATGGAGAGGCCATTGAAAGCGGTAAGTCACACCATTCATATCGAAGTGCCGCCCAATCCATTCTGGGCGTCCATCGGGCTGTCCGTCACCCCTCTCCCCCTTGGCACCGGAGTGCAGTATGAGAGCAAAGTTTCCGTTGGATACTTGAATCAGAGTTTTCAAAACGCTGTATTGGATGGTATCCGCTACGGTCTGGAACAAGGCGTGTATGGATGGAAGGTAACGGACTGTAAAATCTGTTTTGAGTATGGGCTTTATTATAGTCCGGTCAGCACTCCCGCAGACTTTCGGTCATTGGCACCTATTGTATTGGAGCAGGTGTTGAAAAAGGCGGGGACGCAGCTATTGGAACCATATCTTTCTTTTACACTCTATGCGCCGCAGGAATATCTCTCCAGAGCTTATCATGACGCACCAAAATATTGCGCGAGTATTGAAACGACCCAGGTTAAAAACAGCGAGGTGATTTTTACTGGCGAAATCCCTGCCCGCTGTGTGCAAGAGTACCGCAATGACCTCACCTTTTATACAAACGGGAGAAGCGTTTGTTTAACAGAATTGAAGGGGTATCAAATCGCCAGCGGCGAACCAGTTTTTCAGCCACGCCGCCCAAACACCCGGATTGATAAGGTGCGCCATATGTTCAACAAAATTCTCCCATCAATGATGGACTTATAAAATCCCTTTGGAACAAAGGGCGCACTTCTATACATGGTCTGCGACCATGTATCGTGCGCTCTGCGAGGCTACGGCCCGGACTTCCGAAAGTCCGGGCCGTTTGCGTCGCTCCGCTCCGTACAAGGGGCTGCGCCCCTTGCGCCGCTTTGCGGCTATCCCTGCGCCCTCGCTGGAAAGGTACATCCGCTCTGCGTCTGCACCTTTCCAGCGAGGCTAAAACCGAATACCGTTACCCTTGACCGTTTACCCGACACAGCAGGTAGACGGTCTTTTGTTTTGCCAAGAAGGAGGTCAAACACGATGGACAAGTCACGCGAAGAATTAGAGAAAGAGTATGCTGAGGCCACCGCTAAGTTGGAGCAGTACCAGCACAGAGGCCAGCGGTATGAGAACCGCATCCGCTACTACACCCAAGGCGAAAGGAAGAAGCGAAACCACCGACTTATCACCCGTGGCGGAGCGGTGGAGAGTATCGCCCCGGAGGTGCGCGGCATGAGCGAAAGGGCCTTTTTTCTTTTGATGGAAAAGGTCTTTTCCCTGCCGGAAGTTGCCGCCCTGGTGAGCCAAGCCACTGACCAGCAGGAAAGCGGATAATTGGCCCTGTTCCATCTCCACGTTACCCAGGTCAAACGGAGCGCGGGACAGTCTGTTGTCACGTCCGCCGCCTACCGAGCCGGGGAGAAATTGTATAGCGAATACTATGGCGAGGTCAGCGACTACACCCACAAGGGCGGCGTGGTCTGCACAGACATTCTCCTGCCGCCCCAGGCCCCCAACCAGTACCAAGACCGCGCCACCCTCTGGAACGCCGTGGAGAAGGCCGAGCGCGGCAAGAAAGCCCAGCTTGCATATAGCTTTGACATTGCCTTGCAGAACGAGTTTTCATTGGAGGAAAACATCGCTCTTGCAAGGCAATTTGTTTCGGAGCAGCTTGTGGGCCGGGGCATGATTGCCGACTTTGCCATCCACCAGCCGGACAAGGAGGACGGCGGTATTCCTAACCCGCACTTTCATGTTCTCTGCCCCATCCGGCCCATTGAGCCAGACGGCAAATGGGGGTGCAAGCAGCGCCGCCGCTACCGTCTGGACGAGGACGGGAACCGCATTATGGGAGAGGACGGCAAGCCCCTCTTTGACGCTGTTCCCACTACCGACTGGGGAAGCCCGGAAACACTGGAACATTGGCGGGAGGCGTGGGCCGCTATGGTGAACGCCAAGTTTGAGGAAAAGGGGCTGACCTGCCGCATCGACCACCGCTCCTATGAGCGTCAGGGCCTTGACCTGCTGCCCACCGTCCATGAGGGCGTGGCCGTCCGCCAGATGGAGGCCAAGGGCATCCCCACCGACAAGGGCGATCTGAACCGCTGGATAAAAAAGGCCAACAACATTCTGCGGGATATTCGGAAGAAAATCGCCGGCCTGACGGATTGGATTAAGGCCATAAAAGAAGAATTGAGCAAGCCCCAGGCCCCGACCCTTGCCGCCCTGCTGACCGACTACTATGAGGGCCGGAACGCCGGAGCATGGAGCCGCAACGCCAGGATTGGAAATCTTAAAGGTTTTGCCGAGGCCATCAATTTTCTGACCGAGAGGGGCATCGCTACGCTGGAAGATTTAGAGACCCATATCGCCGCCCAGAGTGAACGAACGGAGGCCATCAACACATCCATGAAAGCGAAGCGTGACCGTCTGAACGAATTGAAGGAACTGCTTCGCCTTGTTGACCTCTACCGAGACACCAAGCCCGTCTATGACGAGTTGCAGGGTATCAAGTGGAAGGGCAAGCGGGAAAAATTCGAGAGGGAGCATGAGAACGAGTTGAGGACGTTCCACATGGCCCGCCGGAAGCTGGACAAGCACCGTTCCCCTGCTGGTAAAATCCCCGTTCATGCGTGGGAACAGGAACAGGCGAGGCTTCACCAGGAGTACACAGCCGAGTATGAGCAGTACAAGCCTATCCAAGACGATTTGCGGCGGCTTCAACAGGTGAAGCGGAACGCCGATGCTGCCATACACCAGCAGGAGCAGACCCAGCAGAAACGCCGGGAGGTGGAGCGGTGAACGGCATTCCCCGACTGACCTACCAGCAGTACCGAGCCGTCCGGCGGCTGGTGCATGACTGCTGCAATTATGACGGCGGCAACTGTCTTGCTCTTGATGACGGCTGGGAGCCTTGTGTCTGCGTCCAGAGTATCACCTATTCCCTGGTCTGTAAATGGTTCCGCGCCGCCGTCCTGCCAACAGACAAGGGGTTGTGTGCCGCCTTGCTCCACCGAGGACAGGCGCGGCCCTGTGCCGAGTGCGGGGCGATGTTCGTGCCGCGCTCCAATCGGGGCAAATACTGTGACGAGTGCGCCGCCAATGTGCGCCGGAGAAAGAAAGCTGCCAGCGAACGGGAACGCCGCAGGCGTGGACATTTAGAGGCTGAAAAGCCTTGCAATCAGGGGGCTTGTGGACAGTCCTCAAAGGGGGACTAATACATTCCCCTTCCCCCACTCCAACGTGGGCGGCAAAATGGCGCTCACGTGGATTAACTTTGATGAATGATGAAAGGAGAGCCTATGACCTACGACCCCAGCATGACGATCACCAGCACCATCCCCGCCCCGGAGGGGAGCGACAGCACCAGCAGAGAGGGCAAGGCCATCCCCCTGCCCGTGATGGCGGGCGGCAACGCTTCACCCGCCCCGGACGTACCGCCACCCGATATGGTAAAGACCGTTGGCGGTACGACCTTTGATATTTATTTCCATTTCAGCCAGACCAGCCGGGAAACCTTTACCGACAAGGTACTGCGCCTTATTCAATCCGATGTTGTAACCTCATAAAAATAATTTACTTTTTTCTCTATCCTTATTGACAAAACCCGAAAGGCAGCATCGTGATTGAGTGCGGCAACGCCCTTTTGAAGCATGGCTACACCATCAAGATTTTCAACACCATCAACTTTCAGAAGTCGATGCACTATAACCCATTTGCCTATATCCATTCAGAAAAAGACATTCTGAAACTGGTGACAACGCTGATTGCCAACACAAAGGGTGATGGAAAAGCCGGTGATGAGTTCTGGACGAAGGCGGAAACGCTGCTCTACTGTGCCTTGATCGGATATATCCACTATGAAGCTCCGGTTGAGGAACAGAATTTCTCCACCCTGATTGAGTTCCTGAACGCAATGGAGGTGCGGGAAGATGATGAGGAGTTCCAGAACCCGGTGGATCTGATGTTTGAAGCCCTGGAAAAGAAAAAGCCGAATCACTTTGCAGTCCGTCAGTATAAAAAATACAAGCTGGCTGCCGGTGTTGTATGCTCTAAAAGACTTCTTAATCAAGCGGTTGGGAAGTCTCTTAGAACACACAACCTAAAACCGAAGAAAGGAGCGCAAGTTATGAGAAAAAACGAGAAAATCACTGCTCTGTACGAACGATTGAGCCGTGATGACTTTGGTAAAGATGATGACCAGCAGCGTGAGAGCAATTCCATTTCCAATCAAAAAGCAATGTTGGAGGACTTCGCCGCACGGCAGGGCTTTACAAACATTGTCCATTTCACGGACGATGGCATTAGTGGTACTTGCTTTGACCGTCCCGGATTTTTGGCAATGATGAAAGAAGTGGAAGCTGGGAATGTGGAGTACCTGTGTATCAAGGACATGAGCCGCATGGGTCGTGACTATCTGAAAGTCGGTCAGATTATGGAAATCCTGCGTCAGCGTGGCGTGCGACTTATCGCCATCAATGACGGCGTGGATAGTGCCAGAGGTGACGATGATTTTACCCCTTTCCGCAACATTATGAACGAGTATTACGCCAGAGACACCAGCCGTAAAATCCGTTCCACTTTCCAGTCCAAAGGCAAGTCCGGCAAGCACCTCACAGGCACAGTCATTTACGGCTATCTCTGGAACGAAGCCAGAGACCAATGGTTGGTTGACCCCGAAGCCGCAGAGGTGGTCAAGCGCATCTTTGCCATGACGATTGAGGGCTACGGTCCGTATCAGATCGCCAGCAAGCTGAAAGAAGAAAAAGTCCTCATTCCGTCTGCTTACCTTGCCCAACACGGCGAGGGCGTGAACAAAAACAAGACTTTCAAAGATGTGTACGGCTGGGGTTCTTCCACCATCTGCAACATTCTTGAAAAGCGTGAATATCTGGGACACACCATCAATTTCAAGACCCGAAAGCACTTCAAGGACAAGAAAAGCCATTATGTCCCGGAGGACGAATGGGCAATTTTCGAGAATACCCATGAGCCTATCATTGACCAGCAGACCTTTAACCTTGTGCAGAAAATCCGTGGGAATGTCAGACGCTACCCAGACGGCTGGGGCGAAGCAGCTCCCCTCACGGGCTTGCTCTATTGCGCCGATTGCGGTGGCAAGATGTATGTCCACCGCACCAACAACGGCAAGCGTATTTCTCAATATACCTGCTCCCAATACAGCAAAGTCCCAGTTGGAAAGCTCTGCATGACACAGCACCGTATCAATGAAGATGTGGTACTGTCCCTTGTTTCAGAAATGCTGAAAGCCATTGCAGAATATGCCAAGCATGACCGAGCCGAGTTTGTCCGTGTGGTACAGGAAGCGCAGTCCAGCCAGCAGACAGCAGAGGTTAAGAAACAGCGGTCACGCCTTGCCACCGCCAAGCAGAGAGTGTCCGAGCTGGAAGTCCTGCTCTGCAAAATCTATGAGGACAACATTTTAGGCAAGCTGTCTGACAGCAGATATGCCACTCTGGACGCTCAATACGAAAAGGAACAGTCCGAGCTTACCGCTGAAATCTCTGTTCTGGAAAAGGCTGTCAAGAGCTATGAGAAGCACGAAAAGGACGCTGATCGTTTTATCGCTCTGATTGACAAGTATGAGAACTTCGACAAGCTGACCATTGCTATGCTCAACGAGTTTATCGAGAAAATCCTTGTGCATGAGCGTGACCGCAAAGGCAGTATACAGACCACACAGGAGGTCGAGATTTACTTCAATTTCGTTGGGCGATTCGTTCCCCCAGCGTTTGGAGAAGTGGAGCTGACCCTGGAGGAATTGGAGGAAATCCGCAAGCGTGAGGAACGCAAGGACAGGCTCCACCAGAACTACTTGAAGCGGAAAGCCAATGGTAAACAGAAAGAGTATGAGGAGCGCACGAAAGCCAAGAAAAAAGCGGAGATTGAAGCCAGAAAACAGGCAATCCGCACCGAGGATATTGCCAGAGGGGTATTTATCCCGGTGAGCAGTTTGCCGCAGCTGGGACCGAGAAAGGGAGCGTGATTTTATGAAAGAGTTGAAACCGAGAATCCATGAGAACGGTATGGACTATGTGTTGGTGGGCGACTACTATGTGCCGGACTTGAAGCTGCCGGAGGAACGCCGACCTATTGGGCATTGGGGACGCTTGCACCAGTCCTATCTGAAATTGCACCGTCCCATGCTTTACAACGAGCTAATTTTGTCCGGCAGCCTCCACACCGTCGTTGCCGATCTGAACGAGCAGGCGGCAGACAGGCTGGACTTGATTATCCGGCAGATGATGAAAGCCGAGGGCGTGACCGAAGCCATGAAAGCGGAAAATCAGATGTTATGGGTGCAGTCAATGAACTCCATCCGCTGCCGGGCAGAGGAAATCATCAAGACGGAACTAATCTACTGTTGAGAGAGGTAAAGCTATGATTTTGGAAGCCATGTATAATGGGGAGTTTTATCCCTGCGAGACAGTTGTACCTACATCACCGGAATACCGAAAGGCAGTCATAGCCTGTGAAAAGCTCATGGAGCAGTTGTCCCAGCGGCTCAGCAAAGAGGACTATGAGCTGGTGCAGGAACTCCGGGCGCAGACAGCAATCGCCCAATGTGAAGAAAGTGAAAGTCACTTCAAGTATGGCTTTTCCGCTGGGCTGATGTTCAGCAGGAAGCCCATGAACAAGTGCAGCAGAAGAAAGAAAAATGGATGAAGAAAGCCGCCTGAGCAGAAAGAAACTGTTCGGGCGGTTTCAGCATTCGCCAGTAGATTTATTCACACTCTTGTGATAAAATTTACTACAATCAAGAGCGTGATAGCACTAATTTTATGGGGGAATGCTTAATGAATAGAATTTTGAAAAAATTTTTACAGCGGGGTGTCGATTTAAGTCCTGTGGGAGTTGAACTCCGTGAGGATAATACAAATTATTTTTGTACCCCAAAAGGGGCATCGGTTTTTGGATGGGCAGGGATAGATGGTATCCACTTCTGTTTCATTCGTGGATTTGGAGAGATGGTTTTCTCTGTCAGCCCCATGAATACTTCTCCTGATTATGTTCATCCAGTAGCTGAAAATTTTACCGACTTTCTGCGGCTTATACTGGCTTGTGGTGATGTGGCGGCAGTGGAACAAGCGTGGATGTGGAACGAAGCACAGTTTGAAGCCTTTCTCAATGAAAACCCTACAACCCAGGAACAACAGCAAACTTTATCGGAAATTTCAGAGAAGATGAATTTGTTGCCTATGGAACAACCGTGGACATATATCAAAAACCTGCAATCTTCCTTTGATTACAGTCAGATTAAATACACAGAAGATTATTACGATAATGATATGACTTCAGAAGCAGAATTGGTTGCCCCTGAATGGAAGGTCTACTTTGATGGAGATTTCTGGGGACATCGAGGTAAAGACCGTGCCGGAAAAGAGATCAAGCTGGATAAACAATTCGATTGGGCTGGATATCATTGGGTAATTCCGGCAGCTTATTCATGTAGCAAAGGACTTGTCGTTGATTTTTGTATGCGAGTTGATTCAGAAAGCATCCGTGACTTCATGAAAAAATGGAATCTGGACTGGGAAAATGACTCATGTGAAAATTTTACCCGTGAGCAACAGATGCAGATGGAATGGGAAAACCCACTTTGTTTTAACTTCAAACCTTGCTTGAAGTTAAACGAGAAAATATTACAGACAACCCATGGCTGCGCTGTGAGCTTTAATCCTTGTCTGCCAGATGGCGTTATCAATGAGTTGGAAGCAAAATGGGCAATCGACCATTATGGGCTGGATAGTACTTATGGCTGGGTCATATGCAGAGACGTATTTCCTTGGGGAACCAAGCATCACCCTGAAATCAATAAACTTTTTCTTACAATGGAGCAGCAACCAGGACAAGTTCCAGGCTCACATTTCAAAGTTCACGCACCCGGAGATTCATTTATGTTTTCCCATCCTGTTAGCGGAATAACCCATACACTGACCGTGCAGGAAATAGAACAGCAGACAGTTCCTCAAAATAGTTTTGGTTCTGATCGCTGGATTTATCCGACACATTATATTGCCATGAGTTATACACTTACCCCTGAACCGATGGAGAACATTTCGGTTTTTGACTGTGATGAAGGCGATAGACCGATAGAAGTTACACCAGACGATCATTCGTTCCGTCCAGTTGGCAGTAGTTCCTGTTTTGTTGTTGGTGTTATTGGTGGTGCAGATGGTCCGACAGCAGTTATATATGGAACAAATTCACAAGAAAAACTTCATGCTGCTTGTTCTGCTCTGCACTTTGAACCGGTTGGTGATGATGTCGAGTGGCGTATCGTGTTCAATGTTACGCAGTTTGACAAAGAAACATTCCCAATTATCTAAAAATACCCTTAGAACTCTAAGGGCGCACTTCTATACTCTCTGTCGAGAGTAGTGCGTCCTGCGGAGCTTCATTCTCCGTCAGCAGAAGAAAACTGCATGACCGAGAATGTTGCGTCACTTCGTTCCGTCAAGGTGGCTACACCCCCTTGCGCCGCTAAAGCGGCTATCCCCTGTGGACTTGCCGTCCGCAAACGGTTTTGACAAACCGTTCGCCGCCAGCAAGTTTGAAAATCAAGAATCTTAATTTGATAAAGGAGTGTGATTCTATGAAAAAGAAATTACCCATAATCCTCTTGGGTGTTATTTTGGCTTGTGTGTTGGTTTTCGGTTTCCTTTATGCAAACAATGACATTGGTAAAACCGCAAACAGTTTAGAAGCAGACATTCGCCAATCTCAAAAAATTTTGGATGATTGGATTGTTGATGGAAGCATTTCCGACACAATGGCTGCATTTATTTCTTACCCACAGGACAAGACAGACCACACTTTTTCTGTCTATGTAAATCGCCCTGGCTTGTCTTTTGGATATTTCTTCCGTGGTGGTGGAGATATAGTTGAGGTTGATGATTACATTGCAGAGTTTGTTGTTGAGGGAAATAACGAAAGGGCATTTATCTCAATGAATACCCAAAATATTGTTCGACTTGAAGTAGATGATGGCAACGGCATTCAGGTGATTGATATTGATAGTGGCAAGCCTTTCGCCATTGTCCTGCCCCTCAATGTAGGAAACATCTGTTTCTATGATACGAATGGAAATGTTGTGGAATATCTTCGCCAACAACTTTGACCAACTTCAATTTACCGAACTGAACACAACAACTGAATACCGAAAAACTGACCGTTGACTGGTCGCAATCTGCGAAAAGTTGACGGTCTTTTTTTATCCCCATTTTCAAAAAAGGAGGTCACGAAAAATGACAAAACCGAAAAACCTTGAACAGCTCCGAGCCGAAAAGGAACAGGTCGAGACACAGCTTGCACAGGAACAGCACAAGCTGGAGCGTCTGGAGAACAGAAAGAAGTATCTGGAGAAAGGCGAGAGACAAAAGCGCACCCATCGTCTTTGCAATCTGGGCGGCACGATTGAGAGCCTTGCCCCGGAGGTCAAAGATCTCAACCGTGCCGAAATGACGGAGCTGATGGAACACATCTTTTCCCTGTCCGAAGTCCAGCGAGCCGTCCGTCACATGGCGATTACTCACACCAACCAAGCGAACAGAGAAAAGGAGTTGAAAGCCGATGGCACTATTTCATCTGAGCGTCACGCAGACTAAGCGAAGCGCAGGACAGTCCGCTATTGCTTCTGCCGCCTACCGTGCCGGGGAGCGATTGTATAGCGAGTATTACGGCGAATACAGCGACTACACCCGCAAGGGCGGCGTGATCTGCTCTGACATTCTCCTGCCGTCCCATGCACCGCCCGAATACGCAGACCGCCAGACCCTATGGAACGCCGTGGAAAAAGCCGAGCGTGGAAAGAACGCCCAACTTGCATACAGCTTTGACATTGCCTTGCAGAATGAATTTTCCCTTGAGGAAAACATCGCTCTTGCAAGGCAATTTTTGTTGGAGAACTTTGTGAGCCGGGGCATGGTGGTTGACTTCGCCGTACACCAGCCAGACCGGGAGGACGGCGGCATACCAAACCCGCATTTTCATGTGCTTTGCCCCATCCGCCCCATCGAGCAGAACGGCAAATGGGGACTAAAGCAACGCCGGGTGTATGAGCTGGACGAGGACGGCAACCGTATCCGGGACGCAGACGGAAAGTTTGTGTTCAACGCCGTTCCCACTACCGACTGGGGCAGTCCCGAAACGCTGGAATACTGGCGGCAGACATGGGCGGAGCTATGCAACGCCAAGTTTGCGGAAAAGGGGCTTGACGTTCGTATCGACCACCGAAGCTATGAGCGTCAGGGCGTAGAGCTTCTTCCCACCGTCCACGAGGGCGCAACCGTCCGGGCAATGGAGAAGAAAGGTATCCGCACCGAGAAAGGCGAGTTCAACCGCTGGATCAAAGCCACCAACGCCGTGATCCGGGACATCAAGAAGAAAATCACTTCGCTTATGGGCTGGATAGCGGATATGAAAGCCGAGCTTACCAAGCCACAGGCACCCGACCTTGTTTCTCTGCTGAACGCCTATTACACCCAGCGCAAAGCCGGGGTGTATTCCCAGAAAGGCAAAATCAGCAACCTAAAGGAGATGAACGATACTTTCAATTATCTCCGGGCAAACGGCATTTACTCCCTTGAGGATTTGGAACGCCGTGTCAGCGAACACAGTGCTGCCACAGAGAGCTTGAAGAAAACGCTGGACGAACAGACCGCCCGAATGAAAGCAATTAAGCAGCTCTATGACAGCTCCGCTGCTTTCCAGAACTTGAAGCCTGTCTATGACGGCTTGAAGAAAATCAAGTTTGAGAAGCCCAGAGCCAAGTACAAGGCAGAGCATGAAGCGGAACTGATACAGTTCTACGCCGCCAGACGAAAGCTGACCGGGGAGTTCCCGGACGGCAAGGTGGATATGAAAAAGCTGACCGAAGAGTATGACGAGCTGGAACAGGCGCACGAAACCACCTATGGCGAGTTTAAGGCTGTCAGAGACGATTTACACCGCCTTTGGAAGGTCAAGTCATGTGTAGATACTGCCGCCCGATTTAACGAGCGCACAGAGGAACAAAAGCTCCAAAATCGACCCCAAACACGACAGAAAAAGGAGGAACTATCACGATGAATTACACCCAAGCGCAGATTGATCGGGCAAACGCCGTCAGTCTGGAAGATTTTCTCCGCACACAGGGAGAGACGCTTATCAAAAGCGGACGGGAATACCGCTGGAAAGAACATGACAGCCTGACCGTCCGGGGAAACAAGTGGTTTCGCCATAGCCAGAGCAAGGGCGGCTATCCCATTGATTTTGTCATGGAGTTTTACGGCAAGTCCTTTCCCGAAGCTGTCCAGCTCTTAACCGGCGAAAGCGGTGAGGGACAGAGCGAAGCCAGCACAGCACCGCCCACAGCGTTTCACTTGCCCTTGCACAACAGGACAGCCGACAGAGCAATCCAATATCTCACAGAAAGCCGAGGTCTCAACAAAACGCTTGTTGAGGTTTTTCTTCTTTCCGGGGATATTTACGAGGACGCAAAGCGGCACAATGTTGTGTTTGTCGGCAGAGACCGAAGCGGTACGCCGAGATACGCCCATGTGCGAGGAATGGCAGACCCATTCAGACAGGACATTGCCGGGTCTGACAAATCCTATCCGTTCCGACACGAGGGTAATGGCAATCAGCTCTTTGTCTTTGAAGCGCCGATTGACCTGTTATCGTTCATCTGCCTTTATCCGCAGGACTGGCAGACAAGGAGCTATCTTGCCCTGGGCGGCGTTTCGGGAAAAGCCCTTGACCGTTTTCTTTCTGAACGCAAGGACACCCAAAAAGTATTCCTCTGCCTTGACAGCGATACCGCAGGAAGCGAAGCCTGTACCCGACTGGCACAGTCCATTCCCAGCGAGATCGCCGTCATTCGCCTTGTCCCGGCAAGGAAAGACTGGAACGATGTTCTCCGTCAGCAAGGGGACATTCCGAGCCGCAAATTTATAGCGGAAACAATCACGCTGCGAGAGCTGCCCACTGCCCAGCCTGTCCCCATGCTCCGTATGGCAGATGTGGAGCTGACGAGCGTGGATTGGTTATGGTTTCCGTATATTCCCTTTGGAAAGCTGACCATCATACAGGGCAACCCCGGCGAGGGCAAGACCTACTTTGCCATGCGTCTTGCGGCGGCTTGCACCAACCGAAAGCCTTTACCCGGTATGGAGACCCTTGAGCCTTTCAACATCATCTACCAGACCGCAGAGGACGGTCTGGGCGATACCGTCAAGCCCCGACTGATGGAAGCGGAAGCAGACCTTGAAAGAGTGCTTGTCATTGACGATAGGGACACACCGCTGACCCTTGCCGATGAGCGCATAGCAAGGGCAATCCGGGAGAACAACGCAAGGCTTGTTATCATTGACCCGGTACAGGCGTTTCTGGGCGCAGATGTGGACATGAACCGGGCAAATGAAGTCCGTCCCATCTTCCGCAGTCTGGGAGACATTGCACAGGCTACTGGGTGCGCTATCGTGCTGATTGGACACCTGAACAAAGCCGCAGGAACGCAAAGCACCTACCGGGGATTGGGGTCTATCGACATTACGGCGGCAGTCCGCAGTCTGCTGTTTATTGGCAAGCTGAAGGACAGTCCGACAACGAGGGTGCTTATCCATGAGAAAAGCTCCCTTGCGCCGCCCGGACAGTCCCTTGCCTTTTCTCTGGGAGATGAGAAAGGTTTTGAGTGGATAGGGGCTTATGACATTACCGCTGACGAGCTTCTTGCCGGGACAGACACCGCCAAGACCGAGAGCAAGACCGCACAGGCGCAAATGCTCATTCTGGAACTGCTTGCGGACGGAAAGCGTATGCCGAGCGCAGAGTTGGAAAAGGCAGTCAATGAGCGTGGGATTTCTTCACGCACCATGAGAACGGCAAAGAGCCGTATCGGGGACAGACTTGTGACCGAGAAAGACGGCACAGCATGGGTCTGCTATCTCCGAAACTGACAACAGGAACACGGCAAGCG
This sequence comes from Faecalibacterium sp. BCRC 81149, assembly GCF_022750605.1. Taxonomy (NCBI): domain Bacteria; kingdom Bacillati; phylum Bacillota; class Clostridia; order Eubacteriales; family Oscillospiraceae; genus Faecalibacterium; species Faecalibacterium sp. BCRC 81149. Next base: position 123,307 of record NZ_QXJA01000002.1, on the reverse strand, counting down.
TGGCAAAGACGGCAAGGTTTTTATAGATACCTTAATGTTGCCGCCTTGCCTTGTTCCATCATACCGACACCGCCCGATGATGAACAGTCACCGGGCATTTTTCATTTACAGGAGGATTTTGAATGAACAATACTGCAACTAACACCGCCACTTGCCCGACTGTCAGAAAGCAGATCGGCAAGACAACCTATATCGTCCGTGTCCATTTCAGCCAGACCGCAAAAGAGACGATGGAGGACAAAATCAAGCGTCTGCTCCGTGAGGAAGTCCTCAAAATGTGACTTCTTTGTGAATTTGATGAAAAAGTCCTTGACTTTTCGTCTCTGGCAAGACCGCTAAGTCGATTTTGATTTCCTGCGGCGCTCGTCTGGCTCCTTTTGATATTCAGGAGGTCAGAGATGTGACTGCCTATGACGAGTTGCAGTTGGATACTCTCGGAGATAAGAAAACGGCGCTCTTTCTGATTATGTCAGATACGGATGCGACGTTTAATTTTTTGATCTCCATGATTTACACACAGCTGTTCAACTTGTTGTGCGAGAAAGCAGATGATGTGTACGGCGGCAGACTGCCGGTTCATGTGCGCTGCTTGATTGATGAGATGGCAAACATCGGTCAGATTCCCAATCTGGAAAAACTGGTAGCGACAATCCGAAGCCGTGAAATATCGGCTTGCCTTGTTCTCCAGGCACAATCACAGCTGAAAGCCATTTATAAAGACAATGCCGATACCATCATCGGCAACATGGATTCCCGAATTTTCCTGGGTGGTTCTGAGCCAACCACGCTCAAAGAACTGAATCAGGCATTGGGAAAAGAAACTATCGACACCTACAACACCTCCAACACCAGAGGTAACAGCCCGTCTTACGGCTTGAATTATCAGAAGTTAGGCAAAGACCTTGCGAGCGTAGATGAGCTTGCGGTTCTGGATGGCAGCAAGTGTATTTTGCAGTTGCGTGGTGTCAGACCGTTTCTTTCTGACAAGTACGATCTGACGCAGCACCCCAATTATAAGTACACATCAGACTTTGATAAGAGAAATGAGTTCAACATTGAGCAGTTTCTGAGTCGAAGGTTGAAGCTCAAGGCAGGTGATGAGTTTGTGGTAGTCGATGCGGATTAAGGAGGTTTCTGTTTGGAAAATCTGAAAACGGTATCTGCCCTGGTTAAGAACATCTTGGAACACGACCACAAGGCAAGAAATACCGACAATCATTTGTACCTGATGGTACTGGAACACTATTCCGGTCTGCGTGGCATCGACATTCATGCCATGACGGTTCCTGTGTTTTTGAAGGAACTGGATAGACGCAGCTTTCCGGGGTTTGAAACTGTCCGCAGAAGCAGACAGAAAGTGCAGGCAACCTACCCTGACCTTGCTCCCAGTGAAGCCGTAGGCAAGCGCAGAGCAAAAAATGAGGTTGTATATCGAGAATTTGCAGAAAGCGAGGTGTAAAAAAAATGACTTGGTGGATCACGGATACCTCTATTGGGCAGCGATTGAAGTTCGTTAGACGATTTCGCCGCCTTACCCAGAAAGAGCTTGGACTCCTGATGGGGTATTCCGAGAAAACAGCGGATGTCCGTATTGCTCAGTATGAGAAAAACGCTCGAACCCCTAATGCAGAAACCACAGCGAAACTCGCAGAGGTTCTGAAGGTTTCACCTGTCGTTTTTTCACCGACAATCTGTGCTTCTCGTGAAGATTTGTTGCAGTCAATGTATTGGCTGTTTCTTATGAAAGGTGGTGGTGATATATATGATTGTGAAACTGAATATGCAAGAAGCAGAATGGAACAGAAACTTGGCGTGATAACCGTCGAGGAGTTCCTTGAAAAGATTCTCGTAAACTAAGCCTTCCGTCCGGTTTTGATGCCGGTAGTACGGAGGGCTTTTTCTATTCTCAAAACAATTTCAAATTTTAGGAGGAAAATATTATGGCATTTTTCAATAGCGCAGTAACCGTTCTTCAGACTCTCGTTATCGCTCTGGGCGCAGGTCTTGGCATCTGGGGTGCAATCAATCTGCTTGAGGGCTACGGCAACGATAACCCCGGCGCAAATGCTCATGTACGGTAAGGAAGCAAGCAACCGAAAACAAGAGATAGACCGCCAGCACTACACTATTCCGAACCAAAGACCAAAAGATAAGCATTGTGGGAAAATCTAAACTTTTGGATTTTCCTACAATGCCGACTACGGCGGAATCCTTCCCACTCCTTATATCTTTATTTCCGTATACATTGAATTTGTATTTAGTAAATGCTATAATGTCCCTATTCAAATTATAAATGTGTTGAATTAGTTACATGTACATATTTTTTGTGCCGCATAAATACCCTGTTGAGGTTGTCGTTCTTTGTCCAGATGTGGAAACAATAAAAGGAAGGGAACGATACAGGGAGAAAACAGGCTATTCCGGCTTTACGGTTGAAACCTTATACGATACATTTATGCAGACAACACCACGGATCGGCTTTTGGTTGGACAATTCCAACCAAACACCACAGCAGACAGCAGAAACCATTCTGAACGCTAGGAAGCCGGTATGATTGTTACATATAAGGGGAAGAAAAATTTCTTTTAGGTACTTGCTTTCCTAAAACTAATGTGATATAATAGCATCATTCCAAAAAAGGAGTAAAAAATATGCGGCAAGGTATTCTTAAATAAAACTATAATCAAATAGTGGGAACAAAGGATTATGATAGTCCCTTTTGTGGGGGCTTGGTTTTTTGTACCCAATTTAAGAATACTTTTGCCTTATCAATTTTGACATATCCGAAAAACAGCAATCACAAACAGGTGTATGCTGTATATGTGTATGTCCGCAAATTATAATCCCCAGTGGTAAAAGTATTTTACTGCTGGGGATTTTTATGCCCTTTTGGGGCTGTAAAAGGAGGACAATCACATGAAAATAATCAATATTGGAATTCTCGCCCATGTAGACGCAGGAAAAACAACATTGACGGAAAGCCTGCTGTACACCAGTGGAGCGATTGCGGAACAAGGAAACGTGGATAAAGGAACTACAAGAACAGACACTATGATTTTGGAACGGCAGCGTGGGATTACCATTCAAGCGGCAGTCACTTCCTTCCAGTGGCACAGATGTAAAGTCAACATTGTGGATACGCCCGGCCACATGGATTTTTTGGCGGAGGTGTACCGCTCTTTGGCTGTTTTAGATGGGGCCATCTTGGTGATCTCCGCTAAAGATGGCGTGCAGGCCCAGACCCGTATTCTGTTCCATGCCCTGCGGAAAATGAACATTCCCACCGTTATCTTTATCAACAAGATCGACCAGGCTGGCGTTGATTTGCAGAGCGTGGTTCAGTCTGTTCGGGATAAGCTCTCCGCCGATATTATCATCAAGCAGACGGTGTCGCTGTCCCCGGAAATAGTCCTGGAGGAAAATACCGACATAGAAGCATGGGATGCGGTCATCGAAAATAACGATAAATTATTGGAAAAGTATATCGCAGGAGAACCAATCAGCCGGGAAAAACTTGTGCGGGAGGAACAGCGGCGGGTTCAAGACGCCTCCCTGTTCCCGGTCTATTATGGCAGCGCCAAAAAGGGCCTTGGCATTCAACCGTTGATGGATGCGGTGACAGGGCTGTTCCAACCGATTGGGGAACAGGGGAGCGCCGCCCTATGCGGCAGCGTTTTCAAGGTGGAGTATACAGATTGCGGCCAGCGGCGTGTCTATCTACGGCTATACAGCGGAACGCTGCGCCTGCGGGATACGGTGGCCCTGGCCGGGAGAGAAAAGCTGAAAATCACAGAGATGCGTATTCCATCCAAAGGGGAAATTGTTCGGACAGACACCGCTTATCCGGGTGAAATTGTTATCCTTCCCAGCGACAGCGTGAGGTTAAACGATGTATTAGGGGACCCAACCCGGCTCCCTCGTAAAAGGTGGCGTGAGGACCCCCTCCCCATGCTGCGGACGTCGATTGCGCCGAAAACGGCAGCGCAAAGAGAACGGCTGCTGGACGCTCTTACGCAACTTGCGGATACTGACCCGCTTTTGCGCTGCGAGGTGGATTCCATCACCCATGAGATCATTCTTTCTTTTTTGGGCCGGGTGCAGTTGGAGGTTGTTTCCGCTTTGCTGTCGGAAAAATACAAGCTTGAAACAGTGGTAAAGGAACCCTCCGTCATTTATATGGAGCGGCCGCTCAAAGCAGCCAGCCACACCATCCATATCGAGGTGCCGCCCAACCCGTTTTGGGCATCCATAGGACTGTCTGTTACACCACTCTCGCTTGGCTCCGGTGTACAATACGAGAGCCGGGTTTCGCTGGGATACTTGAACCAGAGTTTTCAAAACGCTGTCAGGGATGGTATCCGTTACGGGCTGGAGCAGGGCTTGTTCGGCTGGAACGTAACGGACTGTAAGATTTGCTTTGAATACGGGCTTTATTACAGTCCGGTCAGCACGCCGGCGGACTTCCGCTCATTGGCCCCGATTGTATTGGAACAGGCATTGAAGGAATCGGGGACGCAGCTGCTGGAACCTTATCTCTCCTTCATCCTCTATGCGCCCCAGGAATACCTTTCCAGGGCTTATCATGATGCACCGAAATACTGTGCCACCATCGAAACGGCCCAGGTAAAAAAGGATGAAGTTGTCTTTACTGGCGAGATTCCCGCCCGCTGTATACAGGCATACCGTACTGATCTGGCCTTTTACACCAACGGGCGGAGCGTATGCCTTACAGAGCTGAAAGGATATCAGGCCGCTGTCGGTCAGCCGGTCATCCAGCCCCGCCGTCCAAACAGCCGCCTGGACAAGGTGCGCCATATGTTTCAGAAGGTAATGTAAAGATACATAATCGTCAAGACGGCAACAATCAGAAGTTATGGAGGGTAACAATGGAATATAGTAAGGAAGATTTAATGGAAGCAAAAAAGCAAATTTGGGGAGTGGGAGAGAACATGGGAACAGAGGAAAGTAAAAAAATCTGGGAGGAGAACGCACAATTTTGGGATAATGCAATGGGTGACGAATCTAATGAATTTCACAGAGAGGTAGTGCGTCCCAAAGTAACGGAACTTCTATCTCCTAATCCTGCGGATTACATTTTGGATATTGCGTGTGGCAATGGAAATTATTCTTCGTATCTTGCACAAAGAGGCGCTTCGGTTGTCGCTTTTGATTACAGCAAAAAAATGATAGAATTGGCTAAAAGACGGCAATCACAATATGCAAAACAAATTGAATTTTGTGTGGCGGATGCGACCGATAGAAAAAGTATATTAGAATTAAAAAGAGATCGAGCCTTTACGAAAGCAGTTTCTAATATGGCAATTATGGATATTACGGATATTGAACCACTTCTTATGGCTGTTTATGAACTGTTGCAGGAAAGCGGAATTTTTGTCTTTGCAACGCAACACCCTTGTTTTGTCACGTTGACTGAAAAATATATGACACCGCACAGTTACTATGATATAGCGATTGAAGGGCAACCGAAAGAGCAGATTTATTATCATCGTTCCATACAAGATATTTTTAACCTTTGTTTTAGAGCTGGATTTGTCATTGATGGATTTTATGAAGAATGTTTTAAAACCAACAAAGAAATTCCTATGGTAATGATAGTAAGGCTTAAGAAGGTAAAACGTGATAGCTTAAAATAAATTCAAGTTTGCCGGATAAATAGCAAACCCGGCCGAGCCAGTCAACGGTCAAGATGAACGGGCTTCGCCCGCCGTTGACAGCCCCGCCCGGTTTTGCAGTTAGGCAGTCAAGGAGCGACAGCCTAAAGTGCTGCCGCCCCTTACTATCATAAAAAGCAACTACTAACCAGCCACAGCCCTTTTGGGAGGAAAGGGGGATTTTCCATGACCTGTACAGAAGAATATCGGGAACATATCGAGTACACTTTCCATGCCTTTTGCAAAGTCGTTATCCGAAATGCAACGATCAACGCAGCGAGGACACGGAGCAGGAAGCACAAAAGAGAAATATCCCTTGAATACCTCACAGACGAAAAGCACTACCCTTTAGGCACGACAGATGAATATTTCCAAGCCCCGGAGCCGGACGAGGAATACATACTTACCCTTTGCGGCGATACGGTCATTTTCAGCAGCGGTTTACTTGCGGAAGCCCTGTCACGGCTGGACGAACGGGAGCGGGAAATGATTTACCTGTCCTTTTTCAAGCGTATTCCACAGCACGAAATTGGCAGACAGTACGGGCGCAGCCGCAGCACAGCGGGCTACCATATCCGAAAAGCCCTACGGCAGCTCCAAGCGGAAATGGAGGGAATGGCATATGAGAAATAATAGGCTTCTCCCCTATGAAACAATCGTCCAAGCCGCCAGCGGGGAGCCGGAAGCGGTGGGAACTGTATTGCAGTATTACCGCCGCCGCATACAATGTGCCGCCCGTGTGAATGGACGGGTAGACCAAGATACAGAGGATTACATCACCCAGACGCTTCTCACAGCTATTTTCAAGTTCCGCTTTGGGAGATAGCCCTACCGCCTACAACTGAATAACCGCCGCTTCGCCGGCAACCAGAAAGCAGTAAATCTATTCAACAGATTTGCTGCTTTTTTTCGTTCCTGTTTGGCATTTTTGAAAATCCCCAGTATGAAAAAACAAAAGGGAAAATAGCCGCCGCAGTTGGCAAAATCCCTTACTTATCCGTAGAGGGTATCAAAGAAAAAAATACTGCCATTGTCCGCCTATTCCGGCTTGCGTGGTGTTGTAGGGAATAGAGGGGAAATTCTAAAAATCTCCGTCCATTTTGCTTTGCGTGGTGTTGTAGGTAGTGAAAGGAAAATTTTCAAGATAAGCCGGAATAGCGGGTAGCAAAGCCCTTTTGAAACGTTTTGTTAGCGGAAAGGACGGGAGCCGGGGAACGCCGGAGTTTTTCAGAGCAAGATTCTACCGAGGTGCCAAAATTCGCTCTCCGCTTATTTTTGCCCCTGCGGGAATCTTGTTGGGGAGTGCCTTCCCCAAACCCTGCTATGCGCCCTGTCGGGCGAGAAAGGAGGTCACAGACCATGCGAAAGAAATACAATACGCCCCACCGCCGTCATGTGGTAAAGACCCGCATGACCGATGAAGAATACGCCGACTTCACCGGGCGGCTGGCGGCTTATGAAATCAGCCAGTCCGAGTTTATCCGGCAAGCCATACGGAAAGCGACCATACGCCCCATTGTCACCGTTTCCCCGGTCAATGACGGGCTGCTTGCCGCCCTCTCCAAGCTCACGGCAGAGTACGGGAAAATCGGCGGCAACTTAAACCAGATTGCCCGGAGCCTGAACGAATACGGAAGCCCCTACCGGGGGCTGGAAAAGGAAGTGCGGGGAGCCGCCGCCGACCTTGCCGCCTTGAAGTTTGAAGTCTTGCAGAAAGTAGGTGAAGCCGTTGGCGATACTCAAACATATCAGCTCTAAAAATGCCAACTACGGGGACGCTGAAAAATACCTCACATTCGAGCATGACGAGTTTACCATGAAGCCCACCCTTGACGCAGACGGGCGGCTCATACCGAGGGTAGACTACCGCATATCCTCTCTGAATTGTGGCGGGGAGGATTTTGCCGTTGCCTGTATGCGCTCCAATCTCCGCTACGGCAAGAACCAGAAACGGGAGGACGTAAAGAGCCACCACTACATCATCAGCTTTGACCCACGGGACGGCCCGGACAACGGCTTGACCGTTGATCGGGCGCAGGAGCTGGGCGAGAAGTTCTGCGCCGAGCATTTCCCCGGACACCAGGCCCTTGTCTGCACCCACCCGGACGGACACAGCCACACCGAAAATATCCATGTGCATATCGTCATTAACAGTCTGCGGATTGCGGAGGTTCCCATGCTGCCCCACATGGACAGGCCAGCGGACAGGAAAGCAGGCTGCAAGCACCGCTGTACGGACGCAGCTATGAACTATCTGAAAGCCGAAGTCATGGAGATGTGCCACAGCGAGGGGCTTTACCAGATAGACCTTTTGAACGGCAGCAAAGAACGCATTACCGAGCGTGAGTATTGGGCGCAGAAGAAAGGACAGGCTGCCCTTGACAGAGCCAACGCCCCTATTGCTGCGGACGGTATCGCGCCCCGGCAGACCAAGTTTGAAACGGATAAGGCGAAGCTGCGCCGGACTATCCGGGAAGCCCTTGCCGCTGCTTCCGGCTTTGATGAGTTTGCCGCCCTGCTTCTCCGGCATGGTGTGACCGTCAAGGAGAGCCGGGGGCGGCTAAGTTACCTCACGCCGGACAGGACGAAGCCAATTACCGCCCGGAAGCTGGGGGACGATTTTGACCGGGCTGCTGTCCTCTCCGTTTTGGAGCAGAACGCCGCCAGAGCCGCCGAAAAACCCGCAGCCATAGCGGAATACCCCGGCAGTATCAAAGACCGCTTACGGACGAAAAAAGAAGCGAAAAACGCCCCGAACAATGACGCTGTACAGCGCATGGTAGACATAGCCGCCAAGCGAGCCGAGGGGAAAGGACGGGGCTATGAGAAGTGGGCGACCATGCACAACCTCAAACAGATGTCGGCTACCCTCATGCTCTACCAGCAGTATGGCTTTTCTTCCCCGGACGAGCTGGACGCTGCCATTTCCGCAGCCAACACCGCCACGCAGGAGAGCCTTGCCGGACTGAAAGGGCTGGAAGCCGCTATCCGGGAGAAAAAGGAATTGCAGCGCAACCTTTTGGGCTATATCGGCACGAAGCCCGCCCGTGACGGTCTGAAAGCGCAGAAATCGGAGAAAGCCCGGAGAGCCTACCGGGAACAGCACGAAAGCGATTTTATCATAGCGGACACAGCCGCCCGTTATTTCCGGGAGCATGGAATAACCAAGCTGCCAGCCAGCAAAGCCCTGCAAAGGGAGATTGAGCAGCTTACCGTCCAGAAGAACGCCGGATATAACGACTACCGGGAGAAACGCCAGCGGGCGCAGGAGCTTCAGACAGTCAGACGCAATATCGACCAGATTTTAAGGGGCGCACCGAGCCAGCAGAAAAAGCGTGAACAGGAGCGTTAAAGACCGCCCCGAAATGATACCGAAACCCTACAAAAATACAGGTATGATATGAACCCTTACCGCAATACTCCCCGACTTCCAAACGGGGCTTACAGGGCAGAAAAAGCCCGAAAATGATACCGAGAACATACAGAAAATGCCCCCTATCCCGCTACACCGATAGGAACGGCAGAAAGGAGCTTACCATTGCCGAGAATGAGCAAGAAGCGGCGGCTGGAATGGTCTTTCTTCCTCAACCACCGCAACCGTATCACTTACAACGACCTATGCCGGGGCTGCACCCGTGACTGCAAACAGAGCTTCCGGGCGGTTATCATACTATGCCCTCGCTATTATTCCAAACGCTGGAAAAAGGAGGACGCAGCCTATGGCAGATAACCGCAAATATTACTACCTCAAGCTGAAAGAGAGCTATTTTGACGATGATGCAATCGTTCTGCTGGAAAGTATGCAGGACGGCGTTATCTATTCCAACATTCTCTTGAAGCTGTACTTGAAATCGCTGAAAAACGGCGGGAAATTGCAGCTTGACGAGAATATCCCCTACACCGCCCAGATGATTGCGACCATTACCCGCCAGCAGGTAGGTACCGTAGAGAGAGCTTTGAAAATCTTTATGAAGCTGGGGCTTGTGGAGCCTTTGCCAAGCGGCGCACTCTACATGAGCAACATTGAGCTTTTAATCGGCCAGTCCTCTACCGAGGGGGAGCGCAAGCGCAGGGCGCGGCTGGCTTTGCAGGAACAAAAAGCCCTGCCGCAGACAGGGGCGGACAAATGTCCACCATATCGAGCGGACATTTGTCCACCAGAGATAGAGATAGAGAAAGAGATAGATATAGAAATAGAAAAAGAGAGAGAGTTAGAAACGGGACACCCCGCCCCCGCCGCCTATGGCAGATACCACAATGTCATTCTTTCCGATACGGAGCTTGACGGGCTGAAAACAGAGCTTCCCGGCAAGTGGGAGTATTACATTGACCGCCTATCCTGCCATATCGCTTCCAGCGGGAGGAAATACAAGAGCCATGCAGCCACGATTTTCAAGTGGGCGCAGGAGGACGCAGCCAAGAAAGCCCCGAAAAAGGGCATACCCGATTATACCTGTAAGGAGGGCGAGAGCTTATGACGAATGGATTTGATGAAATGATTTTGAATATGACCGACACCACGCCGGAGCCGGAGGACTACACCGGCGAGGACGGGCTTTTATACTGCGGGAAGTGCCACAAGCCCAAAGAGGGCTATTTCCCCAAAGAAACCGCCGCATGGCTGGGGCGTGACCGCCACCCGGCAGAATGTGACTGCCAGCGGGCAGAGCGTGAGGAACGGGAAGCCGCAGAGAAACAGCGCAGTCACCTTGAAACTGTCGAGCGGTTGAAGCGGCGGGGCTTTACAGACCCGGCTATGCAGGGCTGGACGTTTGAGAACGACAACGGCAAGTGCCCGCAAATGGAACACGCCCATTTCTATGTGGAGAACTGGGAAACCATGAAAGAGCGCAACATTGGCTATCTGCTATGGGGCGGCGTTGGCACAGGCAAGAGCTATTTTGCGGGCTGTATCGCAAATGCCCTTATGGAGCGTGAAATCCCCGTGTGCATGACAAACTTTGCATTGATATTGGGTGACCTTGCCGCCAGCTTTGAGGGCAGGAATGAATATATCTCCCGACTTTGCAGCTTCCCGCTGCTTATCCTTGACGATTTTGGAATGGAACGGGGAACGGAATACGGCTTAGAGCAGGTCTACAACGTGATTGACAGCCGTTACCGCAGCGGCAGGCCGCTGATCGTCACGACTAATCTCACGCTGGAGGACTTGCAGCACCCGGAGGACACCGCCCACGCCCGCATTTATGACCGTCTGATTGAAATGTGTTCTCCTGTCCGCTTTACCGGGAGCAACTTCCGAAAAGCCACGGCGCAGGAGAAAATGGGACAACTGAAAAAGCTGATGAACAGAAAGGAGAGCCGCCTATGACCAACACCCCAAAGAATGACCGCAGCACCCGCCGCCCGGATTGCGTGACGGAAATCCGCATAGGTAATTCTGTCCTTGTCGTTTCCGGCTATTTCAAGCAGGACACCACCGCCACCGCCGCCGATAAAATGCTGAAAGTGCTGGAAGCGGAAGCTGCTACACAAAAATCGGCAATTTGACGGGACGTAAAGAAGCAGAAAGGACTGTACAGCCAGCCCCGGCGTGTGGTATGATAGTCATACGGAATAGTGGGGCTGGCTGTCGGAAATGGAGGACACTATGTTAAGACAGACCACCCGAAACCTTATTACCGCCCTTTATCCGAGATTATCCCACGAGGACGAGCTGCAAGGTGAGAGCAATTCTATTTCAAACCAGAAGCGTATTCTTGAAACCTATGCGAAGCAGAACGGCTTTTCCAATCTGCAATGGTACACAGATGACGGTTATTCTGGGGCGAACTTCCAAAGACCCGGTTTTCAAGCCATGCTTGCGGACATTGAAGCCGGAAAAGTCGGCACCGTTATCGTCAAGGATATGTCACGGTTAGGGCGAAACTATCTGCAAGTGGGAATGTATACGGAAATGATTTTCCCACAGAAAGGCGTCCGCTTTATCGCTATCAATGACGGAGTGGACAGCGCACAGGGCGACAATGATTTTGCCCCTCTGCGGAACATTTTTAACGAATGGCTGGTGAGAGATACGAGCAAGAAAATCAAAGCAGTAAAACGGTCTAAGGGTATGAGCGGGAAGCCCGTCACGAGCAAACCCGTATACGGCTACTTTATGGACGAGGACGAAAATTTTATCATTGACGGGGAAGCCGCCCCTGTTGTGCGGCAGATTTACAGCTTGTGCCTTGCCGGGAACGGGCCGACCAAGATAGCCCGTATGCTCACAGAGCAGGAGATCCCCACGCCGGGAACGCTGGAATACCGTCGGACGGGAAGCACCCGCCGCTACCACCCCGGCTATGAGTGCAAGTGGGCGACCAATACCGTGGTACATATCCTTGAAAACAGGGAGTACACGGGCTGTCTGGTAAACTTCAAGACGGAGAAGCCGTCCTACAAGACCAAGCACAGCGTAGAGAACCCCATTGAGAAACAGGCGATTTTCGAGAACCACCATGAGCCTATCATTGACACCCAGATGTGGGAGCGTGTGCAGGAGTTACGCAAGCAGCGCAAACGCCCGAACCGCTATGATGAAGTGGGCTTATTCTCCGGCATACTCTTTTGTGCCGACTGCGGCAGCGTCCTTTACCAGCAGCGTTACCAGAACGCCACCCGCAAGCAGGATTGTTATATCTGCGGGAGCTACAAGAAGCGTACCCGTGACTGTACGGCGCACTTTATCCGCACCGACCTGTTGACCGCCGGAGTGACCGACAATCTGCGGAAAGTCACCAGCTATGCAGCGAAGCACGAAGCCCGGTTTATGAAGCTGCTGATCGAGCAGAACGAGGACGGGGGCAAGCGCAGGAACGCCGCAAGGAAAAAGGAGCTGGAAGCCGCCGAGAAGCGTATCAGCGAGTTATCCGCTATCTTCAAGCGGCTGTATGAGGACAGCGTGACCGGGCGCATTTCAGACGAGCGTTTCACGGAGCTGTCGGCAGACTATGAAGCCGAGCAGAAAGAACTGAAAGAGAGAGCCGCCGCTATCCGGGCAGAGCTTTCCAAAGCGCAGGAAGCCACGGTAAACGCAGAAAAGTTTATGAATGTTGTCCGCAAGTACACCAGCTTTGAAGAACTTACCCCTACCCTTTTGCGTGAGTTTGTGGAGAAAATCGTTGTGCATGAGTGCAGCTATGACGAGAACGGCACACGCAGACAGGACATTGATATTTATTACTCTTTCGTTGGCAAGGTAGACCTGCCCGAATGACCGCCCGACCTATCCGGCGCAATGCGCAAACGCCGGATAGGAACGGCAAAATTTTTTACACTTCTACTACTTCTTTATCACACATCAGCAAAGTCCCAGGGCATGAAGCAGCTCATGGCTAATTAGATGTAATAAAAGCGGAGAAAGGAAAAGCACAATCCAGACGGAACCGGCGGTGTAGTCAAGAAATATTGTGGAAACGCAAGATTTCTGCTATAATGGGTATAAAACACTTGACGATGGAAAGAAAGGCGGGAAGCCTATGCACATTAGTTATCAGCCACTATGGAACACACTGAAAGAGCGTGGCATGAGGAAAGAGGATTTGCGGCTTGCCGCCGGTCTTACCACAAATATGATTGCCAACATGGGCAAGGGAAAGAATATCAGCATGGAAACGCTGGTTCGCATTTGTGAAGCCTTGAATTGTGGTATTATGAATGTGATTAAATTAGAACAGGACAATATCTAAAGCGATATAATTTTATATTTGATTCGATTTGCACAAAAAATTAAATTTTAATGGTGTATATTTTCTATTGCACCCAATGTAAATAAGTGCTATCATAAAATAAAACAAGTACATTTGAAACATTTTATGATTTGAGAGTGTGCTTGCAGGTTAGTGGCATATTGCCAATAACTGAATACAAAAAATGTAGGTTCTGGTCATTTTAGAAAGGAGTATTGTTTATGAAAAAATTTAGTAAAAGATTGTTTACCTCGTTGGTAGCGTTTTGTATGCTTTTTTCTGTGAGTGCGGTTCCTGCTTTTGCAGCGGAAACAACAACGGAAATAACGGATACTCAACAGCCGGTAGTCATTGGAGAATATGACGGATACTTAACCGATGTTATGATTTCCGATGGTGTCACCAAAAGAGCAGTCGCTAATGTTCGTATTAACTCTTATGCAACTTATGATGAGGATGATGGGATTCAAGTTCATGTGAAGTTGTATGTACCGTGGTATGAATCTCCAAAACCGGAGTTCACTGGTATGACTGGTACAGTTAATGTGCTTATGAACAAAAAATCCACCAATACGGCATTTGCAGAATTAGCCGACGGTGAAGAAACAATCGAAACTGATGTGGATACTGGAAGAACAGGTAATAGCGGAGATAAGGGAACGGTTTCTGTTTCTGGTGTTGCTACCGCTAATAATGCCTTGGCAGGCGGTGGAGCTTTCGCTATTTCTTACCCTGTGACACTTCCCTAATTAAATGCAAAACAGTTGTGAATTAAGGTTGGTAATAGGTAAAATGAAACGGTTATTGGCAATATGCGTATGTTTTTTTATGTGTGTAGGCTTATGTTCGTGTGATTCTTCCCAAACTCGGTCGGTATCATCATATAACTGGTCTTTAGAATTTATTACTGATTTAGATGGTAATATGTTATTCTCAGGTTCAGTGCATGATGACATACCAGTATTGGATTTGACATTGAGTTTTGAAGAAAAAAGTTTTATCTTAACAGATAACACTCATAAACAAGAATGGACAGGTACATATTCGCTTGAAAAGATTGACAATTCTTCTTCGAAACTCGGATTAACTTTTGAAAATTTAGAGGAGCCTGTTACAGGCGTATATGGAACAAGAGTTTATTCTGATGATTCAGAAAGCGCAACAATTACATTACAAACTGATGAAAATATCCTGTCTTTTGTTGGAGAAGATTCATAAATAAAAACAGCCGCTGTAGGAACAAAATCCTACAACGGCTGTTTTTATTTCCACGGCCTGCGCCGGAAGTTCATACCAGACTGTTTTATCAGCGGGGATTTCTTGAACAGCTTTTTCAAAAGGCTTCGTTCCTCTTGTGAGAGCCGCTTGTATTTGAGCCGGAACGCCTTGCAGAATATCTCCGTGAATTGCTGAACCCTGTCCCCCGGAGATTGCATGGCCTTTTGTACTTCCCGTATAAGTTCATCGGCAGGCGTGGTATCCGGCGCACTTTCGCTGTCATTTTCGTGCGCCTTGCGTATATCATGGAGAATGACGTCCCATGTTTTGTGCGTCACATGGCAGAAAAAATCTTCTTCCTCTATCTGACAGGCTTCCAACACTTTGATTGCCCGGTCTGCCGCAGCTTCGGGGTGTTCTTCCAGTACCATAGCCCGTAAAGCAGCCAGTGAGCTGTTTGTGTCATGGAAGTGCATGGTTGCTATCCCGTCCACATAGATTTCTGCGTCTGCCAGCAATTCCTTAAATTTTTCATGGGAGATAATCTCACACAGCAGCCGGTTATTGAAGCGTTCACTTTTCAGCAGTTCCACGACTTCATCACTCAAATGTAATTCTTCTATCGGGGTGTTTTCATATCTCCGATTATTGGTAAGGCCGAGCAGATAGTCAACCGACACCTGATAGAAGTCTGCCAGCTTCAACAGGCTGCCGTGGTTAATTTCCTTGTATTCGTCGTTGTCGTTTTCATAACTGCCGAGGGCTGATTTTGAAATGCCGGTTTCCTGTGCCAGTTCTTCCAGATTCAAGCCCCGTTCCACCCGTAAATCTTTCAGGCGTTCCTGTACGGAAATGCGGGTTTTCATAAACACATCGCTCCTTCCTGCGGCTGGCTGCCGCTGTTATTCCTTATTATACCATATACCGTTCCGAAATCGTGGAATTTTTCGATTTTGGGGCGGTTTTCCTATTTTATGGACATACGGGAAAGGGTTCAAAAATGAGCTATGATTAAGTCAGTTCATCGATGGATTATTTCCAATCGAATGACCGGCCTGATGGGATATGCTCCCCGGCGATGTAGCGCAACGACCTGCGGCAAGGAAATGGAGGAACCTTGACCGCAGCGAGCGTACCAACGGGAACGAAACGCCGCTGTGAGATTCAGGGGCAGGAACGACAGCAGGACAACCCGGCAGAACTGATACCAAAACGCTACCCAAACACGACAAATCGGCGGGGTGTAGTCTGCCCCGTCCGTAATACTATGGGGCATTTCAAAGCGGCTCTATGGCCGTATTTTCCTTGAAAATCGCCCCGAAACATGACACCAAAAACCTTTATCCGCCTGTTCCCGTTGTTACGGCTGAAATGGGCGGATTTTCTATGATAGGAGGCACTATGCCGAGAATGAGCAAGAAACGGAAGTTGGAGCTTTCCTTCTTCCTCAATGACCGGGGGCGTGTGACCTACAACGACCTGTGCCGGAAGTGCCAGCATAAGTGCAAGCAGAGTTTCCGGGCTGTCGTGATAGACTGCCCCCATTACCTGTCAAAACGAGCCAAGCGAAAGGAGAAAATCAGTTAAATGGAATTTGAATTTATGAGCGCAGACACGGTTCTGCCGCCTTGTATGCCGCTACCCGCCGCAATGCTTCGGCTGCCGATCAGCAGCACAGCAAAAGTCATGTATGCCCGTCTGCTGAACACCACCCTTACGGCAGGGATAGAGGATAGCAACGGCATTTTGTTTGTCCGTTTTCCTATCATGGAATTAGCGGCAGCCCTCTCCCGCAGCCCCGTCACTGTGAAGCGTTCCCTGAAAGAATTGGAGGACATCGGGCTTATCCTGCGGGTGCGCCGGGGTGTGGGAGAACCAAACCGCATTTACACGCTGCTTCCCAAAGGAGGGCTGCCATGATAAATGAGAAGCTGGAAAAGCTGAATCAGGAGATTGCCAAAGGCGAAGCCAGACTGCGGCGGGCGCAGCATGAAGAAAAAATACTGGAACACCAGGTGAAGCAGCTTACCCGGAAGGAACGGACGCACCGGCTCTGTACCAGAGGAGCTATGCTGGAAAGTTTCCTTTTAAGGCCGGAAGTGCTGACAGACGAGGATGTGATGGACATTCTGAAACAGGCATTTTCTCAAAGTGGCATGAAGGAAATAGTTGCAGAAAGCGTGAAAGGGCGGGTAGCCGGGGAATCCCTTACGGAGTAAGGGCGCAACTATACACCGGTCAAGCCGGTGCGTTGCGCCCTGCCGGGGGCTTCCTGCGGAAAGCGGATGATTTTCAGCACCGTTGCGGCTGCTTCCAATCATCACAGGGGACGCTACACTTCCCCTGCGCTGGCTGCGCCAGCTACCCCTTTGTGGACTTGCCGCCCGGGAACACCTTGCGCTGCAAGCTGTTCCCGTCCAGCAAGTTTACAATTTATCTATTCCAAAACAGGACTGCCCGTAGTATAATAAAGCTAATGACGAACACTATCTAAGGAGATGGTTTTATGTATGGATTGATTGCTTTGAATTTCATCATACCCTTTGTTATGGTTTTTGTAGGATATATCTTAAAGAAGCACCCGGTAAAAGATATGACATCCGGTAACGGATACAATACGCCTACATCTCGGAAGTCACAAGAGCATTGGGATTATGCACAAAGCATAGCACCTAATATTTTTATTGGTATTGGCAAAACATTAGGTTTGGTAGAAATCGTTTTGTGTATATCCTTACTTCTTCTTAATATTTCTACACAGACTACCGTATTTGCAGGAGTAGTTGTTGGAATTATTTTTCTGATTTTTGGATTTTATAAAACAGAAACTGGAATTACAAGTAAATTTGCGAACAAAAACTTTTAAGCTATTAGACAGCTTTCCATCATCGAGCCAACCTGACCCGAATCTTCAAAACTGAATACTAATCGCCTACCAGCGACACCACTAAGCAGGAAATCAGAAACGGTTTCCTGCTTTTCTTTTGCCCAAAATCAACCACAGGAAGGAGGAACGCTATGCCCTGTCCACACCATGATATAAAAATAATCCAGCGCAGCAACCACCAGTCAGCCGTTGCGTCTGCCGCCTACCAGAGTGGGGAACGGCTGTTTTCCGAGTACGACCAGAAGCAGAAATACTATTCCCATAAAAGCGAGATTGTCCATACAGAAATCATGCTGCCGCCCCACGCCCCACCAGCGTATGCAGACCGCAATACTTTGTGGAACGCCGCCGAAGCTATCGAGAAGCAATGGAACTCCCAGCTTGCCCGGAGAATCGTGCTTGCCATACCGAGGGAAATCCCCCCGGAACAGCACGCCGACCTTATCCGGGACTACTGCCGGGAGTTTTTTGTTTCTAAAGGCATGATTGCCGATTTTGCCATCCACGACAAAGGGAATGGGAATCCCCACGCCCACATCCTGCTGACCATGCGGGCAATGGACGAAAACGGGAAATGGCTTCCCAAGAGCCGGAAGGTTTATGACCTTGACGAGAACGGCGAGCGTATCCGGCTCCCGTCCGGGAGCTGGAAAAGCCACAAGGAGGATACCGTGGACTGGAACGACCAGAAGTACGGAGAGATCTGGCGGCAGGGCTGGGCGGCTACCGCTAACCGCTATCTGGAAGCCAACGGACGCCCGGAGCGCCTTGACCTTCGTTCCTATGAACGGCAGGGGCTTGATAAAATCCCCACCGTCCATATGGGGCCAGCAGTCAGCCAGATGGAGAAACGAGGGATACAGACCAACATCGGCAACTTGAACCGGGACATCAAAGCCGCCAATTCCCTTATGCAATCTATCCGGCAGATGGTACGCCACCTGAAAGGCTGGATTGCAGACCTGAAGGAGAAAAAAGCCGCCCTGCTGGAAGCCTTGCAGGAATCGAAGGAACCCACCCTGCCGGAGCTGCTGGGGAAATATCTGGATTTGCGCCGGGAGGAACGTACAGGCTGGACAAGCAAAGGCCAGCTTACAGGCAGCGTTGCCGATTTCAACAAGGTTATGGAAGCTATCCGCTATCTGCGGGAAAAGGAGCTGTCCACTGTGCAGAGTTTGGACGCTTATCTGGATACCGTCAGCGGGCAGGCCGTTTCCATCCGGGCAGAGATGAAGCCGAAAGAACAGCGTATGAAAGAAATCAACACCCTGCTTTCCCATATCGCCAACTTTGAAGCCCATAAGCCGGTTCATGTGGAGTATGCTGCCATCCGGTTTAAGAAGCCACGGGAACAGTTTGCCGCCGCCCATCGGGACGAGCTGGACGCCTATAATGCCGCTATCCGTTATTTCAAGGTGCATTTGAAGGAGAAGAAGTACAGCATTAAAAAGCTGAATGAGGAACAGACACAGCTTGCCGGAGAAGTTGCCGGATATAAGGAACGGTTGTCCGCATTACAGGAGGATGTGAAGATTCTCCGGGATGTGCGTCACTGGCTCAATCAGGTTCTTCCGTCTGAACAGTACCGCCAGACCGCCGAGCCGGGAAAGAAACCGTCCATCCAGCAGGCAGTCAAAGGCCGGACGCAGCGTATCCGGGAAGAACAGGCCGAGAAACGGAAGCAGCCCCGCACAGAGAAAAAACAGGATATGGAACTTTAATAGGCGCTTGCTATTTTCTTTTTCGAGAATGACAGGCGCTTTTCTTATTTTCAGGAGGATTTATTTGAATGTATTTAAAGCTGTCAAGCAGTCTGTTACCACCCGGCAGGCTGCGGAGCATTTTGGAATCCGGGTGGGACGAAACGGGATGTGTGTCTGCCCCTTCCATGCTGATAAAAACCCCAGCATGAAGGTTGACCGGCGCTTTCACTGTTTCGGCTGTCAGGCAGACGGGGATGTGATTGACTTTGTTTCCCGTCTGGAAGCTGTCAGTCCGAAGGAAGCCGCCCTCATGCTGGCGCAGGAGTTCTCCATCCCCTATGAGGACAGGGAACCACCCGGCAGGAGAAAACCCAAACCCCGGCAGGAAACCCCGGAACAGCGGTTTTGCCGCATGGAGCGTTACTGCTTCCGGGTGCTGTCCGATTATTACCATCTTCTGCGCCGCTGGAAACGGGACTATGCCCCTAAGATGCCGGAAGAAGCATGGCACCCGCTTTTTGTGGAAGCCTTGCAGAAGCAATCCCATGTGGAATATCTGCTGGATGTGCTGCTCTCCCCGGATATGGAGGAACGGGCAGTCCTTATCGTTGACTATGGAAAGGAAGTGAGCAATCTTGAAAGACGAATGGCAGAGCTTGCCGCCCAAGATACGGCAGGCCGCAGAACAGACCATACAAGAAGCAGCCCCGCCCCGGAGCATTGAGGAAGTAAAGGCCATGCTGGAAAGCACCGAGAAAGGCAGCGTCCGCAACAGTATCCGCAACTGCCTGACCGTCTTTCAGAATGACCCGCTGCTTTCCGGGGCAATCGCAAAAAATCTGCTGACCGAGCGAGTGGACATTGTAAAGCCCATCGGCTACCACCGCATCGGCACCGCCATCACGGACACGGATATGAACTATCTGCTCCTGTATCTGGAAGAAACCTATGGGCTTACCAGTGAGAAAAAGATTACCGCCGCCATCGGGATTGTTGCCAATGAAAACGGCTACCACCCCGTCCGGGACTACCTGAACGGCCTTTCATGGGATGGGCAGGAGCGTATCCGCTATTGCCTGCGCCACTTTCTGGGAGCCGACACCGACCAGTACACCTATGAAGCCCTGCGGCTGTTCCTGCTGGGAGCCATCCACCGGGCATTTTGCCCCGGCTGTAAATTTGAAGTCATGCTCTGTCTGGTGGGCGGTCAGGGAGCCGGGAAATCCACCTTTTTCCGGCTGCTGGCAGTAAAAGACGAGTGGTTTTCCGATGATTTGCGGAAGCTGGATGATGATAACGTGTACCGCAAGCTGCAAGGCCACTGGATTATCGAGATGTCGGAGATGATTGCCACCGCCAATGCCAAGAGCATTGAGGAAATCAAGTCATTTTTAAGCCGACAGAAGGAGGTCTATAAAATCCCATACGAAACCCACCCGGAGGACAGGCTGCGGCAATGTGTGTTCGGCGGCACTTCCAATGCCCTTGACTTCCTGCCCCTTGACCGTTCCGGCAACCGGCGCTTCCTGCCGGTCATGGTGTACCCGGAACAGGCCGAGGTTCACATTTTGGAGGACGAAGCCGCTTCCAGAGCCTATCTTGCACAGGTCTGGGCAGAAGCCATGACGGTTTACCGCAGCGGGGATTTTAAGCTGTCTTTCAGCCCGGAAATGGTGCGCTATCTCAAAGAACACCAGCGGGATTTCATGCCGGAGGACACCAAGGCCGGGATGATACAGGCATACCTTGACCGCTATACCGGCGGCATGGTGTGTTCCAAGCAGCTTTTCAAGGAAGCCCTGAACCACCCCTTTGACGAGCCGAAGCAATGGGAAATCCGGGAAGTCAACGACATCATGAACCATTGCGTGACGGGCTGGAATTACTTTTCCAACCCCCGTGTGTTCCCGGAATACGGCAGGCAAAAGGGCTGGGAGCGTGAAACGAAAGCAACGGACATCAGCAACGGAGCTGAAAAAATCCCGGAAGGATTTGAGGAAGTCACGGAACAGATGGAGCTTCCCTTCTGAAAAATGCAGCCGGTTGCCGACCCTGTTGCACTCCCGTTGCCGAGCCGGTTGCCGGGAAACCCCCCGTAACTGCGGGCTTTTCCCCTTATCAGCAACCAAAACAACAGAAAAATAAAAGAAAATAAAAATAAGAGCCAAACTGCCAGACAGAGATAGTTTTCAGGTTTTTTGAAGCCCGTTGCCGGACTTCGTTGCCGACCTTCTCCTTGTCTGGCTTATTCTATTATGGAGGATAACTGCCTATGGCAAAAACGAAAACAGAGATTCATGTTACCACAGTTTTTGACGGCGAACTGGACGCCACAGACGTCTTTGTGAGCCTGATTGCCCAAAAATATGGGCAGAATACCAGCAAAGAAAATCTTGCGAAAACACAAGATTTAGAGTATAATAAGGATGAGGTTCAGAAGAACCGTGTTCCGTCTGGATTGTGCGGGTAAACGGTTATGATGAACGGATATGAATATACAGACATGGACGCAATACTGGCAGGCAGCTTCCGGGCAGCCATCTATTGCAGGCTTTCCAAAGACGATGACCTTGACGGGGAGAGCGCCAGTATTGCCAACCAGCGGGATATGCTGGAAAAATACTGCGAAAAGCAGGGATGGGAGGTTGTGGCAGTCTATCAGGACGATGGCTACACGGGGCTGAACATGGAGCGCCCCGACCTGAAACGGATGCTCAAAGCCATCGAGCGCAGGCAGATAAACCTTGTCATAACGAAAGATTTATCGAGGTTGGGCAGAAATTATTTGCAGACCGGCACACTCATTGAGGACTTCTTTCCCCGCCACGGCGTCCGCTATATCGCCATGAATGACGGTATCGACACCATGCGGGAGAATAACGACATTGCGCCGTTCAAGAACATCCTCAACGAGATGTACAGCAAGGATATTTCCAAGAAGGTACATTCCTCTTACCTTCTGAAAGCCCAGCAAGGCCAGTTTACCGGCTGTATCGCCCCTTTCGGGTATCAGAAAGACCCGGAGGACAAAAACCATCTGCTGGTGGACGAGGAAACCGCCCCCATTGTCCGGCAAATCTTCCGCTGGGCGCTGGAAGGACACGGCCCGAACTTTATCCGGCGCAGGCTGGAAGAACAGAAGGTGCCTTGCCCTACATGGTGGAACCGGGAACGGGGCTTCCGCAATGTCCGCACTAAATGGGAAAAGAAAGACCCGGTAAACGGGCGGTATATGTGGGATTTTTCGGTAATCAAGGACATCCTGATGAATCCCGTCTATACCGGGGCTATCGCTTCCCAGAAGAAGGACTACCGCTTCAAAATCGGCACCATCGGGAAAAAAAGCCGCAGGACTGGATTGTGGTGGAGGAACGGCATGAGCCGATTGTTGACCGCAAGAGCTTTGACATCGTGCAGGACAAGCTGAAATCCCGGCAGCGTTCCCGCCAGACCGGGGAAATCAGCCTGTTTGCGGGGCTTCTCAAATGTGGCGAGTGTGGGAAATCACTGACTATCCGCTACACCAACGACAAGCACCCGAAGCAGATTTATTCCTGTAAGACCTATAATGCCTATGGGAAACAGCACTGTACCCAGCACCGTGTGGAGTACGAAACCCTTTACCGCCTTGTGCTGAACAAAATCCGGGAATGTGCGAAGGCCGCCCTGATGGACGGGGAAGCTGTTGCCGGACGGCTTACCAACACCTGTGAAGCCGAGCAGAAAGGCCAGCGGGAAGCGTTGGAGCGTTCCCTGACGAAGCACGAGGAACGGATTGAGGTACTGGAAAAAATGGTGCTGCGGCTCTATGAGGACATGGTTGCCGGACGTATCAGCGAAGCAAACTTCAATCTCATGCTGGATAAGACGCAGAAGGAACAGGCTGAACTAAAGGAACGGGTTGAACAGGGGCGCAGGAAGCTGGCTGATGAAATCCGCCTTGCCGTGGACGCCAAGCAATGGGTGGACGCCATTCAGGAATACGCCGACATCACGGAGCTGGACGCTGCCACCCTCAACCGTCTGATTAAAGAAATCGTTGTCCATGAACACATCGACAGCGATAAGACACGACACATTTCTATTGAAATTCATTTTAATCTCAAACCCATCCCGGAGGTGGAACAGGTCACGGCCTGACCTGTTCCCGCCGGGGCGGTTCTAAAAAAATTCCATAAATTTCTTGACACGCCGCCGCCCGCCATCGAGCAGAGTTTTACACCTATTTTGGTATGAAACAGCTCATGGCTGGCGGCGGTGTTGCCCTCATCGGCACCACCCTTGTACCTCTGCTCTCCGGACTGTTCGGTTAATCACAAAACAAGGAGGTAATCGCCTTTGGACAGCATACTCCAACAGATCACAGACTGGCTGAAAGAAATGCTCGTTTCAGCTATTATGGGAAATCTGTCGGGGATGTTTGAGTCCGTCAACAACCAGGTTGGCGAGATAGCAACCTCCGTTGGCATGACCCCGGCGAATTTTTCGCCGGGTGTCTTTGCCATGGTACGAAACATCTCCGAGTCAGTGATTATCCCAATCGCAGGCTTGATTCTGACCTTCATTGCCTGTTATGAGCTAATTCAGATGATTATTGACCACAACAATCTGGCAAATTTTGAAACCTGGATCTTCTTCAAATGGGTGTTCAAGACTTTTGTTGCGGTCATGTTAATCACAAACACATTCAATATCACGATGGCTGTGTTTGATGTGACACAGCACGTTATAAACGCAAGCGCCGGTATCATATCCGGAAATACTGCCATAGATGCTTCGGCATTGGAAACAATGGAAGAAACGCTGATGGCAATGGATTTGGGTCCTTTGCTCGGCTTGTTCCTGCAATCCTTTATCGTGCAGGTCACGATGTCCGCTTTGGCAATCATCATCTTTGTGATCGTCTACGGTCGAATGATTGAAATTTATCTGATGGTCAGCCTTGCCCCGATTCCGCTTTCCACTTTTGGAAACAGAGAACAGAGCAATATCGGACAGAATTATCTGCGTTCGCTGTTTGCAATCGGATTCCAGGGATTCCTGATTATGATCTGCGTGGGCATTTATGCGGTGCTGATTCAGTCTATCGCATTCAGTGATGACATCATCGGTTCTATCTGGGGTGTTATGGGCTACACCGTCCTTTTGTGCTTCACCCTGTTTAAGACTGGTTCGCTTGCGAAGGGTGTATTCAGCGCTCACTAAGGGAAGGAGGAAATTGTTTGGCAGCGTATATTCCCGTACCTCGTGACCTGACGAGGGTAAAAACAAAAGTGTTCTTCAATCTGACGAAACGGCAGTTACTTTGCTTTGGTGCGGCGGCGCTCATCGGAGTGCCGATTTTCTTTCTGGTCAAAGCAACCGGAAATGTGAGCCTTGCAGCACTGTCCATGATGATCGTCATGTTACCGTTGTTCTTTCTGGCAATGTATGAAAAGGATAGTCAGCCGTTGGAAGTGGTTGTAGAACACTTCATTCAGACCAAATTCGTTCGTCCCAAGGTTCGCCCTTATCAGACGGACAACTATTATGACGCTTTGATGCGTCAGTACAAACTGGAAAAGGAGGTTGAACGAATTGTTTTTCAAAAAGAAGCCACAGGCAAGAAACATCAAAATGCCTGCAAATCTGAATCGGAAGCAGCAGCGAGAAATTAAAGCTGTTGTGGAACGGGCAAAGAAGGACAACGGTATTCCGCAGACTGCACAGCAGTCCATTCCCTTTCAGAGAATGTTCCCGGATGGCATCTGCCGTGTCACTGACAGTTATTACACCAAGACCATTCAGTTTCAGGACATCAACTATCAGCTGGCACAGCAGGAAGATAAGACTGCCATCTTCGATGAGTGGTGCAGTTTCCTGAATTTCTTTGACAGCTCCATTCACTTTGAGCTTTCCTTTATGAACCTGAGTACCGATGCTGAAAGCTTTGAAAAGAGTATCCGTATCCCGTTCAAGAAGGACAGCTTCAATCCCGTCCGTGCCGAGTATAGCCAGATGCTGAAAAAGCAGTTGGCGCAGGGCAACAACGGCTTGACCAAAACCAAGTACCTGACATTCGGCATTGAAGCCGAATCCATGCGGCAGGCAAAGCCGAGACTCAACCATATCGAAAACGATCTGCTCAATAACTTTCGGCGTTTGGGTGTCATTGCCACTACCATGAACGGCAAAGAGCGGCTGCATCTGATGCACTCTATGTTCCACATGGGTGATAATGATAAGTTCTTCTTCGATTGGAAGTATCTTGTGGAATCCGGGCTGTCCGTAAAGGACTTCATTGCTCCGACGGCGTTTGCCTTTAAGACCAACCGCACCTTCCAGATGGGCAGTATCTTCGGTTCGATGTCTTATCTGGCAATTACGGCATCAGACCTGTCTGATCGTATGCTGGCGGATTTTCTGGATATGGAATCCACGCAGATCGTGACCATGCACATCCAGTCGGTTGACCAGACTGCGGCGATTAAGACCATCAAGAGAATCATCACCGAGCTTGACCGTTCCAAAATCGAGGAACAGAAAAAGGCTGTGCGTTCTGGCTATGACATGGACATTATCCCATCTGACCTTGCTACCTATGGTAAAGATGCGAAGTCACTTCTGAAAGAATTGCAGAGCCAGAATGAGCGAATGTTCATGGTGACATTTCTGGTGCTGAACACCGGGCGCACCGAGCAGGAACTGGAGAACAATGTGTTCCAGGCACAGAGCATCGCCCAGAAGCATAACTGCAATCTGCGTCGTTTGGATTTTCAGCAGGAATCCGGACTGATGAGCAGCCTGCCTTTGGCACAAAACCTGATTGAGATTCGTCGTGGCCTGACTACCAGTTCCACGGCTATTTTTGTGCCTTTCACCACGCAGGAGCTGTTCCAGAATGGTGGAGAAACGCTCTATTACGGGCTGAATGCTCTGTCGAACAACCTTATCATGGTGGACAGAAAGAAGCTCAAGAACCCCAACGGACTGATTCTGGGTACTCCCGGTTCCGGTAAATCCTTTTCCGCAAAGCGTGAAATCACCAATGCGTTCCTGGTTACGGATGACGATATTATCATCTGCGACCCCGAAGCGGAATATGCGGCTCTGGTTCACAAGTTCAATGGTCAGGTGGTAAAAATCAGCTCCTCCAGTACCAACTATATCAACCCTATGGACATCAACCTGAACTACTCTGAGGATGACAACCCGGTAGCACTGAAAGCTGATTTTATCCTGTCCCTCTGTGAGTTGATTATGGGCAGTAAGGATGGCTTGCAGCCTATCGAAAAGACGGTTATCGACCGTTGTGTGCATCAGATTTACCAGAGATATTTCGACAATCCTGCCCCTGAGAATATGCCGATCCTTGAGGATTTGTATGATGCCCTTCTGAAACAGGACGAAAAGGAAGCCCACCATGTAGCGACCGCCTTGGAAATCTATGTTAAGGGTTCTCTGAAACTGTTTAACAACAGAACCAATGTGGATATTCAGAATCGTCTGGTGTGCTTCGACATTAAGGAGCTGGGCAATCAGCTGAAAAAAATCGGTATGCTGATCGTTCAGGATCAGGTCTGGGGGCGTGTAACTGCCAACCGTTCTGCCGGTAAATCGACCAGATATTATATTGACGAGTTCCATCTGCTTCTGAAGGAAGAACAGACGGCAACCTATTCCGTAGAAATCTGGAAGCGATTCCGTAAATGGGGCGGCTTGCCGACCGGTATTACTCAGAATGTCAAAGACCTGCTTCGTTCCCCGGAGATTGCCAACATCCTCGAAAACTCTGATTTCATCTATATGCTGAATCAGGCAAGCGATGACCGAAGTATTCTGGCACAGCGGTTGAACATTTCGCCGCATCAGCTGTCCTATGTAACCAACTCCGGTGAGGGCGAAGGACTTCTGTTCTATGGCAATGTGATTCTGCCGTTCATTGACCGATTCCCGACAGATCTGGAACTGTATCGCATTATGACCACGAAGTTAAACGAGGTGGCACAGGAAAAGGAGGCGTAATGTATGGCGAAAAGACCTACACGACTCCGTTTTACCGAAGATGACCTTGCAGATTCTCATGTGAAGAAAGCTGCCGACCGTGCAGATAAGGCGGTTGATAGGGCTGAAAAAGCGGCAGACAAATTGGCTTCTAAAAAGGCAAAGCCGAAGCTAAAGCTGGAAACAGATGCAGCCGGTTCCCGTAAAGCAAAGCTCCGTTTTGAAAAAGCGGAGTTTACGGAAATCGAGCGCCCATCTGTGGCAAAGCACATGGCAAGCCGTGGTGCCGCAGTCACGCTCACATCCAAAGCACATCGGGCGGTGTCAGAATATGAGGATGATAATATCGGCGTTCAGGCTGTGCAGGAAACGACCAAGGCTGTTGAATCCACTGTCTATACCGTCGATCATGCCGTTTACAGTCACAAGCTGAAAGCCTACGACAAGGCGGAAAAGCTGGTTGAGAAGTCAGATAAAGCAAATGTAAATGCCCTGTATGAGAAGTTCAAAAAGGACAACCCCGATGCCGGTTCCAATCCCTTTTCCCGTTGGCAACAGAAAAGGGCAATCAAGAAAGAATATGCTGCCGCCAAAGCCGGTAAGAATACCGCTTCGACAACGGCTTCTGCATCTAAGGGTGCAGGCAAGGCAACGGGCAAAGCAGCTCAGGGAGCCAAGAACATCACAGAAAGAGTAACGGAGTTCTGCACCACACACTCTAAAACGATTCTGTTTGTTTTGATTGCCGGACTGCTTTTTATGATACTCTCAGGGATGTTCTCGTCTTGTTCGGCTATGTTCCAAGGCGGCACACAGATCATTCTGGGAACTTCTTTTACTGCAAAAGAGGAAGATATTATTGGTGCGGACAATGATTACAAGGCTTTGGAAGCTGCGCTCCGCAATAAAATCAATAATATCGAGCGTACTCATAGCGGATATGACGAGTACCGGTATGACCTTGATGAAATCAACCACAATCCTTATGAGCTGGCGGCGTATTTGACGGTGAAGTTTGAGGATTACACCAGAGATGAGGTGCAGGCTACCCTGCAATGGCTATTTGAGCAACAATATGAGCTGACCCTGACGGAAGTAGTAGAGATTCGTACACGAACAACATCTTCTACTGATCCCGAAACGGGAGAGACAACAACAGAGGAAGAAGATTACGAATATTATATTCTGAATGTGAAGCTCAGAAATAAGGGCTTGAACAGTGTGATTTCAAATTCCGGCTTGTCGGAAGATGATATGGAGCGATATAGAATTTTGCTTCAGACAAGGGGCAACAGACCGGATATTTTCGGAAATGACATTTACGCCACCCCTGGCGGCGAGTACACCGATTATGATATTCCGGGCGAAGCGCTGACAGACACAAGATTTGCCAATATGATTCGGGAAGCTGAAAAATATCTGGGATACCCGTATGTGTGGGGCGGCAGCAGCCCGTCTACCTCCTTTGACTGCTCCGGATTTGTTTCCTATGTAATCAATCACTGCGGAAACGGTTGGAGTGTTGGTCGTTTGACCGCAAACGGTTTGATGGGCGTATGCGACATTATCCCGAAAAGCTCTGCCAAACCGGGAGATTTGATTTTCTTCCAAGGCACTTATGATACCTCCGGTGCATCACACGTTGGTATCTATGTTGGCAATGGTATGATGATCCACTGCGGAAACCCCATTTCCTACGCTTCTATCGAATCGAATTACTGGCAACAGCATTTTTACTGCTTCGGCAGAATCAGAAACTAAAGGAGGGATGGCGATTGAGTGCCAAGTTAGACAGAATAGGTGCAGACCTTGAAAAAGCCCGTAAGAAACGGGCAGAATGGGATGCTAAGGTGAAAGACCTGGAACGCAGATACCGTGAGGAGGAAAATTCCGAAATCCATGAGATGGTTCATGCTGCGAACCTGAATCCCGAACAGCTTTCCGAGCTGCTCCGTATGTTTGCTGCGGATATGGCTCCGAAGCCTGATACGATCAATACTATGAATGAGGAGGAAACGCAGAATGAGATTTAAGAAAATTGGAGCCGCATTGCTGGCGTGTGCAATGTGTTTTGGCGTGTTTTCTACAACGGCATTTGCCTATGTAGATGAAAGCGTAGCGACTGAAGAACCTGCGGTCGAAGAAAAAGTTCCCGAAACAGAGCCGGAGGAGCCGATGCTACCGCTTACTCCCGACGGCAATCTGACTTTGGTTGATGACGCTGGCTCGCCTACGAAAAGCGGAAAGCAGTTCATTACCGCTGTAACCAAAAACGGAAACTACTTCTATATCATCATTGACCGTGATGATAAGGGCGAGGAAACCGTGCATTTTCTGAATCAGGTGGATGAAGCCGACCTGCTCAAGCTGATGGACGAGGAAGAAGTTGCAGAGTTCACCAAGCCGGTTGAGGAAACAAAGCCGGAAGTAGTTGAAACAGTTCCTGAAATTACAGAACCGACACCGGAGGAAAAGCCGAAATCCACAAATATGCTCCCGGCGATTCTTACTCTGATTGTGCTTGCCTGTGGTGGTGGATTCTTCGTATTTAAGAAAGTCCAGGAAAAGAAGAAGGCACAGGAAGCGGCAAAGCCTGACCCAGATGCTGATTATGTGGACGATGACGAGGACTATGGGTACGATCCGGAGTTTGAGGACGACGATGAAGATAGCTCCGTCGATGAAGATGATAATGAACCTGTGTAAACAGGATAGGCTTGATGCCTGGGGCAGCCTTCGGGTTGCCTTTACATAGTTTCCGCTTTCAAAAAATAAAAAAATTTGCGTTTTTGAAAGTGACATCTTGCATATACTATTAGCAGACAGTATAATAAGTACAGCGAAGCGGTTTCGAGAAATGAAAAAATTTCAATTTTTGAAAGCGGGTGACTATATGAAAACAATCACGAGAGCAAAATATCTCGATAGAATCATTGAACTGAATGGTACTCCTGACATCAAGATCATCACGGGCATTCGTCGATCTGGTAAGTCCAAATTGATGCAGGCGTATATTGCGTATCTGAAAAGCAATTTTGAAAACATCAATATTATCTTCATCGACTTCATGGATTTGGCGTATGAAGAAATCAAGGAATACCATGCCTTACACGCCTATGTGGAAGAACATTATCAGGAAGGAAAAACGAACTACCTGTTTGTAGACGAGGTTCAGATGTGTCCCAAGTTTGAGTTGGCAATCAATAGCCTGTACTCTAAGGGAAAATACGACATCTATGTAACAGGCTCTAATGCTTTCCTGTTGAGTGCAGATCTGGCAACTCTGTTTACCGGACGCTATATTGAAATTCATGTGTTTCCTTTCAGCTTCCAGGAATATTGCCAGTATTATGATGATATTAGTGACAAAGATAAGCTCTTTGATGAGTACGCTATCAAGGGCGGTTTAGCAGGTTCCTATGCTTATAGAACCGAAAAAGACAGAACAAACTATATCAAAGAGGTCTACGAAACGATTGTTACAAGGGATTTGGTACAGAAATATACTCTCCCGGACACTTTGGTTTTACAACGTCTGAGCGAGTTCCTTATGGATAATATCAGCAACCTGACTTCTCCGAATAAGGTCAGTCAGCTACTGACAGCAAATGAGACTCCAACCAATCATGTAACCGTCGGCAAGTACATTAAGTATTTGTGCAATGCTTTTGTATTTTATGATATTAAGAGATATGACATCCGAGGTAAGAAATACCTTGAAAGCTCTGAAAAGTTCTATTTGTGTGACAGCGGTATTCGATATGCAATACTGGGAAGCAGAAATATAGACTATGGCAGAGTATATGAAAACGTTGTTTGTATCGAGCTTCTTCGCCGTGGATATGATGTCTATGTCGGCAAGCTCTATCAAAAGGAAATCGACTTTGTTGCTCAGAGAGGTAGCGAAAAGATTTATATTCAGGTCAGCGACAACATTTCCGGGCAGGAAACATTTGAGAGAGAATGCTCTCCTCTGCTTCAGATTCGAGACGCTTATCCGAAAATGATTATTGCCAGAACCAAACATCCCCAATATAGCTATGAAGGAATCGAAATTCACGATATAGCCGATTGGTTGCTACAAGAATAAGCAAGGTGAAATATCTCCGTCATTCTCTTTTGAAATGATGGAGATATTTTTATTATGACGGAGATTGTAGAACAGAAAATTGTATCAGGTTGCAAAAATCCTTTCCGAACTTTTTACATAGCAGTCATGCACTACGGTGTGTGGCTGCTTATTTTTTTGTGAAAGGAGCAGATGCAAATGAAATTAGTTTTGGCTGAAAAGCCTTCGGTTGCACAGAGTATTGCCAAAGTGTTAGGTGCTGCCAAGCGTGAGGATGGCTACTTAGAGGGAAACGGATATGTGGTCAGCTGGTGTGTAGGGCATTTGGTGGAGCTGGCACAGCCGGAAGTCTATGATGCGAAGTACAGCAAATGGGCTTATGCAGACCTTCCTATCTTCCCGATGGACTGGCAGTATGAGGTTTCTGCCGGTACGAAAAAACAGTTTGGGATTCTGAAAAAGCTCATGGCCAGAGAAGATGTTGCGAGTCTTGTGTGTGCAACAGATGCAGGGTAGTGCGGTTAGGTGACTCAAGAGAAAGAAAAAAGAGACCTCATCTCGTCAAAAATCAAATTTCAAAATCATTAAAGGAGCTATTCAAATGAAACGAAATCAGAATTTCGACCATAATCACTCTCAAAAACTGCTTTCCTTCCGCTACAACATAGACACCAACCGAGTGGAAGCCCGGTTCACGGATGGCTCTGCCGTCGCCAACAGGATGCCCAACTGCCTCAGAACATCCTCAACCCGCTACTTTACAGTGGGGTTGACACGGAGGATTGAGTGTCATCGTTTTTTCATGGCTACCGCCGAAAATCATTGTAACGTATTTTGTGTTACAAATTGGTCAAGCGAATGATTATGATTAAAATTCTCTTACTCGCACAATAAGTCATTTGATAAACTGGTTAAAATGCCAAATAATTTCAAATCATAGTCCAACACACAACAAATGTGGTATAATAACAATATATTTAATGCTTTAACTGTGTTTGCAAAAAGGAAAAGAAGATAAGTATGGAGATTACATGGTTGAAAAATGAAGATAATGCCATTCAATACGTCTATGCCTCTGCTGTTCCCCAAAAAATACCATTAGACATTTTTAAAGAAATTGTTCAGAGCAGTAAAGAAAACTGTCTACCTGAATTTTATGTGATATCTGAACAGGGAAAGTATATCGGATATATTTTATTATTGGCCGATAAAAAAGAAGACATCCCTAAACCTTTTACATTTCTTGCATGTCATAATGGCGATACTCTGCCAAAAGAAACTCACAAAAAAATATTGGAATTTATCGGCAAACGGTGTCGTGTAAACAACTGGAATAAACTCGCTTGGTTGGCCGAACAAGAAATCCAGCAATTGTGATATCATCGTTTTTTAAGCTATCTCTCTATAAAAACTCCTTAAAGACATAAAGGCAAACTTGAATAAATAAATTTATCTAAAAGCCCCACCTACAATAGATATTCCAAATCGAAGAATCTACTGCAGGTGGGGCTTGTTCTATGTGATAAGCTATTTTGTAAAAATCAAATACGTAGATTATATGGCAGAATCATTTGGTGACACTGAAAGCTAATGTTGCGCCATCAACGACACTATACATATCGCCGTTAGCCGCAGTAGCAATTCCAGTAAACTCAACCTCCCATTTTCCTTTAGAGAGTCCATATTTTACATTTTCCGTACCGATTGTGCCGTATGCAGAAATGGCATGATCAAAGGTTCCAAAGGGTGTACCAAGTTTATTGAAATGCAGGTTACCTTCAAAGGAAACAATTACTGCACCCGGAACGGTAATCGTCCATTGGATATACCCTTCAGACAGATAATCAAGTGTACATGAACCAGCATCGCCCCAGAAGGTTTCGCGAGAAATTGGGACAAGTTTGAATGTTGCAGAGTTTACAGTTGTTCCTTTATCAATTTCGATACTAGATTTTTTGGAAGAAAGTGCTACAACGCCTGGTTCAACTGCAACAGCAGCAGGCATCAAAACTGTGTTGAAAACAACCAACGCAGCACTCGTTCCAGCCATTTTAAGGAATTCATTTCGGGTCATCTTTTTCATGTCGATTTGCTCCTTATATTTTATTGACTGTTACAAGTCACCCAGCTACAATTTGGATTCTTTTTCGCTTAATTCTGCACTGGAATCACCTCTTACAAAATTTTAGTATATTGGCATCATCGTGATCAAAAGCAATATCACTAACAGCCACCTCATCACACTATAAAGCCGCAAATTTTCAACTCAGGTGTATGCTCATCGGCAAATAAATGTGAACCATACGAATGCCGCTGTTAAACAACCTGCCAAAACCACTAAAATACAACTTGCCAACTTTGGCTCAATAGCAACTT
Source organism: Faecalibacterium sp. BCRC 81149 (assembly GCF_022750605.1). Lineage (NCBI taxonomy): Bacteria > Bacillati > Bacillota > Clostridia > Eubacteriales > Oscillospiraceae > Faecalibacterium > Faecalibacterium sp. BCRC 81149. Next base: position 89,705 of record NZ_QXJA01000002.1, on the reverse strand, counting down.
TTTGATTTTCGCACAGCGCAAATTTCTGAAGTTCCTGAAATGTTGTTTGATTGACATTGCCGTGTATTGCTTTCCATGCAACGAAATGATTTGTAATCAGAAGATAATCTGAAACGATTCCTACAAAAACAATGGCAAAAAATGCTGCGGAAAAGAACCACATTCCATCGCATTGATTCACCGTCAGGATATCCTGAAGGCTTGCTGGCTTCAATGCCCATAAAGCCACAACATATAGCAATACTTCGCAGAAATCTCTTTGGAGTGGCCCTTTTTGCTTAAAGAATCCCATTACATGTTCTCCCTGTTCTTTGAAGTCACTATCAGCCACCAATGGCCTGATAATAATCCGTTTTAGACCGAATCAAAGAGCCATTTGACTTATATTCCTTGACAGTTTGATGATAGCAATGTGTATAGTAGCTATTGTCATAGGAAAATAGGACTTCATACGTAATAGAAGATATTGTCACTTTATAGCAGTCCGAGGACATACTCTGAAGCATCTGATCGAAAATAAACGATGCTGTAGAAGAAATAACTGCTGCTGGTGTGCTTCCCCATGCAGTTGCTAAAATACTGGCTACATCAGATGCTTTTTTGCATTTACGCAAATCACTAGCATAAACCGTATCGGTTGCACTTGTGCCAACATAGCGGTGCTTGAACTGCGACCCTGTCACCTCGCTTCCAGTGAGTGCAGGAATTTGTGCCAGCTGTCCGTTTTTGTAATTTTGCTGATCTTGATAAATTTCATAGAACAAGCTATAGTCACTTCTTGCAGTTGATGTTGTTGATTCACCAGATGCACCTACAACAACAATGTCCATCACATCATTAGGATGCACCGTACGCGTAATTCGTGTGATACCTCCATCACGAATTGTAAGCTGTTCAACAACATCTTTTCCATTCATCGAGTACGAAACAGAATAATTTGATCCTGTCAAAAGAGATTCGCTATTGCCATGATTTGTTGAATCTGCAAAGGCAATGGGCATAATGGAAGCAACACAAAGCAGCACCGCTAACACGCAGGAAATATAACGCAAATATGTTTTTGTTTTCATTTTGTTTTTTCCTTTCATGCATTCCTATAGAACAACGGACTCTCATCTGTGCATCGGAAACACCTCCGAAGTACATTGATTATCGATGCTCTCACTTTTTCAAGAGATATTTTCCAAATGCAAGGACGCCTAGAATATAGAAAAGCTGACGAACAATCAACATAATGAATGAAAGCAGCTCCAACATAATCGAACAGTTCCTTTTAGAAAATTATCAAGAAATATATCCCGTAAGAGTATCGCTATCTTACCTTTCATATGAATTTCAGTCATGCTCAAGCGATTCCGGGACATCCGGCTGATATGCCGTAAAGCCACAGGTGCTGTTCACGCTCAAGACTGCGAGAGCCATTGCCATAATGCAAGTGACCTTGCTCAAGAGCAACATAATCTTTTTCATTTCTGTTACCTCCGTTTGATATTTTTTAGAGCATTCATCTTCTGAAAACACATGAACGCCCTCGTACCTTAGGATATCTTCGCTTGTTTCTGAAAAAACGGAATGATTGCAAAAATCACTAAAACCCATTTTGAAATGTAGTATACCGTTATACTGCGGGTGTCCGGAAGCACATTGAAAATGGCAAACAGGAAATCTATTGACGAAAGAACAGATGCGACCATCTTATAGCTTAACCGCTTCTTTTTGCCTAAAGGCTTATTCGTTGCTTCTATCGGAGAGAAAAAGATAGCGATGCCCATAAGAGCTGCTGTTGTCAGGATACGAAAAAGGTGATTGGCTGCAATTACTTTACTCAGCAAAATGCAGATAAGTGCCAGTCCGGTAAATGCCAGATAGCATCTGGTGTGCGACGTTGCATGATATCCACCAATGTAGATTCTCTGCGGGATAAACCCAATCAAAAATGAAAGTGAGTATCGAACATCACCACACACGGCAGAGACGAGGATGACAAGCAAAACACTTACAACAGACGATATGAGCAACTCGTACCCATAGACATACGCATCCGCTTTTGATTCGTCTACCACTTTTTGTTCGCAGAAAAGACGGACTAATTTCTGAGACAGCGTGCGTTCCCACATTGCAGTTGCGCCACCTTATCTTCTGATTTTTGCTTCACTGTATCATAAATTTCAACAAAATCAAGAGGTTTGGCAAAACTGGTCGTTCTGGTGACAAAAGTGGTAAGTCAGGCTACTTGTAAGGAGCCTTTGCACAGTCTATAATAGTATCAGAACATTATTTTGTGGAGGTTGTCGAAATGCTGAAGTACCACGTTGCAGTCTGCGATGATGAGAAGTCAGACCTTGATGGTATTGTTCAAAGCGTCCAGCGATACGATGTGCAAGGTTGCTTTGACATTGAAACTTACATGGACGGAAACGAACTTCTGAGCGAATTGCAAATGCAGAAGAAATCCTTCGATTTGCTGCTGCTCGACATTGAGATGCCATCCAACGGTTTTCAGCTGGCACAATCCCTGATTCAAATGGAGAAGCATCCCTTGGTGGTATTTGTCACGAAGCGGCACGAGTATGCTGTGCAGGGATATGGCATTGCATTCCGCTACCTTGTCAAACCTTTGGATCAGACGCTGTTCGCTGCGGCGATGGACGCTGTCCTTCAGGAACTGAAATCCAAACATTTCACAATCGAATACGATGGTGTCACCATGTCCTTGGAAACATCAGATATTTACTTTCTGGAAAGCCACGGACATAAAGTTCTGATCCACTGCAAGGAGCAAGACCTTACATTGAGAATGAGCATTCCTGAAGCCTTGGAGCAGCTTCCCAAACGATGCTTCGTGTCGCCACACAAAAGTTATCTTGTCAATATGGAACACATTGTTTACGCTACTGGAACCGCTGTTTTTCTTTCCAGCGGACATCAGCTACCGATCAGCAGGAGGAAGCGTCAGGAGTTCAATCAGAACTTTAACGCTTATTTGGGAAGATGATACTTTATTATTTCGTTGAGTTTGCAGGGAGCTTTGCCAACATCGCTCTGTTGCTGCTTTTTATCGGTCGGCTATTTCCTAAAAAGGAGCCCGTTTCAAAATGGTTCTATGTGTATGTTGTGCTTATGATCGCTGGCCAGTGTGCACTAAGCTTATTCCCGGACTGGGTAACGTAGCGCACGATCTATCTTTTAGTTGGCGGATTTTTCCTCGCACTGCTGTTTTACGAAGTGCGACCATGGCAGGCGGTTTTTGCAAGCGGAGCTTTCTTTACGCTGATTGCTTTGGTGGAAGTGCTTGCAATGCTCCTGATCGGGCTGCGCATCCCTGATACCGATATTCTGATGCAGGCTGGGGCAGCACGGTTGGTTTATGTTGTTTTTTCAAACCTGATTCAAGTTCCACTTGTAGTCCTGATCTCACATTTTTTCAGTCGAAAGGGAAATGCTCTGCGCATCCTATGGCTGTTGCCAATTATTGCGATTCAAATCGCAAGCATCGCTGTCTGTTATGTGGCACAGTATCATGCTGCGGATGAGTATTTCCCGGATTATATGGTCGGCCTTATGGCTGTGCTTCTCCTTATAAACATCCTGATCGTGTTCTATGTGGAAGCTCTCCGGGAAAATGAACTGGAAAAATTCAAAGCCAAGTTCAATGAGCAGCAGTACAATCTTCAAATGGAATACTACCAGCAGCTCAAAGAACGTCAGGAAGAAGTCCGTTCTCTACGGCATGATGTGAAGAAATACATTCTGGCGATGCAGGCAGTTGCAGAACACGGCGATACCGAAGAACTTCACAAGATTGCACAAGCTGCCACGGATATTTTTGAGCGTTCCACAAATGTTTCTGCTGTCGGAAACCCTGTTGTTGATGCTCTTTTGAATTATTACCTACGCATCGCAGAGAAGAATAACATCAAGGTCAAACTGGATGTGACGATTCCTGAAGTTCTGACGATCTCATCGCTGTCTTTGAGCATCATCCTCGGAAATACATTTGACAATGCCATTGAAGCCTGTTGCAGTCTGCCAGCGGAACAGCGAACCATCCATTTACAGCTGCGCAAACAATATCGGAGCCTTTTCTATCGGCTGGAAAACCCATACAGTGATACTTCTCGCGGAATCCGCATCGGAGAACATCATGGTTACGGGCTAAAAAATATAAACCGTATCGTTCAGGAAAACCATGGTGACTTCTACACGAAAAAGAAAGACGGTGTATTTACGGTTCAAGTTCGCTTGAACTGCGAAAATTAAATATGTTTCCACAGCCAAATGATCAGCCTTTATACTGATTGTTTGGCTCTTTATTTTGTAAAGGAGCGTGATGCTATGACCCAGCCCAAATCCGACCTTGCCTATCTCCGCAGCGAAAAAGCCAAAGCGGAGCAGCAGCTACGCTACTACAAGCACCGTGAGAAAATTCTGGAACATCAGATACCGGAGCTGACCCGCAAAGCCCGTGTGCATCGTCTGTGTACCCGTGCCGGAATGCTGGAAAGTTTTCTGATTGCGCCGGAAGAACTCACCAACGATCAGGTGATGGAGCTGCTGAAAATTGCGTTCCGTCAACCAGAAGTTGCGCTGGCTCTTGCAAAGATGATTCACGACCTGCACGAAAGCCGCAGCGTTCCGCACCCTTTAGAATAAAGGGCGCAATTATACACCGTTCCGGTGAAATTGCGGTCTTGCAGACGGCTCGATGAAATCGAAGCTGGCGTTTGTGCGCCAGCCCGATTCCATCCCAAGGAAAACTGCATTTTCCTTGCGCTGCTTTGCAGCTATCCTTTTGCGGCTCCCGCCTGAGATCGAAGCGCATGGCACTCCGTTCTAAGGCGGCGAGCAAAACCGAATACAATTCCAGACCGTTCACCAAGAGCAATCTTGCTGGGCGGTCTTTTTGTTTGGGGGTGATGCCTATTCCGTGTCCGCATTTCAAAATTACCATCGTCAAGCGCAGCCAAGGGCAGTCCGCTGTTGCCGGGGCCGCTTACCAAAGCGGCGAACGGCTGTTCAGCGAGTACGACCAGAGAACAAAATTCTACAACAAGAAGAAAGAGCTTGTCCACGCTGAGATCATGCTGCCATCCTATGCGCCGCCCGGATATGCAGACCGGGCGACCCTCTGGAACGCCGTAGAAGCTGTGGAGAACCAGTGGAACTCCCAGCTTGCCCGGCGCATCGTGCTGGCGTTCCCGGTGGAGGTGCCGAAGGAGCAGTATTTGTCCATGATAAAAGAGTTTTGTCAGGAGCAGTTTGTTTCCAAAGGGATGATTGCCGACTTTGCCATCCACGACAAGGGAGATGGAAACCCACACGCTCACATTCTGCTGACGCTCCGGGCAATAGATGAACACGGCAAGTGGCTCCCGAAAGCCAGAAAGGTGTACGACCTTGACGAGAACGGTGAGCGCATCCGGCTCGCTTCCGGCAACTGGAAGTGCCACAAGGAAAACACGGTGGACTGGAACGACCAGAAGTATGCCGAGGTCTGGCGGCATGGCTGGGAGACCATTACCAACCGCTATTTGGAAGCGGCTGGCCGCCCGGAACGTGTTGACCTGCGCTCCTTTGAGCGACAGGGCATCCAGCAGATACCGACCGTGCATCTCGGTCCCGCCGCACACCAGATGGAAAAGCGTGGAGTGGAAACTTTTCTCGGCAACCTGAACCGGGATATTCGCGCCGCCAATAGCCTGATGCAGTCCATCCGCAGTGCGATTCGTGGGCTGCAACGCTGGATCGCAGACCTGAATGAAAAGAAGCAGATTCTTTTGGATGCACTGGAACAAGCCAAGGAGCCAATGCTGTCCGACCTGCTGGTGGATTACTTCAACCTCCGCAACGAGCAGCGCAGCGATTGGTCTGGCAAGGCAAAACTGAAATGCACTGTCCGAGACTTTGAGGAAGTCAAACGGGCGGTGGACTATCTGAAAGCCCATTCTCTGAACACCATCGAGGATCTGGATACCGCAATTTCTAACCTGAACCAGACCGCCGCCCCTCTCCGTAGGCAGTTGAAGCAGAACGAAAACCGTATGCGGGCAATCGCCCAGATCAAGGATGCTGCCGCCGCCCATGCCAAGCTGAAGCCCATCCACGACACCTTTATCAAGAAGAACTTCAAGTTGACCAAGGACGCTTATGCCGCCCAGCACAAAGAGGAGCTGGACACCTTTAATAAAGCTGTCCGCACTCTGATGAAACTGAACGGCAGCACAGCGGTAGATTTTTCGGCATTGGATGCCGAATTTTCTGCGCTGCAATCCGGCAGCGCAGAACTGCGTACCAAACTGGAAACCTTGCAGCCGGATGTCTCTGCCCTGAAAAATATCCGCAAGTATATCGACATGGTGCTGAATAAGCAGCAGCTTTCCACACCGGGCGGCAAGCCCCCGGAGAAGGAATCGGTGCTGAAACAGCTGGAGCAGCTTCAGCAGAAAAAGTCCAACTACAAAACGATTTCTACCACCCCAAACCGCGAAGAATCGCTCTAAACGATCTTTCTGTCACCGATATGCCGTTGCAATCAGTGGCAGAAGTACATAATTCATTTGTTTTTTGCTGGCTTTTGGCTATTCTCGCTGGCTAGTGAGTAGAGGCGTACTTTTAAGGCAGAAATTTTCTCCAACACCCCCCATTTTAGGCCACTTTTTCTGTTAATAGTAGAAGCGCCTCTTTGAAAGCCGGTCATTTGTGACCTTTTTGTTAATTCTCAAAAAGATGGTTGTCTTTGGGCTGTTTTCGTTGCCTACCTATTGAGAGGATTTTTTCAAAAGCGGAGATTTGGTCTCAAGAATTACAATTCAATTACAAGTTTCTCACCAATGCTACGAAACAGGCGTTCTCGATGCCTACCAAGTGTAGGGCATCTTTTTCAAGACCATTCTCGGACTATTATGACGTTTTGTTTACAAAATTGCTTGCAATGCTACGAAATGGCCTTTTTCATCGGCTACCAAGTAGAAGGATGTTTTTCGTCCGTCAAAGTCCAGAAATCTTCCATATGTTCCTTGACAAGTGAATAGTTCAATCGTCCGGTACTTCACAAAAGGTACTTCTGTAACTCGCAGCCCGGTCATAACGAAGACGGGGTGGCTGAAATGCCAATGGTGCGGTGCAAGCCCGCCGCCGGACGATTCCCCACTCCTAGGGAAGTCGAGGACCAATATGGGAGACCTTAACTTATTAACGCAGTTGAGCACTTGTTTCGTGCTTTTCTGCGACTGGAGAATTGGAACCCTCCAATTCTCGTTACATACTCTTTGTTCCTGATTTCTGCTTCAGCTGGAGGTGATCAACATTTCAGAATATCTTACCACGCAAACTCCGCTGCCGCCGTTTCTCCCATACCCACGCTTCCTTTTGGAACTTGACCTGAGTCAGACTGCAAAAATGACTTATGTGTTGCTACTCGACCGTGCCACACTCTCGCAGAAAAATCTCTGGATAGATGAACGTGGATTCGTGTTTGTCATTTTTACGATTTGCTCTTTGGCTGAGCAGCTAGGGCGCAGCACTGTCAGTGTTTCCAGTGCGCTTAAGGAATTGGACGCTGCGGGATTGATTGAGCGCAGACGAACGCGGTTTTCTTCGCCCAATCACATCTTTGTGAAAATTCCAAATGTTGAATAGTTCTGCGTTTTTCACGATTCAAGAACCGCCAAAATCACGATTCTGTGATGCAGATTCTTAATGGCATCTGCAAAAGATATTTTTCCTATGCAGTATAGCAGCCTTTAAGACTGTATCGAAGAAAACTTTCACCTAACCAACGTAATAAAACAAAAAGAGAAAAACGAATAGAATCCATCCATTCCTTTCCGTATTTGCACCACATGAATGAGGAGGTCTGCCCTTGAACAAAGAAAAATCTGAGAAGAAGCCCACCACACGCAAACGTGCGCCGAGAAGTCCGAAGTCCGTGCGCCTGATCGTGGAACGCCATTATATCGGCAATGTGCCGATGAATACGCTTTTTCAGCGGCTTGTGGAAGAAGAAATTCGTAAAACTGCCGAATCGTATCTCGCCGCTGGCTAATTGGACGTTTTACTGCGGAAAAGGGCTTGCATCGTCACGCAGCATCCGCTACAATGTGATTGATGAGGTCTCTTTTCCATTATGGAGGTACACATGGAAAAGGACAAAAAAGTAACTGCTTTATACTGCCGACTGTCAAAAGATGACGGTTCAAACAGCGAAAGCCTGAGCATCCGCACTCAAAAGTCAATGCTTATGGAGTATGCCACACGCAACGGTTTCGGGAATTGCCAGTACTATGTTGATGATGGTTACAGCGGTACGAACTCTGACCGCCCTGCCTTTCAGGAACTTCTGGATGATATCCGGGAAGGAAAGGTGGCAACAGTCATTACCAAAGACCAGTCCCGACTTGGACGCAACCACATCGAAACCGGAACGTATATGGAAATCTTCTTTCCTGAACACGGTGTCCGCTATATTGCAATCAACGATGGTTATGATTCCAACGAGCAATCTCAGATGGATATTGCCCCGTTCCGAAACATCATCAATGAAATGTACGCCAAAGACACTTCCCGAAAGATCAAGAGTGCCCTTCGGACACGCAAGAAAAGTGGAAAGTATATCTCCAGCGGCGCACCGTTTGGCTACCAGAAAGACCCTGCCGACCACAATCACCTTGTGATCGACCCGAACACCGCCCCCGTTGTTGAGTATATCTATTCAATGGCAGAGGAAGGGCTGGGGCTTCACCGCATCGCCAAGCGGCTCCACGATGAAAAAGTCTTGAAGCCGTGTTACTACAAGAAAGAGATGTTTGGCCGCTTTATTGATGATGAAAAGATGTATGATTGGGACAGTGCCTATATCAGTCAGGTTCTGCACAGCCCAGTCTACGCCGGACACATCATCTACGAAGCCAAGCCCACCGTGTCCATGAAATCCAAAAAGCGGCGTTATATTCCGTTTGAAGAACGCGCTATCGTTCCGAATACACATGAAGCAATCATCCCACAAGACCGTTGGGAGAACGTGCAGCGAATCCTTTACAGCCGTTCCAGTAGTTTTATGTGCGATAAGACCGACTACGACAATATCTTCAAAGGCATCGTCCGCTGTGCAGACTGCGGCAGAACGATGTTAGTCAAGGTCGAGCACAGGCGCAAACGTAACAGTGTTCTGGATCAGACCTTTTATTGTTGCAGCACTTATCGGAAATATGGTGCGAAAGCCTGTGACTCGCATAATTTGGAAGCCCGTGTTCTGCATGAAGCTGTCTTTGCGGACATTCAGGCACACGCAAAGGCCGCTGTGAGCAATCGGGAAGCCCTTGTGAAGAAGATTGCAAATCAGATGCACCTCCGGGTGTCCTCTGACCGGGCGCAGCACAAACGGGATTTGAAGCAGTGTAAAGCACGAATCGCAGAAATCGAAGACCTGTATGCAAAACTTTATGAGGACGTATCAAAGGGACTTCTCCCGGAGAAACGTTTTCAAATGCTTGCAGATCGCTACGACAAAGAACAGGCTGAACTGACCGAGAAGATTGAGCAGTACGAGCGGGAAGGCCGTGCTGAACACGATCAGCTGGACAAGATTCAGGATTTTATTGATGAAGTCAGCAAGTACGCTGGTATCACCGAACTGAACTATAAGATTCTGCATCAGCTGATTGACAAGATTCTGGTATCCAGAGCGGAAAAGGTCGATGGCGAATACGTCCAGAAAATCCAGATTTTCTACCGCTTTATCGGCCCATTGGATGCCATCGAGTAACAAAGTCAGAAAAGTCACCTCCGAGAACTATCCTACAGATGCCGGTCGTGAGGGCGAGCTGATCTTTCGGTTGGTGTACCACAAAGCCGGGTGCAGAAAGCCGTTTGAGCGGCTTTGGATTTCCTCGATGGAAGATGTAGCAATCAAGGAGGGCTTTGAAAATCTCAGGTCTGGAACGGAATATGATGCTTTGTATGAAGCAGCACTGTGTCGAGAACGAGCCGACTGGATTGTTGGTATTAACGCTACTCGACTTTTTTCGACCCTTTACGGGCAGACCCTGAATGTTGGTCGTGTTATGACCCCTACCCTTGCTATGGCTGTTATGCGAGAAGCTGCCATTTCCGCATTCAAGCCTGAACTGTTCTACACAGTTCAGATTGGATTGGATGGTTTTACGGCTGCAAGCGAACGCTTCAAAACCAAGGCAGCAGCCGAAGCTGTCAAACAAAGCTGTTCGGTGGCAATCGTTCAGAAAGCTGAATGTAAGGAGAAAACAGAAAAGCCGCCTGCGCTCTATGACCTGACCAGTTTACAGAGAGAAGCCAACCGTGTGCTTGGCTACACGGCACAGCAGACCTTGGACTACACGCAGAACCTCTATGAAAAGAAACTGGTCACTTATCCCCGTACCGACAGCAGGTTTCTGACGGAAGATATGGCACATAGCCTGACCGACCTCGTAAAGCTGGCTTTCCACACATTCCCCGTGGAGGATGTGGATAACATACCAGTTCATGCAGAGCAGGTTGTGAATAACAAAAAGGTCACAGATCACCATGCCATCATTCCGACCAGAGAATTGCAGAAATGCAATCTGAGCGAACTTCCCAAGGGTGAACTTGCAATTTTGCAACTGATCTCGAATCGGTTGTGCGTAGCTGTTGGCGATCCGCACCGATACGCAGAGACAGTTATTGAGCTGGACTGTGGCGGTACCGTGTTTTCCACCAAAGGCAAAACTGTTGTGCAGGATGGATGGAAAGCTCTGGTTCAGAAAAATGATTCGACAAAATCCGACGAAAACGTGCAGACACTCCCTTCTGTTTCCGTTGGTGACGAAATGACCGTCAGCGGCACGGAAATCAAGGAAGGGAAAACATCTCCCCCTAAACACTTTACCGAGGATACTCTGCTTTCTGCTATGGAAACTGCCGGTGCGGACGAAATGCCTGATGAGGTGGAGCGCAAAGGTTTGGGAACGCCTGCGACCCGTGCCGGTATCATTGAGAAGCTGGTTCGCATCGGTTTTCTGGAGCGTAAGGGTGATAAGAAAACCAAACACCTGATTCCGACCCACAAGGGTACGGCTCTGGTAACAGTCATGCCGGAACAGATTCAGTCCCCATCCATGACGGCGGATTGGGAAGAAAAATTGTTGCTCATTGAGAAAGGCGAATATGCCAGCGAGGACTTTATGGACGAGATCAAAGATGTGATTGCCGGTCTGATTCAGAACTATGAAGTAATCCGTGATTCCGAGGTTATGATGTCGAAAGAAGCCAATTCTATCGGCAAATGCCCGCTCTGCGGCAGTGCTGTAGAGGACAAAGCCAAGGCATTTTTCTGTTCCAACAGAGCTTGCAAATTTGCCCTCTGGAAAAACAATCGCTACTTTGCGAGCATCGGCAAGAGCATGACTTCTGCCACGGCGCAGAAATTGCTTGGTTCCGGCAAGGTAAAGCTCAAGAATTGCAAGTCCGAAAGAACGGGCAACACCTTTGATGCCACCGTCTTTATGGAGGTATCAGATGATGGCAAAACGAAGTTCAGTATGGAATTTGAAAATGGAGGAAAGCGCAAATGACAAATGAGTACAACCCGGATGGTAAGGAAATCCGATTTATCGACAGCCATTATAAGGATTTGTTTCATATCCCCGATGGCAGCTGTGTGCAGATTCACTACCCGGATGAAATGGTTGTGAAGCCCTGCACCTTCATTGACGAGTATCATACGCAGATCGGATACAATGTGTTTCATATCTGCCAGTTTGCAGAAATTATGGAGCGCAACGGCGCAAGCTATATGCCGGAGCCTGAGATTATGGGCGATGAAGCCGCATGGAAGGTCGGAAAGGATAGAATCCTTGCGGTGCAGACCTGCGAAGATGGTTACGACTACACCCTGTTGGATGAAAACTACAACGAGATTGATGGCGGTCAGGTTGATAACCCTGAACTGTCCATGCTCGAAGTCCGCCGGGATATTCTGGAATCCTTCGGGCTGGAGCGCCGGGAACTGCGGGCAATGTTCTATGAGGATGTCATGGAGCAGGCTTTTGAAGTCGGCAGACAGGCGGTGGTGGTCAATGACCCTATCGCTGAGCTTGCTTTTAAGCTCGACCGTTTTGCAGAGAACTTCGACCCCTATGAATATATGGATCAGGTCGATGATGTGCAGGCGCATATCCAAGAAATCAAGGCAGATCTTGCCGCTGGTAATACGGCTCCGTATCGTGAGTTCCTGAATACAGCCATTGAAGAAGCCCGTGAGGAAACTGCGGTTGAGGTTGCCAAAGTGCTGAAAAGTCAGCTGGATAAGCTCGACTCTCCGAAGCGTGAGTCGGTCATGGAAAAACTGGCACAGGCCGCAGAAAAAGCTGCGCCTGCCAGTCCCTCTCCCAAACGCAAAGAGCCTGAACGATAAGGAGGACACGGATATGAAAAACGAAAAATGGGATGATGTTCACGGAAATACCACCCCGGATGACAGAATGGTTGCTTTTCTGGAAAGCCCCACGGATTCCTATGCGATTCTTCAGCTGCGGGAAGATGTAGACGATAATATCCCGCTCATGTTTGCAAATTACAGCTACCTTCAGAAGAAAGAAATGGAGCCTGAGATTGACCGTTACGAGGTGGTCTATCATGGCTCCATTTCTATGTCCGAGGATGTGAATCGGCAGCTGGAAGATTTGTATGTAAAGTTCAATATTGACCACCCGGATGATTTCCGTGGTCACAGTATGTCGGTCAGCGACATCGTAGCCTTAAAGGTAGTCGGTGAGGTATCCTTTCACTATGTAGATTCTGTTGGGTTTCAGAAGCTGGAAAACTTTATGAAGTCCGAAAACTACCTGAAAAACGCAGAGATGGCAATGGAAGATGATTATGGGATGATTGACGGTATCATCAATAACGGAAAAGCGTCCGGATTAGAGGAACGTCCTTCGGTGTTGGAGCAGTTAAAGGAAAAGCCCGTGCCGGATGTTTCCCATAAGCCGCCCAAGAGCCACCCGGAAAGGGAGATTGAATGATGGATTTCACACAGGATGAGCGGAACATGATGATGCTTTACAGCCCTGGCACAAGGTCAGGGCTGTGTGAAGCACTGACACTGATGAAGGAACAGCTTTCGGAGGACGAGTCAGAGCTTTTTGCTTTGGCAGACTCGGTTCTCCGTAAAGTTTCAGCCATGGACGATGCCGCCTTTGAGAAGCTGAACCTTTATCCGGATTGATAGGATTGGAGGGATACAATGAACGCAAAAGAGCGATTTTATTCCGGATTAGCAAAAGAAACGATTGGGAAAATCACCTCGAACACAGATAACTGGACTTCGTTTTTGAGAACGATGTCCCGCAACTATGAGTTCACCTATCCGGAACAGGTGATGATTTATGCTCAGCGCCCCAATGCGACCTTTTGCAAGCCCTATGAGGACTGGAACGCTGAAAATTACCGCAGATATGTAAAGCGTGGCTCTACCGGCATTGCTCTGTTTGTGATGAACAGGGATAAACCGTATCTGCGCTATGTGTTTGATGTGGCGGATACCGGCGTTCGCCGTTCTTCCCCGGAACTGAAACCGTGGGAGGTGACGCCTGAAAACCGCTCCTATGTCATGGAAGCGATGGAGCGTACCTTCGGTGTTGCCGCTGACGGGGTACTGGAAGCACAGCTTGAAGATATTGCATCCGCACTGGCGGCTGAGTATTGGGACGATTACAAAAAGCAGTTCCTCGACATCGTTGCCAACAGCTTCCTTGAGGAGTATGATGAACTCAACATCGAAGTAGCTTTCAAAAATGCGGTGGCAAACAGCGTATCCTATACGATGTATTGCCGGTTCGTGGAAAGTCCCGACAACTACTTCGAGCATGAGGATTTCCAGAAGGTGTTTGATTTTAACACCAGACAGACGGTAAATGCCCTTGGTACTGCGGTGAATGCCATCAGCACAAGGATGTTTCAGGAAATCGAAAAAGCGATTGGAGAACATGAGCAGATTAAAGCTACCGAAAGGAGTACAGATTATGAGCGAGATGACTTACAGACAGGCCGGAGATTATCAGATTCCGAACCTTCAGTTGGAGAACGAGGGAGAGAAACCTCTGGGCAAGTACGGCAGGATGCGTCGAGCATTTTTGGAACAGAACAATCCGATGCTCCTGAACGACATGATTCTGACGGAGAGCCTGTTCCCGCACCTGTGGGAGATCGAGGAAACAGCGAAAGCCAGAGTGGAGTTTCTGATGGAGCAGTACCTGAAGGACAGCCCCGCACCGGACAAGGAAACGCAGCAGATGGCGTGGGTGCAGCACATGAACAGCCTGAAAGCACAGGCGGAGGAAGTCGTGATGACGGAGCTTATCAACAGCTGAGTCTGAACCTTTTCCTCTCCGAAAATGAACAAATCAGTTTTATCGACCGAGCAGAGAGCTTTACGCCCTCTGCTTTTTCTTTTGCCCAGGAAGAAATCGACCACTTCCTTCTGCTTGGTAGCAATACCGATGAAGCCCGAAAAGTCGTAGCGCTGGAATATATGAAGCAGAAGCCGTTGGAAGAAATCGTTCAGACCTTAAAGCAGGTCTATCACGGCGGCTATGGTCTGAAAGAAGATAGCGGGAATATCTGTGCGTGGTATGCCGAGGACGGTATCCACCTTGCCAAAGGTTCCTCTGCCATTGACAGCCCCAGAGCGCAGATCGTTTCTTGGGAAACGGTTGCCGAGCGCATTGGAGAACTGCTTGAAAATGGTCGGTTCGCAACTAATGTGGAACTGGTAGAAGCATCCGGATATGAGCGTCAGAAGTTGGCAGAATCCCTGTGGCATCTTTATCACGATTTGAGTGAAGAAGCCCGTTCCAGCAACTATCTGGCAATTCTTCATCAGGAACCGTTTCGTGGTTTCCCTGACGAAACCGCAGACTTGGCTGAAAAGTTGGATGACCCTCGTTTCCACGCAACCTTGGTACAGCAGTATTCGGAATTTAGAAAAACCCTTGCGGAAAATCCCGATCTGCTTCGTTTTCACTATCACAAGCTGAATCTCATTCAGAAACAGCTGTATGAGTTGAATATGCCTTTGCGTGAGTATCAGACCGATATGATGCAGATGCCCCTTGTCCGCCAGTTCATTACGGATGATGAAGTCAATGCAGACTTGACCCGTGGAAGCGGCTTTTCCGGTGGTAAAGCCCGTATTTATAACTACTGGCAGGAGAATCATTCTGCCAAGGAAAAGATGGACTTCCTGAAGCATGAATACGGAACCGGTGGTCATTCCCATGCCTGCTCTGGTGCAACGCACAGCGGTCAGGATCACGATGCCAAGGGTGTTGCTTACACCAAGAGCGGTTGCGATAAATTGCAGATGTCCTGGGCGCAGGTGGTGCAGAGAATCGACGGTCTGATACGAAAGGGACGCTACCTCAGCCCGGAGGAAGAAGCGGAACGACAGGCTATCGAAGAAGCTAAAACTGATCCGTTGGAAGATGTTTATGACCGTTTCGCAGTGATTGATACCGAGGATGGCGAGTATGCGATCTGGGATAATCAGACCGATGACTACTATGTAGACCCGGAAGGCGTTACGGAATACTTCACGGACGAATGGCTTGCCAATGACTATTTGGAGGAAGTTCGTCAGTCCGTAGCTGCGATGGAGTCGGTTCAGCCAGAAGCGCCTGTGGCAGAGCCTGCCGAAGTTGTGGAAGCATCTGCTTCCGAGGAACCGAAATGGAATTATCAGGTCGGTGACACGGTATATCTGGACGATACAGCTTTCCGTGTGGAGCAGATCACGGACAGAGAAGTTCAGCTGCGTGACCCTACGCTTGCTTATCCCATCTTCCGTGCCGAGAATCGTGAGAATTTCGAGCGTATGCTCTCTCAGGACGAAAGAAACCATGCGGTAAGGGTTGATGCCCAAACCGAAGAAAAGCCCGTTACAGAGGATTTTCTGGGCAAAACCGAACCGAGGGACTACACCCCTGAGTATCAGCTGTTAGACCGTCTGCGTATGGACTGCGAATACTTCCTTGGTGCAGGACAGCACAGCGAAAAGCATCTGTGGGCAGGCAACCGCCATGCACAGATTGCCAAGATGCGTGAGCTGTATGAAATGATTCCCGACAAACCAGAATGGCTGACACCTGAGATGATTAACAGCTACGAGGAGCGCATGGCTCCCCGCTATCTGGTTGCCGCCTACCATCACTTTGAAAACGGCTTCGATGATAAACTGGACTACTACACTCTGGAAGAAGCGGAAAAAGCTGCCCAGGGCTATGTGGACGGAACCATGGAGGATGACGGATTCAAGTACGATGGTGCTGCCGTTTACGATCAGCAGGAGCATAAGTGCATCCGTATCTATGGGGACTACCCTGACGAAAAGGCACACGCACAGGTCAGAGCCAGTGCGGAACCCGAACAGCAGGAACCGGAACACTTCATCGATCATTTTTATGTTGCCGAGGACATTCAGAAGCGGGGTGCGCTGGACATCAAGGAATACAGTTCCTTTGATGATGCCCTGCGAGCCTACTATGCACTTCCTGACACGCAGAGAAAAGCCCTGGGTGCAATGAATACCAGAGATCTGCCGGGTAGTCTGGACTTCGTACAGTGCGTAGATGGAAAGGACACCATCATTCAGGATTATGCCCAGGTGGACGGATGGCAGAATGCCGAAGTCATGGACATTATCGCTCAGCTTGAGCAGTCCATCACCACCAGAGAAATCCCACCTGTTCCTGCGGTGAACTTCCACATCACGGATGACAACATCGGTGAAGGTGGACCGAAGCAGAAATTCGCAAGAAACATCGCAGCCATTGAAACTCTGTTCAAACTGGAAAGCGAGAACAGGAACGCCACTACCGAAGAACAGGAGATTTTGTCGAATTATGTCGGTTGGGGCGGTCTGGCAGATGCCTTTGACCCGGACAAGGGAAATTGGGCGAAGGAGTATCAGACACTGAAAAACCTGCTTTCCGAAGATGAATATGCTGCGGCAAGAGCTTCCACCCTGAACGCACATTACACCAGCCCTACGGTCATTCGCTCCATCTACGATGCGGTCGGACAGATGGGCTTTGAAACAGGAAATATTCTGGAGCCTGCTATGGGTATCGGCAACTTCTTTGGTATGCTCCCTCCTGAAATGCAGAGCAGCCGTTTGTATGGTGTGGAACTGGATTCCATCACCGGCAGAATTGCTCAGAAGCTCTATCCCAACGCAGAAATCAAAGTAGCCGGTTTTGAAACGACAGACCGCCGAGACTTTTACGATCTGGCTGTGGGTAATGTCCCTTTCGGCAACTACAAAGTGTCCGACAAGCCGTATGACAAGCTGGGATTCTCCATTCACAACTATTTCTTTGCCAAGGCTTTGGATCAGGTTCGTCCCGGTGGTGTGGTCGCTTTTGTGACAAGCCGTTACACCATGGATTCCAAGAACTCTGACGCAAGGCGATATATGGCGCAGAGGGCGGAACTGCTTGGTGCAATCCGTCTGCCAAACGATGCCTTTAAGAAAAACGCAGGCACGGAAGTCGTGTCCGACATCCTGTTCCTGCAAAAGCGTGACCATCCGATTGACATTGTACCGGAATGGGTAAACCTTGACCGCACCGAAGAAGGACACACCATGAACAGCTACTTTGTCGCTCATCCTGAAATGGTTCTGGGCGATACGGTGGAAGAAAGTACCGCCTACGGCATGGACATTACAGTGCGTCCCATTGAGGGCATGGAACTGTCCGAACTTCTGAAAGAAGCAGTTTCCCACATCCAAGGAACCTATCAGGCTGTGGAGCTTCCCGAAGCTGACAAGGGTAAGGAAATCGAAACCATTCCTGCAACCCCGGATGTAAAGAATTTCTCTTATACCGTGGTGGATGGCAATGTGTACTTCCGTGAAAACTCCCTGATGCGCCGTGTAGACCTGAATGAGAAAGCAAAAGACCGTGTGATGGGCATGGTGGAACTTCGTGGTATCGTCAACGAGCTGATCGAATATCAGCTTGAGGATTACCCGGATGAAATGATTACTCAGAAACAGGCAGAACTGAATGATGCCTACGATGCGTTTGCCGCAAAGAACGGGCTTATCAATAATCGAGCCAATGGTCAGGCATTTGCTGACGATTCCTCCTACTATCTCCTGTGTTCTCTGGAAAATGTGGATGAGGACGGCAATCTGAAAAGCAAGGCGGATATGTTCACCAAGCGAACCATCAAGCCGGAACGCAGAGTGACGAGCGTGGATACGCCGTCCGAAGCTCTGGCAATCTCTATCGGTGAGCGTGGCAAGGTGGATTTGCCGTTTATGGCACAGCTGCTTGGAACACCTGGAGAATACGATGCGATTCAGGCAGAGCTTCGAGGGGTGATCTTCAAAGACCCGATGGCTCCCGATGCTGTGGAAGTTGGATGGCAGACTGCCGATGATTACCTTTCCGGTGATGTAAGAAGCAAGCTGCGTGTCGCACAGATGGCGGCAGACAGGGATTCTTCCTTCCACATCAATGTGGAAGCCTTGCAGAAAGCACAGCCGAAGGACTTGGATGCGTCCGAGATTGATGTGCGTTTGGGTGCAACATGGATTGATGCCGATTATATTCAGCAGTTCATGGAGGAAACCTTTGAAACGCCGTATTACTTGCGCCGTTCCATTGAGGTCAAGTTCTCCGAGCTGACCGCAGAGTGGCGCATCAACGGTAAGAGTTCTCCCAACTACAACGATGTGGCGGCGTATGTCACCTACGGTACAGAGCGAGCCAACGCATATCGGATTCTGGAGGAAACGCTGAATCTGAAGGATATTCGTATCTATGATACGATTGAAGATGCAGATGGTAAGCAGAAGCGTGTCCTCAATAAAAAAGAAACTACCCTGGCACAGCAGAAACAGCAGGCAATCAAGGATGCGTTCCGAGATTGGATTTGGAGAGATCCGCACAGACGAGAAACCCTTTCCACCAAGTACAACGAACTTTTTAACTCCACCAGACCTCGTGAGTATGATGGCTCTCATATCCGTTTCGGCGGCATGAACCCGGATATTACCCTCCGTGAACACCAGAGAAATGCTATCGCTCATGTGCTATATGGTGGAAATACGCTGCTTGCACACGAAGTTGGTGCGGGCAAGACCTTCGAGATGGCTGCATCGGCTATGGAGAGTAAACGGCTTGGATTGAGCCAGAAATCCCTGTTCGTTGTGCCGAATC
Source organism: Faecalibacterium sp. BCRC 81149 (assembly GCF_022750605.1). Lineage (NCBI taxonomy): Bacteria > Bacillati > Bacillota > Clostridia > Eubacteriales > Oscillospiraceae > Faecalibacterium > Faecalibacterium sp. BCRC 81149. The sequence goes on along the minus strand of NZ_QXJA01000002.1, from coordinate 70,479 downwards.
ACTTGACCTTACAGTGGGCAAACGAGTTCCTGCACCTCTATCCGAGTGCCAAGCTCCTTGTTGCCACCAAGAAGGATTTTGAAACAGCAAACCGTAAGAAGTTCTGCGCTCGTATCGCAACGGGTGACTATGATGCAGTCATCATCGGTCACAGCCAGTTTGAAAAAATCCCGCTTTCTGCCGAACGACAGGAACGGCAGCTGCGGGAGCAGATTGATGAGATCGAGGGTGCGATTGCGGAGCTGAAATGGCAGCGTGGCGAAAACTTCACGATCAAGCAGATGGAGAAAACACGAAAATCATTGGAAGCCAGACTGGACAAGCTCCTTGCCGCTGACAAGAAAGATGATGTCATTACCTTTGAGCAGTTGGGTGTAGACCGGCTGTTTGTGGACGAAAGCCATGCGTTCAAGAATTTGTTCCTCTACACAAAAATGCGAAATGTGGCAGGTCTGTCCACCTCCGAAGCCCAGAAATCTTCGGATATGTTTATGAAGTGCCGCTATATGGATGAGCTGACCGGCGGGCGTGGTGTGATCTTTGCAACCGGTACTCCAGTAAGTAACTCGATGACCGAGCTTTATACGGTCATGCGCTATCTCCAGTACAGTACGCTCCAGCAAAAGAACCTGACCCATTTTGATTCCTGGGCATCGACCTTCGGAGAAACAACAACTGCGATTGAGCTTGCACCGGAGGGAACCGGCTATCGTGCCAGAACCCGATTTGCGAAGTTCTTCAACCTGCCTGAACTGATGAATATGTTCAAGGAGGTTGCCGACATCAAGACCTCTGACCAGTTGCATCTCCCTGTTCCCGAAGCAAAGTTTGAAACGGTTGTGGTTCAGCCCTCTGAGTACCAGAAGGATATGGTGGCTTCCCTTTCAGAGAGAGCAGCAGATGTTCATGCCGGTATTGTAGACCCGTCCGTCGATAATATGCTCAAGATTACCAGCGACGGACGAAAATTGGGACTGGATCAGCGGCTAATGAACACCCTGTTACCCGATGACCCTGACAGCAAGCTCAATGCCTGCGTGGGAAATATCCTGCGTATCTGGCAGGACGGTCAGGCTGACAAATTGACCCAGTTGGTGTTCTGCGACCTTAGCACACCGAAAAATGATGGAACCTTCAATGTCTATGATGATGTCAAAACCAAGCTGATTGCAAACGGTGTGCCTGCGGAAGAAGTTGCCTTTATCCATGATGCAGATACCGAGGCAAAGAAAAAAGACCTCTTTGCCAAGGTTCGTACCGGGCAGGTGCGAGTGCTTCTTGGCAGTACGCAAAAGATGGGTGCAGGAACCAACGTCCAGGACAAATTGGTGGCAGTTCACCACTTGGATGTGGGTTGGCGTCCGTCTGATATGACCCAGAGAAACGGTCGTATCATCCGTCAGGGCAACCGGAACAAAGAGGTTCAGGTGTATCAGTATGTGACCGAGGGAACCTTCGATGCCTACCTGTATCAGACCTTGGAAAACAAGCAGAAGTTTATTTCTCAGATTATGACCTCCAAATCACCGGTTCGCTCCTGTGACGATGTGGATGAGCAGGCGCTGTCCTATGCGGAGATCAAGGCGCTGTGTGCCGGCAATCCGCTTATCAAGGAAAAGATGGACTTGGACATTGATGTGGCAAGGCTGAAGGTGCTGAAAGCTGACCACCAGAGCCAGCAGTACCGTATGGAAGATAAGCTTCTGAAATACTTCCCGGCTGAGATTGAAAAGCAGACAGGCTATATTCATGGCTTTGAAGCTGATATTAAAACCGTGGAAGCACACCCGCAGATTGCCGATGGCTTTTGCGGCATGGAAATCATGGGCAAAGCCTACACCGAAAAGGCAGATGCCGGTGAAATCCTCCTTGCGGCTTGTAAGGACACGAAAAGTGCCGATCCGGTTCCTCTTGGCAGTTACCGTGGCTTTCAGATGGAGCTTTCGTTTGACAGTTTCCGGAACGAGTTCGATGTGACCCTGAAGGGCGCTGTGAGCCACAGAGTAGCCCTTGGAACGGACGCACGAGGAAATATCACCCGACTGGACAATGCCCTTGCAGGCATCCTTGAGCGCTTAGAACGAGCCAATGAGCAGTTGAATAATCTCTACAATCAGCAGGAAGCAGCCAAGGCGGAGGTTGGAAAACCGTTCCCGCAGGAAGCAGAGCTGACAGCCAAAAGTCAGCGACTGGCAGAACTGGATGCAGCCCTGAATATGGAGGACTCTGTGGAAAATCGTGACGAAAGAAGCGAGTCAGAGCGTCCTTCTGTGTTGGCTGATCTGAAATCCAAAGCGGAGCATATCCCGCCTGCAAAATACTCTGAAACCCGTGAGGAGGTGTTGTAATGGCAAAGCGAGATCAGGATGTTCATTTCCTTGCATCCAAGGAGGAGGTCGAGCGAATCCATGAGAAGATGGACGAGCTTGGCATCCGCAGCATGGGAGCCTATCTGCGGAAAATGGCTCTGGATGGTTACTGTATCAGACTGGATTTGCAGGATGTGAAAGCCCTGGTTTCGCTCCTGCGAATCTGCTCCAACAACCTGAACCAGTACGCAAAGCGAGCGAACGAAACAGGCAGCATCTATCGTGCTGACATTGAGGATTTGCAAAAACGGCTGGAGGAGATCTGGACGGACATGAGAGAAGTTCTTGTTCGCCTGTCCTCAATCCAGTAATCCGACAACTTGTTGGGAAGTCGCAGTTTCGGCTGCGGCTTTTACATAAGGGTTGACATCATTGCGTTATGGCAGATACCCTTGTACAATATAATTAAAAGAAAGGGGTTGAGCCTATGAAGCTGGTATTGAAGATATTGGCACTGCCGGTGCTGTTCGTTGTAAAAGTGATTTGCATTCTTGGAAATCTGCTTACAAATGTTGTGTCCTATGTAATTGGTTTATTGCTCTTGGTCATTGGCGGATCTGCGATTTACTGCATTGTAAAGGCTTTGTGGCAGTCCCTGCTTATTCTTGTGGTTCTTGGAATTGCGACAATAGCAGCGGTGTTCTTGCTCGTCTGGGCTGTTATGAAAGTCGAGAATATTGGAGAAAGTCTGGGAGCATTTATCAGGTCATAAGATAATATCAGAGAAAAGTCACCGACCGGTGGCTTTTTCTTTTTGGGAAGGAAGTGATGGGAATGGCAGCGACAAGATTGATTGCACTCCATGTGAATAAGGGAAAGACGGTCGCTCAATGTTTGGCAGACAGAACCGACTACTCACAAAATGCCGCAAAAACCAATGATGGCGAATTTATCAGTTCCTATGAGTGTGATCCAAAGACAGCAGATGAGGAATTTCTGCTTTCCAAACGGCAGTATCAGCATATTACCGGCAGACAGCAGAAGAACAATATCATCGCATACCAGATACGCCAGTCCTTTAAGCCGGGAGAAATCACCCCGGAAGAAGCGAACCAAGTCGGCTATGAAACAGCGATGCGATGGACAAAGGGAAAACACGCTTTCATCGTTGCGACCCACATCGACAAATCCCACATTCACAATCATATCATTTATAATTCGACCTCGCTGGATGCCACACGGAAATTCAAAAACTTCTTTCTTTCCGGTCTGGCGGTGCAAAGACTCAGTGATATGGTTTGCCTGGAACACGGGCTGTCCATTATTACACCGAAGCCGTATCGGGAGCGCCAGAAAAGAACTGTTTATCCCAAGAAGCGTACCCAGCGTGACGAATTATGTGATGCGATTGATGCGGTGCTGAAGCAGAAACCAAAGAGCTTTGATGGCTTTGTTCAGGCTCTGGCTGACATGGGATTTGAGTTCAAGGATGGAAAGCAGCCTGCGTTCAAGGGCGAGAATCAGAAGCGTTTCATTCGGCTGCGTTCCCTGGGCGAAGGATATAGCAAAGAGGAAATTCAAGCGGTTATCTCCGGCAAGAACCTGCACAAATCAAAAGGCGGCTCTGCCAAGGCTCCTGCCCCGAAGCAGTTCCAGATGCTGATTGATATTCAGGCAAAGATGGCCGAGGGCAAGACGGTCGGTTATGAAAAGTGGGCGAAGAAGTTCAACCGAAAAGAAGCTGCCCGAACGGTAATCCTACTGAAAGAAAAAGGCTTGGGCAACTACGACGATCTGACTGCTCATATTGAAAATCTGTCTGCCCGGTTCGATGCGCTTTCTGATTCTATCAAGGTCGCAGAGAAACGTATGGTTGAGGTTCAGGCGTTGCAGCAGCACATCAAAAATTATCGCAACACAAGGCAAATTTATATCGAGTACCGCAAGTCTGGATATAGCAAAAAATTCTTTGAAGAACACCGTCAGGAAATCACAATTCATAAAGCGGCGAAGCAAGCCTTTGATGAATTGCAGATTACAAAGCTCCCGTCCATGCAATCATTGTATGAGGAGTTTCATCAGCTGGCAGTCCAGAAAAAGCAGGACTACGCTGAGTACCGTCAGATCAGAAAAGAGAAAGAAGAACTGCTGATTGCCAAACGGACGGTTGAAACGATTTTGAATATCGACAGGCAGAAAGAGCAGGAAAAAGAGAAAGAGAAAGAGGAAAAGAAGAACTTCCGTTAAAGCAAAAAGCCACGGTCTGCACTCCCCAAAGGGTGCGGATCGTGGCTGCTTTTTTGCTTTTCGATTTCGGTGCTTTCAACCATGGGCAAATTTTTATTCTACTGTTCTTTGAGAAACGATTGAAAATCGTGTAGCCATCATCGGCAGATGATGTTCAAAGGGGATTGGGGATGCTTCCCCAACAAGCAAATTTGCGAAGATTGCACCGAAGGGAAAATCGAGAAAATGAGTGAACCTGTACAGGTTTACACTGCTTGCCAATTTGTGAGATTATGAATTTAGTATCGAGAATAGGGTACACCTAAATTTTGCAATGCTGCAACCCTATCATCGTTGCATGGATGAGTTGAGTATATTGCACTGAGAAAACCATCATGCGGAACATCTGAGATATGTTGGTCTAATACCGTCGCTAATTCAAGACCAAAACCAATTTTATAAGCAAATTCATCAGCCAGATACTCATTTTGTCTCATAGACCACATCAGAAAAAGCATACAGAACTTTACCCATAACCAAGAAAGTGCTGTTGATATTCCTGCGAAAACTGCGGTAATTATACCCATTACACCACTACGAGAGCATATTGCGAACAGCCCCATGATTGCAGAAAAAATCCAGTAGGATATTTTGATTAACAGGAGGCACCCGGATATAAATATATTGCCCCCGCCAATCAATAATTGGATAACAGTATGTCCGTATGAGAGATGTCCGATCTCATGGGCGAGAATTCCAAGTATCATATCATCGGAGAGTAAAAGCAATCCGTCAGTTATGCATAGTGTTTGCCTACCTAGAGCAAATGCATTTGGAGCAGGATCATGGATAATCTTCACTTTCACTTTTTTAGGACAGTATGATGTGTTCTCTTTTGCTTTATCTAAAACATATTGAACCAGCGGGACAACTCGAAGTTTTATATCTACTCTTTTTATATCGCTTGCTCCTGCGAAGGCAGCCAGGCACATTTCGCCTAATGGGGATAAGCTGATAGCTACTGTGAAAAAGTAAATACAAATCAGTTCAACAATGCTTCCTGACGAACCGAACACAGCAACAATCAGCAGAATATTAAGAGTAAAGAACAGAAGAGTTCCTAAGTTTGAGAAGCGAACAATTCTGCCTACACGATGCCAAATATCCATAATGCACCCCCCTTTTATCGTGTTGTTGGTTTGAGCTTGCATTGTTTAATTACTCAAATGTAAAGAAATCTTTGTTTCGCTCTTTGAACAGAGCAAAGACAGTCTCTAACACAAATTCGTTTTCAACACCAACATATTCTTCTGTTTCATCGTCAATTTCTTTCAGCTGCAAAATAACAACTTGCCCATCCGAATCTCCAATAGGAAGCAGGACAACATATTCGTTCTGGCGATACGGTATTAAGTCAAGAAATTCAAATTCAACTTCGTTCCCATTCTCATCATTCAAAGTTATAATGTTGTCTTCATCCATGTCGTCGTTCCTTTTCTTAATATAAATAATTATCGTTGATAATGATGCCTAATAGTTCAAAGAGATTATCCTTTTTGGAAAGAATGCATTTTTTCATGGCTTGTTTAATTTGTTCCGTTGAAATGCTATCAGGCAACATTTCCCTTGGGACACCATGACCGAATTGCCGAAAATACTGTTCTTCGATTTCATAATACTCATTATCAATTTTCGGTTCAGGTGTATTAAGGAAGCTATTCATAAAATCTGCAACGCTCTTGTTTTTGTCCATTGTATGCACCTACCTTTCTCTGCTCAAGACCCTAACATGATTATCTGGTCTAATAGAATCAATCATTGAAGAAAAAATACCAAACGCTGTAGGAAAGAAATTTGCTAATAGCTCTAATTTGCCTTGGTCTCCCATAGACGCTTCAAAAAAGTGGGCAAAGGCTTCTGCTTGTAGATTGCCCGGTCTCGTCCAATAGTTCCTTGAGTGACCATAATTTCCGTGCAATTGACCATTTGTTGTCGCATCAATTAAGTCCGAGAAGGAGTGAGCTGAATCCTGCCTAATACGGGTCAGAAAAGCAGTTTGCTTTTCCACTGGAAGATTGTTATATAAGCTCAGGATTCTTTGTCCGTCCTCAACCAGTGCCTCAGCAAATTCTGGAGTATTGGATAGATTGCTCCGATAGTTGCACGAAGCATGGTCGATCATGTGAGCAAGCTCGTGGAAATAAGTTGTTCCTGCACCTCTTGGATTTGTCATATCAGAAGCTGCATTGTAGTAGACTCCTCGTGAATGCCCTATATAATTTCCCGGTGAGTAATGTGCTGTCTGATCCGGTGGATATTCAGAATCTTGTATCATCAGTTTACCAGCGAAATGGTCAAACACTTCTCTGACATTCTGCTCTGCATTTTCATGGCGTTGTGATATAACAGCGATATATCCGTCTGGTGTGCTACCTTGGGTTAGCACGCCAAGGCAATACTGATAAGACGAATTACCAACATTAGGTGTTTGCAGACCCTGGAGGAAAGAATTTCGTGCAGAAGGAGTGTCCAAATTAACATTATCATATTCTTGTACACTTTTGGCAAGTGAAGCAACGTATTTTTCGGCCTGAAGCATAATCTGTAAAATATCATTCAGGGCTTTGTTGCAATCTTTTACGATAGTTCCCAGCTCATCGTACTTCTTGTCATTCCATCCAATTCCCAATTGCTGATATTTCATCTTCACAGAACTTCTTGTAGTTTCGATAGAAGAAATGGAGGTCCGCATATTTTTCAGTATTGTCAGTAATTAAGTTGCATCAGCATTTACGTTGCTCAAACACTCACCTCCTCATTTGTTAATCATTTCGAGTGTAGCTACCTGTTACTAAAACCGGGATATATGTATCAAGCGATTGAGCTGCAAGTGTTCGATGTCGCCCATCACTCTGAAATACATAATAAGAACCTACCTGCGCAACCTGGACAGGATTATTGTAATAGCTACGAATGGTATCATCTAACACTGGGTTTTGTGAAAGCTCATCCAAAGACATTCCTGACTCAGTATTTTGACGAACATCTTGGATGTGCGAAGCTCGCCTTAGAATGTTTTCTCTCGACCATCCCTCTCGACCATTCCGTGTCCAAAATCCTTCCGGGTTCCCAAGTTCTCGGTCACTGAGATAAACTCCTTCAATATCCCTTGCTCTAACGTATACGAGTTCTGGATTTTCATTTCGAGAAAAGGTATAGTTCCCGTTCTCCCAATAATCTCGATATTCTTCATAGTGATTTCCACGGGAAAAATATCGTTCAGCTGATAGTCTGTCTTGAACAAATGCAAGATTAGAACCAAAGGTATTTGACTCAAAGGTGGTTGTATCTGCACTTGATGGTGTAACAGCAAAACTACTGGTCTGAGGTGTGCTTGCAGATATTCCATTTGTAGATCCTAGTTGAACACTTTCGTATTCACTAAGGCTCTTGGCGAGTAAAGCCACATATTTTTCTGCTTGAAGCATAATTACCAATATGTCATTGAGAGCCTTGTTGCAGTCTCTTACAACCACGCCCAACTCGTTGTATTTTTTATCTTGCCATCCAGCACCTAACTGTTCATATTTCATCTTTACAGATTTTTTGGTAGTTTCGATGGAGGAAATGGAATCCTGCATTTTTTTCAGCATTGCGAATAGCTGAACGGAGTCAGCATTTACCATACTCATTTCATCACCTCCTGGCAGCGGATTTTGTGAAGTGCAAAGCGGCGATGTGTCAGGAAAGTCTGACACATCACTGCTTCGGCAAGATTTAATTTAGAGAGGAAAGAAATTGTTCCAACTCAGCAGCGGTCGGTGCAATGTACGGTTTCATCTGGTAAGTATCCTTAACACCGTCTGTGAAGTATACGCTCCTTTCTTTTTTCGTTTTGTTGGTTCATTTTCGCCAGTGTGTTCGTGTCGTTTGCTGTGACGAGAACGCAACATAGACACAAAGAAAACACAAGGGCGAGCTTGCTCGTTTATATACCCTTGTGTTTTCGACTGGATATGTTAAGGTAACAAACAGTAAATGACACGTTACAGACTGCAAAATGTACCAACTGAAAAAAGAAAGAATACCGTTGTGTGCTTTATTTCTCGATCAGCTTTTCAAACATGAGGAAAGGTTTTTATAAAAAAAGAGTAGTTACCGTTTTTTGGTAACTACTCTTTTCCTTTTTTAAGGTTTAAAGTCCTGGAAGTTTAGGTGTTTTGGGTATTGGTGGTGTAGGTAGCTGCAAGCTTTCCAATTTTTGTTGAATTGCTTTAAATTCAGGGGTTTCTTGGTGTTGATTTTGAACCATTTTTTGCTCTATTCTCTCCAAAGTCGGTTGAATTTCTTTCCCTGATACTTTACGATTTAATTCTCTTTCTAAGGTCTCTTTCGGACTAATGGAAGGCGTTTCTAAACTTGAATAGAAGTTTCACTCCTTCTCTATTATAAAGCCTTATATCGCTAAATAAGCCCGTTTTATGAAGGGTTTCTAAGCTGAAATGAACGGGTTTACACCCGGCCTTGACCTCCGCCCGCTGTCCCGCTGAATGGGTGGACAAGGCGGCCAATCCCTCAAAGTGCTTGGACGCTCTCTTTCTGATTTTGGAGCGTTTCTTTTCTAAAAATTGAAATGGGCGGGAAGCCATTTTAGGGCTTTCCCGCCTTGATTACTTTTTAGCAAAGACGGGCGTGACTGTCAACGGCGGCGCATGAAATGCGCCGTTCATCTTGACCGTTGACTGGCTCGGCTGGCTTTGCTATCTTCCTGACAAATGGGAATGTCTAAGATAGTAAAGACGTCCCACATGCAACTCTTTCTTTTATTGCGGAAACCGTATCTTTAATTGTGAATGTAGTTGTGTCTATGACATTTGATTCATATATCCCCAAACCGGAAAATTGCTCCCACATTGTTTCCACTAATTCAATATTTGTTTTTCTATCTAATTTTGAGCGTTCCACAGCTCGCTTCATAGTTTCTTTTTTACTCGCTCTTAATACAATATAGTGTACCTCGTAATCTTCTTGGGCAAGAGCTTTCCATGGCTCCAAAAACCATGGCCCGACAATCCCATCTACAATTACATCATATCCGCCACGAGCATATCGCTTTGCAGCTTCTAAAAAGGCTTCAATGACAACCAGATTTTGCTTGTTGGATTCTGGCAAATGTGGTGGTATTGCGCCTTTGCTTAAGTAATGAAAAAAGTCATCGGTGTGCATATGCACTGATTTATCCATATCTGATTCCTTTGCGACAATTGACGCAGTTGTTGTTTTTCCTGTCCCCGGTGAGCCTGTAATCACAATAATTCTTCCTTGATTCATCTGTATTTTCCCTCACAATTTGAATTTATCACTTTGTTCCTGCCTGCTCAATCATCTTCTTCGCAAACTGGTTTTCCCTGACCCTGATTGCCCACCAAGTAAAAAAGCGGTTGGCGATTCAACCGCTTTTTTACTTGAACCAATTCTTCTAAATTATCATTTAAGCGATTCTCAAACTGTTTGTCAGTAAAATTGACTATATTTGCCATATTAAGCCACTTTCTCTTTATTCAAAACTTGTTTTGAGTAACGATTCATTGACCGCCAATACTCATGAACGGCTTGTAATTCTTCTAAAGAATAATCAAAAAGATTTACACGTTTTGCAAGCTTTAATTGGTTTAATAAATTGACTTCCAATAATTGAGAGTCATTTTTATTTAATTCATGGTTCAAAACATAGTTTAATTATTTCCTCCCGTTAAATAATAGATAACTATTAAAAATAGACAATACTTGCTCATAAGTAACGGTACTTAAATTGTTTACTTTGGCGTGTTTCATTGCTTGATGAAACTGATTTTTAGTAAACAGTTGACGATATTCTCGATTGACCCATTTTGAAACAAAGTACGTATATAGCTTCCAATATTTATCTGGAACATCTGTGGTATGGCGGGTAAGTTTTATTAAGACACTGTTTACTTTTGGTTTAGGATGAAAGCATTCCGCTGGCAGCTTAAGCAATTGCTGAATCGAGACTTGAGTGTGCAAGAGCAACCCTAGTGTTCGGTGAATATCCAAGGTACGCTTGTAGAATCCTTCTTCAACAATCAGATAGATGTCAGACGCATGGCTTTCAAAAACCACTTTTTTAATAATTTGTGTGCTTAAATGGTAAGGAATACTCCCAACAATTTTATACCTCTGTTTGTTAGGGAATTGAAACTGTAGAATATCTTGGTGAATTAAAGTGACACGAGTATTCAGTTTTAATTTTTCTGACGATAAGTTGAATAGATGACTGTCTAATTCAATAGACGTTACCTGTTTACTTATTTTAGCCAGTTTCGTCGTTAAATGCCCTTTACCTGTTCCAATTTCGTAAACGGTATCGGTTTCTTTTAAATTCAATTGTTTTATTATTTGGTTGAGTACTTTTTCACTCGTTAAAAAGTTTTGAGAATATTTTATATTTTTGTTCATGTAATATCCCTTTTTATTTGCTGTGAATATTCGCTCATTTTTCTTCCTCAATAAAAACTCTACCAGCTAACCAACATTCGTCTAATTCATTTGGGAATAATTCAAGCTGGCGAATCATATAATGTGTACTTGGAATGTAATCAAAATAAAACAATAGTGCTAGATATAAACTCCATGGAATTGGGCGTGTCCGATTTTCGTAGGCACTATAAGTTTGTCGTGAAATACCAACAGCCGAAGCAATTTCTTCTTGTGATGCACCAACTTTTCCTCTGAGTGCGGGTAACTCAATCGCCAATTGAGTGGCCAAGTTCTCTTTCTCATCTTTACTAAAATTCCAAAACTGCTTATAAGCATCTCGCCCTACAAATTGAATCAATAAATCTCCTCCTGGGTATACTCTTTCGTAGAGTACATTACTCCACGAAAAAACACCGCCAAACACTGAAAACTCAGCATTATTTGACGGTGTTGACAATTTATTTGACGGCTAATAAATCAGAAAGCCGTTGCATATTTTCTTTTTTTAAATCCATGGATGGGTGTACATAGCGATTCATTGTAATATTCACGCTGGCATGACCCAATATCTCGCTGAGACTTTTTACATCGAATCCAAGCTCTATGCACCTTGTAGCAAATGTATGACGTAACGAGTGATAATTTGCGGAGTTGATTCCGCTGTTTTTCAATACCTTCTTGAAATGATTTTGCATGGTTCTTGGTTCTAATGGATTCTGATCGCTATTGGTTAGAATGTAGCCAGTAGAAGAAGCTTTGTGTGCTGTAAGAATAGTCATTAAGCCATGGGGTACTGGAATAGTACGGATGGAGCAAGCACTTTTGGGTGTGGTAACAACAATCCTTGTCTTGCATTCACTGTTGGTTCTATCTTGGATTCTCTGGAGCGTTTGATGCACATGGATTGTGTAATCTGAGAATGAAACATCTTCCCATCGCAACGCACAAATTTCACCTACTCTGAGACCAGTGAATAAACATACTAATATACCAATATTGCAGGAATCAAGATTAGAATACAAGTATTGGCATAATTTTTCCTGTTCAGCACGACTCAAAACTCTCATTTCCTTCGTTTGACGTTTTATCTGTATAGATCGTGCGTCACAAGAAATGGCTTTCCCGTTTCGGGTGGCAAATTGTAAGATATTTCGAATTAGAGATAAAATATCTGAAACAGTTTTAGAGGAAAGTCCATTCTCCTTTAATCCACCAGAAACAAGGAAAAAATTACACTGCGTTTCAATAAACTCGTGTGTTATATCACGCAATTGTTTGCTTCCGAACACAGGAAGTATATACGAGTTGAGAAGATTCCTATATTTGTTGCTTGTAGATTCTTTCACTTTAGGACATATAGCTTGAAACCATTCCATAGCAACCTGTTCAAATTGATCTGAGCTAATTTCTGGATCGACAGTGACAGAATTACTCGTGCACGAACTTTGACTGATAAGTTTTGCTTTGACTTCTCGATATGATTTTGCATAAACATAACCGTAATTGGCTTTGCCTGTAGAAGATCGGGACTTAATGTATCTTCCTTCCCATCTGCCGTCTTTCCTTTTGTAAATATTTTCTCCTTTTCGTGCCATAAGGTACACCTCCTTCAATATGACTATAATTCTGACGGCAAATTGTGACTTTGGAACTTCCTAAGACGGATTTTTGCGCAAAACCTCGTGTTTTATGTCCCTAACATATTGACAAACAGTGCGACAACTTGTAAAATAGAGATGTAAATTAAAAAAAACAGAGAAGAATGCGATTCGTGGAGTAATGTACTCTACGAATTTTTTATTTTAAAGAACCTCAAGATAGCTCATATTGTCGTCTTGGGGTTCTTTTCATTCTATCATTTAATGCAATCTGCCTATAAAATTTTATCATATTGCATTTATAAATGCAACTTGCACCCAATGTTGGTTGTTGAGATTTTTGGTACATTTTATAATGTATAGCAGAATCATACACAGCATGGAGGTGATTGAAATGCAACCGGAAGTTGACTATATAAAAATCGGTCAGCGCATTAAAGCTGCTCGCCAGGAGAAGGGATACAGCCAAGCAGACTTGGGTGCGTTGGTTGGTTGCTCGAACAATCATATGAGCCATGTTGAAGTTGGACAGACGAAAGTTTCTTTGGCAATGCTTCTAAAACTGGCATTCGTCTTGGAAAAGAACTTTGACTATTTTTTGCTGGATACCCCATATGCAAAATGCGACAGCATCATCGATGATGAGATTGCTGCAAAACTGAAAAAGTGTAATGTAACAACATTGATAACCGTAGGAAAGATGATTGATGTCTTGATTGACCAGCAAGAGATGATAAAAAAAGCGGAGCTTGATTGATATAATGAAAAAGAAGCCCATTGACGGTTCTGAGTGAACTGCTGTGGGTTTCTTTTGTTGCAATACAATATACTGATCCTTTAAGAAACAAAAAGTCCACCAGTCATGATGCACTGCGCATCGTACTGGTGGACTTTTTCTGTAAAGATATAAAAATAGATATTCATATATCGCCATAACTAATGTCGTTATCGTAGGCATGAAGATCTTCTTTCAGGAAATCTGCTTTACGAATATACATCGAATTTACCAGCTCTCCTTTTTCGTGGAGCAGGCTGAATTTGTAGTCTAATAATGCTGCCGGTACATAGAGCATTTTAGCCGTTTCAAAAAATGTGTGTTCCGAAAGGCATTCCAGAACTTCCCCATCTTCTAACAGAAGCTCCGCCGCAAAAAAGTTTGCTTCATTTTCTTCGATTGATCTATCATCAAAAACTTCCATTTCTTGAAAGCCGTGCATCATGGCGATTTTTGTATGCAGGACAGCGTGTCCTAATTCATGTGCGACTAAGATACGTTCCAGGATGCCGTTCACATTGTGATCTATCACGATATTCTTCTGTCTGGACTGGTAATAGAAGAAGCCCTTCAATTTCTTCTGTAAATCGTAATAGTGGATTTTGATACCTAACAGCTGACATAGTTCGTAAGGGTCTCTGGTGTGATATTTTCGCACAAGCTTATCGACAGTTTCAATGATATGCTCTGCCGTTTTCATTTGCTTCACCTCCGAATCGCACACAGAAAACATATTCTGTGCTTGAGGATTTTACTCTTTATCTTTATGCTTTCTGTATTTCTTCGGAGTGTACTTTTCCCGTGCTGTTTTCTTAGAGTCCATATAAACTGACATAATCGCCTGGAAGAATACATCTTTTGCGTCCTCGTCCAATTCTCCACCGGCAAACAGAGAATTTACACGACCCAGCACTTCCTGAGCTTCTTTTGCTCCCTTTGAACCGAAGTTTTCCTTTGCCTCTAAAATAAACATATCCTGATCTATATGGCTCTGGCTGTCCGTTTCAGATTCATCCAAAAGATAGGACACAGAGATATGCAGCGCTTCAGCAAGTTTTCTGATGTTGCTTTTTCTGGGGAGTGTTCCGAGCTGCTCATAGGTGTAAAGGGATCTTTCGGAAATGCCGGTCATCTGGGCAAGCTCCGTTTGAGATAGGTTCATAGCCAAACGAGCTTCTTTAATTTTTTCTCCAAATGTCATGGTACTGTCCTTCCTTTCAAAAAATATTTATTCGTAACTTCCGATTATTTGTTGACAAACTTCTGGAAAATGCTATAATGGGAATCAGAACAGAAGTATTAGTTCCACTTAATTATATATCGGAACTTTTATAAAGTCAAGAACTTCCGATTTTGCTTCTGTTATTTTAATCAAATATCGGAAGTTATAGTCATTCTTGTCCCATGGTATTTGTTTCCCTTTAGCCAAGTGACAGGAGTTAGAAAGGAATTCTTATTTTATGGATTAGGCTGAAAGGAGATTCTGAATGAGCAGATATAATACACAGGTATTAAGCAATATTCGAATGCTTTGCCGGATGCAGAACATTGACGAAAAGGTTCTGTATGAAAGAGCAAAGCTGATTTTATCCATATATCGAGAGGTGTGCTGGTCTACTATTGATCGTGCGAATGATGTATGTGATACCCTTATTTGTACTTACGGTGACAGCTTAGATGGAGCATTGATTTATCTGGAGAACTTTGCTCCGGATGAAGCGAGAGAACGATTTGAAGAACGTATTCGAAGCTTATTCGAGACAAAGTGGATCATTGAACTGGTAGATATGGCGATGCTGAAAATCAGAGAATATCCGGATAAAGGCGCTCTGTACTGTGAGATTATCTCAAAGGCATATCTCAATCGCTTCAAGTACAAAGAATCAGAAATGCTGGAGGTTCTGAATATGGAACGCAGCAGCTATTATGACCGAAAGAAAGAAGCGATACTGTTATTTGGTCTGTCACTTTGGGGAACAGCCATTCCTAAATTGAAAGATTTCCTGGAAAGTGCCAGGGAGGAAGAAGCATTGTGTTATTGTGAGTGCTAAGACAGGATTTTAGTCCGACTAAAATCCGATGAAAATACGACGGTTTCCATACTGAAAGTCCGACTTGTCCAGTGTTAGAATGGCTATGCTGGGAGATAGCGGCATAAAATTGAATAGAGAGAGTTACGCCTCGTGCCTGTAATGGGTACGGGGCTTTTTTTATACCAGCCTATCTTCCTTCATTTTAACACAAAGGCATGAACGAGAGCTTGGAGTAATGTACTCCGGCTCTTTTTTTATGCCTGCAAGGAGGACAGGCAGATGGCAAAGGGCATTGAGAACCAGTCACGATCTCCTCCCTCCGTTTTTGATTTTGCAACTTCACAAATTCAAAAACACGGAGGAACGAAAATGTATTACGACTTGGTTGAAAGCGGAAA
Organism: Faecalibacterium sp. BCRC 81149; assembly: GCF_022750605.1. Lineage (NCBI taxonomy): Bacteria > Bacillati > Bacillota > Clostridia > Eubacteriales > Oscillospiraceae > Faecalibacterium > Faecalibacterium sp. BCRC 81149. Next base: position 54,642 of record NZ_QXJA01000002.1, on the reverse strand, counting down.
AAGAATTAAAGCATTGAGAAAGAAACATGGGCTTACACAGGAACAGCTTGCGGAGCAGTTGGGCGTTGCCGCAAACACCATTGCACGAATTGAAACCGGCAACAGAGGCATCTCTATTGATTTGGCAATCGAATTGGTCGTGCGCTTTGATACAACCCTTGATTACATATTTTTAGGTCGTGAATAACCTCAAAACTATACCTACGAGGCAATAAAAACTTGCATGAGGAACAGGTACAATTTAGATACAGCCAAAGAAAATCGGCTGCTTGATCCTTGAAAACTGAATACACAGTCATCGAATACGTTCCTGTTGCCGGTGCGAGAGCATCAGCCACATCAGCGGTACGCCGTGACGTATCGGACAGAGAAACAGAACGACTTTCTTCTATAAATTAAGCAGTTGTCTCTCTCCCGATGCCAGCGATCAATACTGGCTTGTAAATATTGGGTTGCTCCCAATACGGCCATGAAAGCAACAGGATTAAAGATACTTCTCTACGGAGCTGGCGGAGAACCCGGCAGAGGTTAGATTCCTATGGAACTGATTCGCAATCAGTCGTTCGGTGATTCCCTGAGGGCGTAAGCCCTCTTTCTCAGGGGTGCGTGGCAAATATGGGACACATAGACTTTTGGACTGACTGCCTGATTCATTTCAGGCAGTCAGTTATTACATACCCAACGAAAGGAGGTCATGGCAAATGATGAAAGAAAATTGGGTATATTGCCGTGGTGATATTTATTGCGCCAATCTGGACCCGGTAGTTGGGTCGGAACAAGGCGGCATCCGTCCGGTTATCGTCATTCAGAACGATACCGGTAATAAACACGCTCCCACATTGATTGTGGCAACGGTCACCACCAGAATCCATAAGAAAGCGAATATGCCGACGCACTTTGTTATTTACGACAATCCTGCATTCAAAGAAGCGTCCGTTGTTCAGCTGGAACAGATTCGCACCATTGATAAGAGCAGGATTGATAATTACTTAGGTAAGGTAACGCCCCGTGAAATGGTAGCGATTGAGAAAGCCTTATCCGTCAGCCTGGCAATGGAGCAGCTGAAAAAGCGTTCCACAAAACATAAAGCAAAGAAAACGAAGGAGTGAACATAAATGTTTGAAGAAAGAATCGCTGCCATGAATCAGCGCACCGAAGAAGCGATAGCTGCTAACACAGTTCAGTTTGATAAGAGAACCTATACGGTTGATGAGATTCAGGATATTCTGGGCATCAGCAGAACCAGTGCATACAACCTTGTGAAAAAGAAGGTTTTTCATAGTGTCCGCATTGGCGGCAGCATCAGAATCTCCAAAAAGAGTTTTGATGAGTGGTTGGATCATCAAATGTAAGATTTGTCAAGGGTGTCGTACAACCCGGCGACAAACTTCAAAACATATTGAGAGTTCGATAAAATGTAGCCATGACAAGAAACACATGGCTACATTTTTTACATAGGAGGTTGTACGATGGCGGAAATGAGAAAACGCACGAGTATGTCTGTTCCGGAAATGGGCAGGATGCTTGGTCTTGGAAAAACGGAGTCATACTGGCTCATTAAGAAGAATTACTTCAAAACCATTCTTGTCGGCAACACCATGAGGGTGATGATCGACAGCTTTGAAGAATGGTATGCCAATCAGTTCAAATACCAGAAGGTCGATGGAACCCCTCCCGGTGAGGAACTGAAGAAAACTACATATTCAATGGAGGAGCTTGGACAGCGCCTTGGGCTGAAAGAAGCGACTGCTTACGAACTGGTTGCCAAAGGGCATTTTGATGTGGTCGATGTCCTGGGCAAGCGCAGAGTGACCAAGGAGAGCTTTGAAAGATGGTATGCTTCTCAAACCGATTACCGCACGGTAGAGGATCAGGAACTTGATGCAGATATTATGGCATCCACCTACGGTCTGCCAGAGATTGCAAGAATGCTTGACACCAATCGCCAGAATATCTACAGCATTGCCGCCAAGGGAAGCTTCGAGCTGATTCGAGTGGGCAGGCATAACCGAGCTACAAAAGAGAGCTTTATGAAGTGGTATCAGAATCAGACCCGCTACCAGTTAGCGGAAGATAGACAGGAAAGGAGATGATTACATGGCATCTATCGTTAAGAGAAAAAAGAAGTATTCTGTGGTTTATACATACACCGATGAGAACGGCAACAAGCGTCAGAAGTGGGAAACCTTTGAAACGAATGCTGAAGCAAAGAAAAGGAAGTTGCAGGTTGAATATGAGCAGGAGTCCGGAACCTTTATTCCCCCTTCTGCTAAAACCGTCAACGATCTTTTGGATGAGTATATGTCAATCTATGGTGTGAACACCTGGGCGATGTCTACCTATGAAAGCAGAAAGAGCCTGATTGCAAACTATATTCGTCCCCTCATCGGTGATATGAAGCTGGAGGATGTCACGCCGAGAATCATGGACAAGTATTACCGAGATTTGCTTTCTGTCAAAGCGGTTTCTTCTAAGTATGTAAAAGCCCGTACAGAATATCTGACTCCGCATACTGTCCGAGAGGTTCACAAGACATTGCGAAATGCTTTCAATCAGGCGGTCAAGTGGGAATTGATGACCAGAAACCCTGTGGAGCACGCTACACTGCCGAAGGAAGAACACAAGACCAGGGACATCTGGACAGCAGAAGTGCTCCAGAAGGCTCTGGAAGCCTGTGACGATGATATTCTTCGTCTGGCCATTAACCTTGCCTTCTCCTGTTCCTTGCGAATGGGCGAGCTTCTGGGGCTTACTTGGGACTGTATTGACATTTCCCCCACCAGTATTGAACTTGGTCAGGCAAGCATCTTCGTTGAAAAGGAGTTGCAGAGAGTAAATCGTGAAGCGATGGCAGATCTGGACGGTAAGGACATCATGTTCAAGTTCCCGCCGACCTTCGCCAGTACGCATACCGCATTGGTTCTCAAAACTCCTAAGACCAAAACAAGTGTCCGCAAGGTGTTCTTACCGAAAACCGTAGCGGAAATGTTGGTACAGCGAAAGGCTGACATCGAAGAACTGAAAGACCTTTTCGGTGACGAGTTCGTAGACTTCAATCTGGTTTTCTGTTCTTCCAATGGCAAGCCGATTGAGGGGCAGGTTATCAACCGTGCTTTCAATAAGCTGATTGAGGAGAAGGGACTGCCGAAAGTGGTTTTCCATAGTCTCCGACATTCCAGTATCACTTACAAGCTGAAGCTGAACGGCGGCGATATGAAATCCGTTCAAGGCGATTCCGGTCATGCACAGGTCAAGATGGTAGCGGATGTTTACTCTCATATCATCGACGATGACCGCAGACTGAACGCTGAAAGAATGGAAGCTGCGTTCTACTCAGGCAGACAGGCAACGCCTGAGCCGGTTCAACCAGCCGCAACGGAAAGCTCCGCTGATGATAAAGAACTTCTTCTGAAGCTTCTGCAAAATCCGGAAATGGCAGCACTCCTGAAGTCGCTGGCAAAAACATTATAGTAACTGCAAGGGCAGATCCTTTTACATAGCTACAATAGCTGTAAAAGGGTCTGCCCTTATTTTTTTGTTATGGAGGTCAACGAGTATGGATAGAATCTTTATGGACGAGTATTACGAGCATCTGAGAGCTGACAATATCGAGGCATTTTCCAAGGAAAGGAACGACGAATATGTTGGCAGAGCTGAGGAATACAAAGCAGCAAAGTCGGCATTGCTTGAAGGATTGGGACTTGAGCATTTGTTTGACCATAGCCATGAACTGACTCCGAAAGAGAAAGAAATATGGATGCTGTTCGATAGGGTTGATGTAGCAGAGCTTCTGGCAAGGGATGCTTTTGCCAAGGGTGCTTATATGCTCGGCGCTGAGGATAGAGAGATTATGCTGAAATAAAAAAAGACCTGCTTCGGCGGGTCTAAATTACATAGAATCATTGAGTCTGAAAAAACCTTTGAAATTCTTAATAATGCTGGTTGAAAAATCTATTTTGAAATGATATATTAAACAGACTAAGATGGTGTCTAAAGACATCAGCGCCTCCGCACGAGAATGAATAGGATTTCCTATCATTTCGTATCACGAGAAGTTACATAGAGGAATTTGCTTGCACTTGCAACGTCCACCGAAAATCGAAAGCCTTGCTAATTTCGAGCCAATTGGACGGTGTAAAATCCCTATGAAAATGCTTATGAAGCGTAATACCAGATAGGATTTGAAACTGTGAAAAGCCTTGTATTTCCAAGGATTTTCTTGCACTGTGTTGCACTTGGTTTCATCGTATCGGGTCTACTCCTAAGCGAAAGGCCGGCGGTTCGAATCCGCCTGAGGACACTATTTCAAAAATTGCGAAGGTCATTTTTCCATGTGAAAGATGGCCTTCGCATTTTTCATTTTGAACCTATCATCAAAATTAGCCAGCGAATGCCATTAGCAGAATTTTCGGTTCCAGCTAATAAAATCAGGCTTCCAGCAAATGAAGCCCCATAAAGCACCTTTGAACTCTGTTTCCCGGCTCTCTGCTAAAATTGGCGAACGCTTTCCTGTAAATCCATGTAAACACAAGATAAACTGTGTAAATCTATTTTCCACATTCCTGCCTGAAACCGTGTAAATCACTTTTCTCCATACATAGCGCGTTCACTCGCTGTTCTCTCGGAACAGAAAGAGGAACGCGCTTTTTTTGTTTTCGGGCTGAACTTCCCGAATCCACCAAAGGAGGGTTTACCGATGAAAAAAGTTCTGACCGTGACGTTTGACAGCTGCAAGCCCCTGCACACAGCTCCAAGCTCCGCACCCTTCTGCGGTGAGATCGTCTGTGCCGACATCGGCATCCGGGACGAATGGCACCCGGCAGGTCTTGCACAGCTTTAAACGCGGAATTTTGCCCTTACAAAAAAGCACTTTCCCTTATATTTGCATTGCAAATAAGGGAAAGTGCTTTTGTCTTGCTCACTATGAGGTTACGATCGCAAAGGATACGGTCAACTCCCAATAGCGAAAAGATAATACGGCAGCCTTCACTTTTTCAGCACTACGCACTCATAGGGGCGCAGCGTGTCGGCGGTGTCGGGGTAGTTACCCAGCAGTTTCTCGGCATCGGTCCAGCCTACGGGCAGGGGCTTGGCAATTTCCCGCTCCCGCAGGTTGCAGAGAACCAGCAGCTCCGTCTCGCCGTCGTACCGGCGATAGGCTAACAAATCCGCGTTGTCGGGGTACAAGAACTCGATTTTTCCCGCACTGATGACCGGCATTTTCTTGCGCAGGGCCACCAGCGTTTTGTAAAAGCTGCGGATGGAATCCGGGGCGTCCATTTGGGCAGCGGCGTTGATGGCCTTGTAGTTGTCGGCAATGCCGATCCACGGCGTACCGGTGGTAAACCCGGCGTTCTCGCTCGCGTCCCACTGCATTGGGGTGCGGCTGTCGTCGCGGCTGCGCTGGGCGATAATGTCCAGCGTCTCGGCCTCGGTCTTGTCCTGCTCTCGCAGGATCCTGTAGTAGTTGAGGCTCTCGACGTCGCGGTACTGCTCGATTTTCGTGAAGTGCGGGTTCGTCATGCCCAGCTCCTCACCCTGATAAATGTACGGTGTGCCGCGCATAAAGTGGATGGCCACCGCCAGCATCTCGGCGCTTTCCTTCCAGTAGGTCGTGTCGCTGCCAAAGCGGCTGACCGCACGAGGCTGGTCGTGGTTGCACCAGAACAGCGCATTCCAGCCGCCGTGGGCCTGCATCCCCTCCTGCCAGGTCTGGAACAGTTTCTTCATGGCGAGGTAATCAGGCTCCCTCAATTCCCACTTTTGCCCGTCCTTGTAGTCGACCTTCAGGTGGTGGAAATTGAAACACATCGTCAGCTCGTGGTTGCCCTCAGCGGTGTAGCCGATGCAGTTTTCCAGCGTGGTGGAGGACATCTCCCCCACCGTGATCATGCCGTCGATGCCGCCCGCGGCGACCAGCTCCTTCAGGTACTTGTGGACGTTGCGGCCATCGGTGTAGAAGCGGCGGCCGTCGCCCTCAAAATCGTCCTCATAGACCTCCGGCTTGGAAATGACGTTGATGACGTCGAAACGGAACCCCTTGATGCCTTTCGCCTTCCAGAATCGCAGGATGTCGGCCATTTCCTCCCGCACGGCGGGGTTCTCCCAGTTCAGGTCGGCTTGCATCACATCGTACAGGTGCAGATACCACTTGCCGAGCCATGGTACATATTCCCACGCAGGGCCGCCGAATTTCGACACCCAGTTCGTCGGGCAGCAGTCGGGCGTGCCGTCCTTGAAGATGTAATAGTCCTGGTACTTTTTGTCACCCGCCAGTGCTTTTTTGAACCACTCATGCTCGGTGGAGGTGTGGTTGAACACCATGTCCAGCATCAGGCCGATGCCGCGCCTGTCCGCCTCGCGGATAAGCTCCTCCAGATCCTCCATCGTGCCGTAGCGCGGGTCAACGGCACGGTAGTCGGCCACATCATAGCCGTTGTCGCGCTGGGGCGAGGGGAAGAACGGTGTCAGCCAGAGATAGTCAACGCCCAGGTCGGCGAGGTAGTCCAGTTTCGCGGTGACGCCCTTCAAATCGCCGAAGCCGTCACCGTTCGAGTCCATGAAGGATTTCGGGTAAATTTGGTAGACAACTTTATCTTTAAAATCATTCATGGTACACACCTCACAAAATCAGGCAACGCCTTTTTTCTTGCCGACGATGACGGTCAGCACAAAGGGGACGACGATGGCAATGGCCATGCACAGCGCAAAGCTGAGCATATAGGCGGGCTGGATTGACAAAATACCAGGGATGCCGCCGACACCGATGGCGTTGGCCGTGGTGGAAGTTGCCACACAGACGACCGCTGCGATGGCAGATCCAATCATGCCGCAGATAAACGGGAAGTGGAATTTCAGGTTGACACCGAACATGGCAGGCTCCGTAACGCCCAGATAGCAGGAGATGCAGGAGGGAACGTTGACTTCCTGTGCGGCAGCATTCTTGCGCTGCAGGTAGATCATGCCCAGCACGGCGGAGCCCTGCGCAATGTTGGACAGCGCGATCATCGGCCACAGCATCGTACCGCCAAAATCGGCGATCAGCTGCATATCAATGGCATTGGACATGTGATGCAGGCCGGTGATGACCAGCGGGGCATAAACAAAACCGAAGATTGCGCCAAAGACCACGCGGAAGGAGCCGGAAATGCCGGCGTAGACGATGTCAGAAATGAAGGTGCCGATCTTCCAGCCGATGGGGCCAAGGACAGTGTGGGCGATGATGACGGACAGCACCAGCGAGCAGAAGGGCACCACGATCATGGAGATGACCGCCGGGCAGATCTTGCGGAAGAATTTTTCTAGATAGACCAGCGTGAACGCGGCCAGCATGGCGGGAATGACCTGCGCCTGATAGCCGATCATGTTGATGGTGAAGAAGCCAAAATCCCATTTGGGGATATCTGCCGCCGCAGTAGAAGCCACGGCGTAAGCGTTGAGCAGCTGGCCGGAGACGAGCGTCAGGCCGAGGACGATGCCCAGGCTTTGGGTCGTGCCCATTTTCTTTGTGACAGACCAGCAGATGCAGACCGGCAGCATATGACTGCTCCCGCAACACGGTGCGCCGTGCAATTGCGGAACTGATCGCCGACGGCTATGTGCAGTCCATGCAGGGACGTGGCGTTCGGGTCATCTACCAGCCGGTGGGAAAGACGACCTTTACCATCGGTGGAATAGAGACCTTTCAGGAGACCGCTAACCGCAATCGTCTGCAAGCCGTTACCCGCGTCATTCGGTTTGAGACCATCATCGCAACGGAACAGTTTGCCGCGGAAAGCGGATTTTCTGAGGGCGATGAATTGTGGGCGGTACAGCGTGTGCGTTATCTGGACGGAAAAGCACTGATTCTGGACATCAACTACTTTTTAAAGGAATTTGTACCCGGACTGACAGAGGAAATCGCATCCCATTCCATCTATGATTTTATTGAAAACGTGCTTGGAATGCAAATCATCACCAGCAAACGGCGCATCACGGTGGAACACGCAACTGCCCGTGATGAAAAGCTGCTGAATATGGACGGCTATGATTGCGTGGCAGTGGTGGTAAACCAGACCTTCAACTCGGACGGGATGCTGTTCGAGTACACCCAGTCCCGCCACCAACCGGACTATTTCTGCTTTCAGGACATTGCCACGCGGAAAAAGTGAGCGGCAGACACCCGGCGCAGGGGGATCCACCTGGGATTTTGCGCTGGGCCGGGGCTCCGGCAAAATGGGTTTTAGGGTGTCCCTGAATCAGAATCTGTTTTATCCACAGTCATCATATATCTTCTTTTGGGCCGAGATCCTTCTAGGGATCAGTTTCAAAATGAACCGCAAGCCGCCATAGATCATCTTGAAAAAATCAAAGGTCTTTTATAATCACTTCAACAAGAAACGCTCCTGCCAGTTTTACACCGGCAAGAGCGTTTCTTGTGTTATTCAAAAATATCGGCAAGGGTAATCAGCTGTACTTCTCCGCGTTCCTGTGCCCGAAGTAGTCCGTCCGTAAATCCGCCTTTCGAGAAAATGTAGTAGTGGTAGTTTGTTCCTTTCCCAAAGACTGCTGCATATTCCCGAATCAGTTCCAGTTCGTCCAAACCGATTTTTTCATTGCGGTATTTGCAGGAGCCGATGATATAGTCATTGCCCTCAACCGGCGTTCCGACAATGTCGATCTGGACCTGCTTCTTTTTTTGAGGGTCGGTTCCCCACCACTGCCCGATCTCACTCAACTCGATAGGAAGATCATTCGCATAATAGAGCAAGTAGTCTTGGCACATCTTCTCAAAAATCAGACCCATATAGTCTGGAAAATACTGCTTCACCGCATGGGGGTAGGTCTTTGCGATCCGCCCCGAATCAATGGCACTTGCATTGACCGGCACAAAACGGTACCAAAAACGAAAAAAATTGTCCGCCAGAAGATAGATCGTTTTTTTGCCCGTTTTCTCTGTGATCGGCGTTTCCTTTTTGACGATTCCAAGGTCTATCAACGTTTTGAGGTACTTCGCCACCACAGAGTTTTCTTCACCAACCTTCGTGGTGATATCATTCAGGCGAGAAGCCCCCTCTGCAATTGCCTTGATGATTGCATTATAAATTGCCGGTTCACGCAGCTCCTGCTTTAACAGGTTGGCCGGTTCCTCATAGAGGTAGCTGGAACGGTCAAACAAGTTTTCCATCAGTGCTTCATCTACGCTGTCCCGAACATCCAATTTGTTGATATAATGCGGAACGCCGCCTGTGATGCCATAAATCAGGGCGTTATCTTCTTCGGACAGATTCGGATGGAATACCGCTGTTTCCTTATAATCCAGCGGCATGATCTTGAATTGCGCTGTTCTGCGTCCATACAGAGGGCTTTCTTTGCCCAAGACCTGACTTTCCATAAAACTCATGGACGAACCACACAGGATCAGGTACATTTGGGAATCTGTCCATTTATGGTCGATGATGTGCTGAAGCATTGTGGAAATAGCGGGTTTAGCCTTTGCAAGATAAGGGTACTCATCAATTACAAATACGATCCGCTGCTCCTTGGAGAGAGCTGTCAGTTCGTCCAATGCTGCATCGTAGGTTGTAAATTCCGGAGATGATTCTGCATTAGGTCGTTCAAAACTCATGATTGCCTTGGACAAGGCTTCCAGATTTTCTTTTCCGGTCGTATTCAAGGCAGAGAAGAAAATGGTCGGTTTGTCCTTGCAGAATTCATTGATCAGCGCAGTTTTTCCGACACGGCGTCTGCCGTAAATGACAACACATTCAAACTTTCCATTCTCATATCGTTTGTTTAACTTCCGAAGTTCCTCATCGCGGCAGTAAAATCGGCTCATTTTGTTCCCTCCCCAAAGTGCATTTATAATCTTTATATACTCATAAGTTAGTTTCTTACAAGTATAATACTTCGTTTTTTACACAAAGTCAAGAAATAATTTTGACGGCTCATCGAGAAACAGGAACGATACTTCCTATTTTCCTCAAAAATTGTGAACTCTGAGTTCCTGTTCATTTCGTTCCGCATCGGTTACAATACAGCCATAGCCTCGGCAAGCGTTCAAAGCAGCCCTCAAGCTATCCCGCCCCTTGAAAATTGAACACGCATTCTTCAGTCACGTTCCTGTGATGATGAGCCACGTCCGTAACAAATGCGATGATCTCCCACTGAGGGAATGAGCGGTAGGTTGACGGTAAATACGAAGCCGTTGACCCTATGTGTGGAAAGCGTCAGCATCAATACGTTTCTCCCGGCACGGTTCGTTCGGTTCACAAAATTTTGAGAAGTGCCTTTGAGCAGGCTGTAAAGTGGGAACTTATGGAAAAGGATCCCTGTGTTTATGCCACCTTGCCCAAATACACTGCAAAGAAGCGTGATATCTGGACTGCCGAGACCCTGTTCCATGCCTTGGAAGTGTGTAATGATCCACGGCTCCGGCTCTGCATCAACCTCTCCTTCTCTTGTTCTCTGCGCCTTGGCGAACTGCTCGGTTTGACTTGGGATTGCGTGGATATCTCTCCTGAAAGCATCGAAGCCGGGCGAGCCTCCATTTACATAAATAAGGAATTGCAGCGTGTAGACATTGCTTCGCTAAAAATCTTGCAAAGAACCTATAAACCTCTATACATAAGCAGCGGCAGCTTTCCGATTTGGAAAACCGCCGCTGTTTTACTTTTTCCATGTCTTGCACATCAGTCCCCGACATGATACACTTCTATAAAAGGGGTGGTCGGCATGGAGCAGGTGCACACAATGCGGAAATATGAATATTATGACCGTGATACCCTTTGCAGTATCATTGACGTAGATTTCACCACAAAGCAGGTGCGTGTGGAAAACAAAGTGGATTCTATTCTGGACACCGCTTTCGGGGTCAACACGGAACCCACTTGGGATGATTTTCTGATTTTTTTAGAGAGTCGTTGTATTCCAAGAACTCGCTGCGGGCTTAACTATTACCTTGATGCTGTCGGGGTTTCCGAATATGATCCGATACAGCTAATGGAAAAGACACATGGTCGGATGGCAGAAGATCATAGGATAGCAATTCCTGACCGTATCTTTTTGTTCATGACTATTTCGTTTATATACACAAACCGAGTCAAAAGCCGTTTTACAGAACACTTTACCAGGAGAGTTGACAAACCCGCCGTTTTTGCGTATTATAATAAGAACAAGGGGGTCGTGTGCCCCTTTGGCAAAAAGCGAACAGCCTTGACGAGGAGAGTACGCCCCGCCTGCGCCTGACAGAAAGCCCGAAGGATGGAACCGGGCAGGTGAGCACGGGGTGGAAGATGGCCTCTGAGCTGTGGGGGTGAAGCGGCACGCCGCCAAACCCCCGCCGGGTGCGCCCGTTACCGCGCGGAGGCCGGTTTTACCCCGGCACGCAAGGCCATGCCCGCAAGGGCGCGGCGAAGCAAGGTGGTACCACGGAAGTTCAGCTCCCGTCCTTGTCCGGTGCATTCCGGCAGGACGGGAGCTTTTTTGTGACACAGCCACAACAGAAAGGAAGAATCATCCCCCATGAGCGAACACAACACATTCTACATCACGACCCCCATCTACTACCCCAGCGACAAGCTGCACATCGGCCACAGCTACACCACCGTGGCCTGCGATGCGCTGGCCCGCTTCAAGCGGATGCAGGGCAAGGAAGTCATGTTCCTGACCGGCACCGATGAGCACGGCCAGAAGATCCAGGACAAGGCCGCCGATGCAGGCGTGACCCCAAAGGAGTACGTTGACCGGATCGTTGCCACCGTCAAGGATCTGTGGAAGCTGCTGGATGTCAGCTATGACCGCTTCATCCGCACCACCGATGACTACCATGTGGAGACCTGCCAGAAGATCTTCACCCAGCTGTATGAGCAGGGCGATATCTACAAGGGCGAGTACATCGGCCACTACTGCAAGCCCTGCGAGAGCTTCTGGACCGACAGCCAGCTGGTGGACGGCAAGTGCCCCGACTGCGGCCGCGAGGTCTATGATGCCCACGAGGAGGCTTACTTCTTCAAGACCGGCAAGTATGCCGACCGCCTGCTGAAGTACTACGAGGAGAACCCCCAGTTCATCCAGCCCGAGAGCCGGAAGAACGAGATGATCGCCTTTATCAAGCAGGGCCTGCAGGACACCTGTGTTTCCCGCACCTCTGTCAAGTGGGGCATCCCCGTTCCCTTTGACCCCAAGCACACCATGTATGTCTGGGTCGATGCGCTGAGCAACTATATCTCCGCGCTGGGCTACGGCAACGAGACCTACCACGATTACAACAAGTTCTGGCCTGCTGACCTGCACATGGTGGGCAAAGAGATCCTGCGCTTCCACACCATCCTGTGGCCCGCCATGCTGATGGCTCTGGATCTGCCGCTGCCCAAGCGCGTGTTTGGCCACGGCTGGCTGCTGATGAACGGCGGCAAGATGTCCAAGTCCGTGGGCAACGTTGTGGACCCCGTGGTCCTATGTGACCGCTACGGCGTGGACTCCATCCGCTACTTCCTGCTGCGTGAGATCCCCTTTGGCAACGACGGCATGTTCACCAACGAGGCCCTGATCAACCGCATCAACAGCGACCTGGCCAACGACCTGGGCAATCTGCTCAGCCGCACCGTTGCCATGTGCGAGAAGTACTTCGGCGGCACGGTCCACAAGGCCGCTGGCACCGAGGCCATCGACACGGAGCTGGAGACCATGGTCAATGAGCTGCTGGGCAAGGTCACTGCCGACATGGACAACCTGACCATCCCCCAGGCCCTGATGGAGATTTTTGCCGTGATCCAGCGCGCCAACAAGTATATCGACGAGACCGCTCCCTGGGCTCTGGCCAAGGACGAGGCCAACAAGGCCCGTCTGGAGAGCGTGCTCTACCACCTGTGCGAGGCACTGCGTGTGGCAGGCATCCTGCTGAACGCATACCTGCCCTCCACCGCTCCCAAGATGATGGATCAGCTGGGCCTGTCCACTGCCGACATCGACCTGAGCAAGGCTGCCTACGGCGTGCAGGAGACCTACACCGTCCACAAGGGCGATGCCCTGTTCCCCCGCATTGACGTGGCCAAGGAGATCGCCCACCTGAAGGAAGAGGACGAGAAGCGCAAGGCCGCTGCCGAGGCTGCCAACAAGGCCAAGGCCGAAGCCGAAAAGGCTGCTGCCGCCCCCGCCGCTGAGGAGAGCACCGTTGATTTTACCCACGAGGAAGAGATCGACTTTGACACCTTCTGCAAGGTGGAGCTGCGCGTGGCCGAGGTGCGTGCCTGCGAGAACCTGAAGGAGAGCAAGAAGCTGCTCCACCTGACCGTGTTTGATGGCGAGCGTGAGCGCTGCATCCTGTCCGGCATTGCCAAGTGGTTCAAGCCGGAAGATCTGATCGGCAAGAAGATCGGCATCGTCTGCAATCTGGCCCCCCGTCCCATGCTGAAGGGCAAGTATGTCAGCGAGGGCATGATCTTTGCTGCCGACACCGCTGACGGCGGCTGCTCCATCGCCTTCTACGGCGACAACACCCCCGTTGGCAGCCGCATCCACTGAGCCATGGTGACACAGCTGAGCCGCGCCGAAAAGCTGGACCGGCTTTTCGGCACACCGGCTTTTGCCGTTATCATCGCCATTCTCTGCAACGCCATGTGGGGTTCGGCCTTTCCTTTCATCAAGCTGGGCTACCGGCTCTTTGCCATCGACACCGCTGACACGGCCTCCATTCTCTGCTTTGCAGGGGTGCGGTTCATGCTGGGCAGTGTGCTGGTACTGGGCGGCAGCCTGCTGCTGGAGGGCAGGCTCCCCGCCATGCCTAAGGGGAAGATCCTGGCCGAATGCTGTGCATTGGGCCTGTGGCAGACCACAGCGCAGTATGCCTTTTTCTACAGCGCTGTTGCCCTGCTCACCGGTGCCTTTGGGGGCATCCTGAACAGCACCCAGAGCTTTCTGGGGGTCATCTTCGCCCATTTCCTTTACGGCAGGGCTGACCGCATGACCCCGGCCAAGGCGCTGGGCTGCGGCATCGGCTTTGCGGGCGTTCTCATCGCCACGTTGGGCAACCACGGCGGCGGCAGCGCCCGGGGCGTAGCCTATATGCTCATTGCCACCGTCCTTTTCACGCTGGCAGGCCCCTGGAACAAATCCGTCACCCGCCGGGCAGACAGCTTTGCCGTCTGCTTCGTGAACCTGTTCGTGGGCGGGGCGGCCCTGTTCCTGCTGGGCGCTGTTCTGGGCGGACGGCTGGAACACTGGTCTGTGCTCAGCGTGCTGGACCTGCTGGCGCTGGCCTTCATCTGCGGCGCGGGCTACATCGTCTGGGCCCTGCTGATGAAGAACAATCCCGTCAGCCGGATCGCCATCTTCGGGTTCGTGAACCCGGTGGTGAATGTCCTGCTCAGTGCCCTCATCAATGGGGAGCCGCTGTTCCGGTGGCAGTATCTGGGGGCGCTGGTGCTGGTCTGCATCGGCATCTGGCTGGTAAACAAGGCCCCCGCCAAAAAGGAGCGTACCCGGTAATATGGAATACCCCATCTTTGACACCCACGCCCATTACAGCGCCCGTGCCTTTGACGTGGACCGCTTTGCCCTGCTGGACAGCCTGCCCGGCAAAGGGGTGGTGGGCGTGTGTGAGCAGGCCACCCATTCGGGCGATGCGCCCAAGGTGCTGGAGCTGGCCCACAAATATCCCTGGGTGTACGCCGCCGTCGGCATCCATCCGGAGAGCCTGCTGGCCCCGGAGGATTGCGGTGAGGAGGGCCCCGCCCCTACTGTCTCGGTATACGGCGGCGACTGGGCCGCAGAGATGCGTGCCCTTGCCCCCTATTACGAGGACCCCAAGGTGGTGGCTGTTGGGGAGTGCGGACTGGATTACCACTGGCCCGTGCCCAAGGATGCCCAACTGGCGCTGTTTGAGGCCGAGATCCGGCTGGCGCTGGAACTGGACAAGCCCATCATCGTGCACGACCGCAGCGCCCACGCCGATGTCTACGCCCTGCTGAAAAAATATCGGCCCAAGGGCATCGTCCACTGCTATTCCGGCAGCGCCGATGACGCGCTCTGGCTGGCAGAGCAGGGGCTCTACATTGGCTTTGGCGGGGCCTGCACCTTCAAGGGTGCCAAACGGGCCGCCAAGGCCATTGCCGCCCTGCCGCTGGAACGCATCGTCCTGGAAACCGACTGCCCCTATATGGCCCCGGAACCTGTCCGCGGCACCCGCTGCGACAGTTCCCTCATCCGCTATGTAGGCGAGTATATCGCCAGCATCAAGGGTGAGGAACCGGAGCAGGTGTTCCGGCAGACGGTGGAGAATGCCTGCCAGGTATATAACCTCTCCGTCTGAAACCGGCGGCAGCCGTGCATAGAGGGCAGGTTGGACAGAGCAGGGCCTATCCGTTATCTACAAAAGCATTTTGCTTCTGTATAAATCAACCAACAAACTACAAATAGTCAATCAAGGAGATATCACTTATGAAAGCTCGTATTCCGCAGCACCGTGAATTCATCATCAACTTCCCCGACACTGTTGACAACGCCAAGGCCAACGAGGGCTGGGCAAAGCTGCAGCAGATCGTGGAGGACTACAAGAAGGACCACAACGGTGCTTCCGTCTACGCACCCAGCTTCATCGAGGACTGCGAGCCTGCCGTCAAGAAACTGCAGGAAGAGTATGGTTTCGAGTACACCGTTGAGTATGTGAAGTAAGTTCTGGTTTTCAGTATATTGCATTAAAAAGAGCAGAGCGTCTGGCCAGCTGGCTGGAGCGCTCTGCTCTTTGTTTTATTCCAGGTACTGCGGCAAATTCCATGAGCCGCGCAGTACACGGTGGATCTCCACCACCTTGACGTTCTCATTGACATGGTAAAACACCAGATACTGGTCTGCCACCAGCTTGCGGTAGGTCGGGTCAAGGGCATAGACTTCACACATCCGTGGGGTATCCCCCAGCTTTGTGATCTTTTCCCGCATTTCTTTCAGCACACGGCGGGCCGTTTGGGGGTAGAAGCCGGACAAATACCGGGCAATGTCATTCAAGTCCTGTACAGCAAGGGGCAGGTATTTGATCTTATACGTCATACTGTTCGTGGAGCGTCTCCCATACGCTTTCATGCTCTGTCCACTGCGTGTTGGGGTCTGCCGCCTGCTGTTTTGCCTTGGCAAGCTCCTCGGCAACATACCGCTGGTGCATGAACTCCTCATACTTGGCGTAGTCCTCAATGTTGATGAGGACGGATTCCCCACGACCATGATTTGTGATAATAACATGATTGTGGTCTTTCAACATCTCTGAAATTTCAGCGTAGTGGTTGCGCAGATCACGGGATGGGCGAACAAATGTCTGCATCATAAGTGACACCTCCTGTCAAAAGCATTGTATCACATTATGACTACATATACAAGGATCATTACAATCGTTTTATTTCAGCTCCATATTGATGGACTTTTCCGTAAAGCCATAGTTCCGGTACATCTCATACGCCATTTTATTTTTAGCGTTCACCTGCAGTTCAATGGTGTCGCATCCCTTTTCCGCCTTGAGCTGCTTCACCTTATCAAAGAACTGGTGCCCGATGCCCTTCCCGCGATACGCCTCATCCACCGCCATAGTACTGACGAACAAAACATCCTTTGTTACCTGTGCCGGGCCTTCCACATGCCGCTTAAACACTTCCAGAACACCAACAACGATGCCGTCCGTCTCGGCAATATACCAGCTGTCCCCTTTCAAGAGTTCGCCAAACAGTTCCTTTGTGATCAATGGGCTGGCCGGTTTATAGACATCCGGCCGCCAATCCACGTGCATCTGCTGGACTTGATCCATAATAGCAGAAACTCGGTTATAATCCTGCATCTGCGGGGTACGGATCGTAATTTTCATCTTGTTTTCTCCTTGTTGTATCAAAAATGCCCTGTCTGACACGGTTCCGGGTCCAGACAGGGCATTTTGAGTTTCTTTTCAGTTGCCCGCTTCCACCTTGCTCAGCAGGATGCGGTCATTGTCCAGGGCCTTACCGGCGTTTTCGCGGAACTTCTCCAGCAGGTCGTCCACGGTCATCTTACTGCGCTCCTCGCCCTTGACATCGAACACGATGCGGCCGCCGTCCATCATCAGGGTGCGGTTGCCCAGCTCGAGGGCCTGATGCATGTTGTGGGTGACCATCAGGCAGGTGATCTTTTTCTCGGCCACGATGCTCTTGGTCAGCTCCAGCACTTTCTCCGCCGTGGCAGGGTCCAGGGCTGCGGTGTGCTCGTCCAGCAACAGGAGCTTGGGGGTAACGAGGGTGGCCATGAGCAGGGTCAGCGCCTGCCGCTGGCCGCCCGAGAGCAGACCCACCGGCTGCTTCATCCGGTCCTCAAGGCCCATATTCAGCAGGGCAAGTTTTTCCCGGAACAGCTCCTTATCCTTGCGGGAGATGCGGGAGAAGATCGCGTGGGGGGCAGTTCCTGCCCGGAGATAGGCCAGCGCAAGGTTTTCCTCAATGGTCATATTGGGGGCCGTGCCCTTGAGGGGGTCCTGGAACAGGTGGCCGATGACCTTGCTGCGCTCATACTCGGGCGCAAAGGTAATGTCCTGCCCGCCCAGCACGATGCTGCCTTCGTCGGCAATGAAACCGCCGGTGATGGCATTGAACATGGTGGATTTGCCCGCGCCGTTGGAGCCCACGATGGTGGCAAAGTCGCCCGCCTCCATGTGCAGGCTCACACCGTTCAGGGCCACCTTTTCGTTGACGGTGCCGGGGTTAAAGGTCTTGTGCAGGTTGTTCAGCTCCAGCATTTCCATCTCAGTGCACCTCCTTCCGGGCATTGTGCTTGCGCTGCTCAAAGGCAAACTTTGCCCGGATGGCGGGCATCGAGATGGCCACAGCCACGATGAGGGCACTCACCAGCTTCATGGCGGCGGCGGGCACATTGAAGCGCAGGGCCACGGCCACGATAAAGCGGTACAGGCAGCTGCCGAACACCACGCCCAGCACCCGGCGCACCATGGTGCGCTTGCCCACCAGAGTTTCGCCGATGATAAGGGAAGCCAGCGCGATGGTCACCATGCCGGTGCCCACGTTGATGTCGCTGCTCTTCTGATACTGGGCCAGCAGGCCGCCGGAAAGGGCGGTCAGCGCGCCCGAAATGCACAGGCCCACTGTGATGGTGAAGGCCGGGTTGATGCTGGAGGCCCGCACCATGGCCGCGTTGTCGCCGGTGGCGCGGATGGAAAGGCCCAGCCGGGTGCCCAGGAAACCCACCATGGCGGCACAGGCGAGTACAATGACCGCCGCCGCGATGACCAGCTTATACCAGCCGCCCGTAAAGGCCAGCGCGGATTTTGCCAGCGAGAATACCGTATCGGTCTTGACCAGGGACATCGTGGACGAAAAGCCCATGACCGCCAGATTGATGGTGTACAGGCCGGTGTTCACGATGATGCCTGCCATGATGCTCTCAACGCCCAGACGTGTCTGCAAAAAGGCGGTGACAAAGCCCGAACACACACCCGCCGCCATGGCCGCGAACAGGGCCAGGATGGGGTGGCCTGTCAGCGCCACCTGGCAGGCCACGGCACAGCCAAGGGTGAAGCAGCCATCGGTGGACAGGTCGGCAATGTTCAGGATCGAATAGCTCAGAAACAGCGCCAGCGCCACCAGACCGTAAATGCAGCCCAGCTCCAGCGCCGTCTGGATCACGTTGAGCGAAAAGATACTCGCCAGCATGGTTGATGTACTCCTTTTTAGAAATTCTCCTGCGTGGTCACTACCACAATTTCGGTGCAATAGGGCTTGAAGGCCTCCTTGACGGTGTCGAGGTCAAGGCCCAGTGCCTCACAGCTCTCGGTGTTGATGGTGACGATGCCGTTGTCGAAGGTCTGGTAGGGCAGGTCTGCGGGGGTCTTGCCGCCGCAGAGCAGCTCCACCACCATATCGGCGGTGGCCTCGCCCAGCTGGACGTAATCCACGCCGTAGCCCACAAAGGCACCGTTCAAAGCAAAGCTGTCCGCACCGGTGAAGTGCTGGACCCCTGCCTCCAGGAAGGTCTCATAGATGGACAGCTCAGCGGTCATCACGGTGTTGTCGGTGGGGGTGAACACGGCCTTGACACCGGCGGCCACAAGGGCCTCGGCAGCCATCTGCACCTCAGCCGTGGTGGTACCGTTCTTTTCAATGTACTTGATGCCCTTGCTGTCGCAGAACGCCTTGGCATCGGCGATGGCCTGGGTGGAGGCATCCTGGCTCAGGTCGTACAGCAGGCCGATGGTGTCGATGTCGGGGTTGATGGCAGTGATGAGGTTCATAATGGCCTCGGTGTTCAGGGCATCGGAGGTGCCGGTGATACCCTCTTCCCCGTCAAACCCGGCGGAAACAGGGTCGGTGACGGCAGAGTAGACCACAGGGATGTCGGTATCTTCCACAGCGGCCAGCATGGTGGCGGCGGTGGGAGTGGCCACGGCCACAATGACATCTACCTGGTCGGCCACCAGGTCTGCACCGATCTGGTTCAGGTTGGACTGGTCAGCCTGGGCGTTGGCGTAGTAATCGGCATAGTCGAAGGTCACGCCATTCTCCGCGCCCACCTTATCTAGGCGGCTCTCAACAGAGGCCACGATCTGGTTCAGGGAAGCATGATCCACATAGTTGACGATGCCCACCTTAAAGGTCTGGCCTGCCTCAGAAGCGGCAGCAGCGGAACCGGCAGCGCCGGAGGCGGTGCCGGATGCTGCGGCAGAAGAGCCGGAGGAGCCGCAGCCGGTCAGGCCCAGTGCGGATACGACAGCGGCTGCGGCGGTAGCCTTCAGGAAGCTGCGGCGGGAGATCATGTTCATGGTTTTCATAGCGGTTGCTCCTTTCCCGGAGCGGGCGGCCCAAAAAATAAAACCCGCTCCACCTGCGGAACGGGTAAAATAAAAACGGCCCCGTCCCTGTGTGTTTAACCACAAGGACAGAGTCGAGAAATTCGAATCTGCGGTGCCACCTTGCTTGCTCCGCTCGTCTTCCCACCATGGAAAACTGCAGGAGCCCCTCAACGGAGAGCCAACACTCCCCTGCCCTGTAACGGAGGCTTCCGTCCCAAGCTACTAAAGGCACTGCCCTGTTCGCCCGGCCCTCGGCGGCCCACGAACTCTGCCCCGCTCTCTGCCCGTTTTCACCATTCGGGCTCACTGTAAGTACGCTTGCAGGTTCTCTTCCGCCTCATCGGTTTGTTGATTGCATTATACGCTTTATTTTCATAAAGTCAAGAGGGAATTTTTCATTTTTTCGGCCGCAAAGATGAAATGCTTCTTGGATGCCCCGCAGCGCCCCTCCTGCCCAAATCTCCCCGGTGCGGCCCGGGCAGCTCTGCCGGGGCAAAAGAAGCCTTCTTCCTGCCATAGGTCATACTTTCTCTCCGCTCCGGGGCGCATTTCCACTTTCAGTATCCCCGTTGCTGCGCACAAAGTTCGCAGTTTCTGCCACAGATTCCACACTATTTTTATCCTTTTCCCAAGTTTTGCCCTAAATTCTCTTCAAAGGGCTTGACAGAAAAATGTTTTTTGCGATAAACTAATCCTATGAAATATTTTCGTTGTATCCAACGATGTCAAACATGCAACTCGGAGAGGACACTACCACCATGTCGATGACCCTGAATCCCGTCAACGAAGCCGCTTTTCAGAAAGCTGTACAGTCTCTGGAGACCCTGAACCGGGCCGCCGTGTTCCATCCCACCGGCACCGGCAAAAGCTGTATTGCCTGGAAGGTGGTGGAGGCTCACCCCCAGACCACCTTTTTCTGGCTGGTGGCCGGTGCACAGCGTCTGGCCCTGCGGCAGGCAGAGCTGACACGCTACAACGGCGGCACCCTGCCCGGCAATGTCCGCTTCTGTGATTGCGAAAAGCTGGCCGCCGCCACCCCGGAGCAGTGGGTGCGGCTGGGGGAGCAGAAACCCGGCTGCATCGTGCTGGACTGCTACCATGAGTTGAGCGCCGTGTGTTGGGCACAGTCGGTGCAGAAGCTGCTGCGGATGTGCCCCCAGGCAAAGGTGCTGGGGCTGGGTGTTCCCAACGGTGCCCCCGTCTGCGCCGCCGCGCAGGAGCTGTTTGCCGACTGCATCGTCTCCCACATGACTGTGGCCGAGGCCATGGCCGCCGGGACCATGCCGGTGCCCTCAGCCTATGCGGCCCTGCTCTGGCCTCAGGAGGAGGAGCTGGCCACCCTGCGCGCCCGGATCAAAAACCTGTGTATGCCCAAGGGCGACACCTCCCTGCGCGTTCAATATGAAGAACTGAGCTGGTCTCTGCGTCAGGTGGAGAACCTGACCGTTCTGCTGCCCCGCCTGCTCAGCGATACCAGCGGCCATTATCTGGTCCTGTTTGAATCCGCCGCCTATCAGGAAAAGCTGGGCACGGAGCTGGAACAGCTGCTGCGCACTGTGGACCCTGCCGTCCGCTTTTACGCTGCAGATCACGCCTGCTTTGCGGATTCTGCCGCCGTGGAGACTTTCCTCTCCGATACGGCCCCCGGCCCCAAGGTCCTGCTCTGCGTCAACGCGCCGGGAGTCCAGCAGCCGCTGGAGGGGCTGGCCGGGGTCATTCTGGTGCGCCAATCCAGCCTGATGTCCACCTTCAAGCAGATGCTCTGCCGCGCGCTGGTGGCTGCAGGCAGCCGCAGCGTGCCGGTGTTTGACCTTGTGGCGCAGTTTGAGGGGCTGGGCAACGGCCGCACCCTGCAGCGGGACTGCACCGAGGCCATGACCAGGGCCGGCAGCAAAACGCCGGGCTTCCGGCAGGAGCGCCCCATGCAGCAGACCTACCGCCTGTACGGCAAGCTGCGCCGGGAGATGGAGGCCCGCTGGGAGGTGCTGTGCCAGGCCGCCGCCGATGCCGCCGTCAAAGAGGGCACCCTGGAGCTGCCCCGGAGCTATACCATCCACAGCGGCGTGCCCGTGGGCAAGTGGCTCGAGCTCCAGCGGCAGGTACAGGCCGGGCAGCGCCCGGGCCGCCTGACAGCGGAGCAGGCCGCCAAGCTGGAAAAACTGGGCATCCGCTGGAACCACCGGCTGGAGGCTGCCTGGGAAAAGGGCTTTGCCTCCGCGCAGAAATACCGCACCGAGCACGGCGATCTGCTGGTGCCGGTGCGCTACCGCGATAAAAATGATTTTGCACTGGGCGAATGGATCGTCTACAACCGCCAGCGCTATCTGGGCGGCAACCTGACCCAGAACCGCATCGAGCGGCTGGAAGCCATCGGCATGGTGTGGAGCACCTCCAACGACCTGTGGGAGCAGAACTATGCCGCCGCCACCCAGTATTATCTGGAACACGGCGATCTGGAAGTGCCCATCAAGTACGAAACGCCCTCCGGCTTCGGTCTGGGGGTCTGGCTGGGGGCCCAGCGCGCCGCTCACAAGGCAGGCGAGCTGCCTCAGGAACAGTTGGAGCGGCTGGACGCTCTGGGCATGGACTGGACCAACCGCAACGACCGCAAGTGGATGTCCCTGTACGATGTTGCCGCCGCCTACTACCATGAGCACGGCAGCCTGAACGTCCCCTCGGAGTATGTCACGCCGGACGGAGTACTGCTGGGCAAGTGGGTGGCACGCCAGCGCTATGCCTACCTGAACCCGGACCGCTCCAGCGCCCGGGTCACCCCTGAGCGCAAGGCCCTGCTGGACAAGCTGGGCATGGTGTGGGAAAAGTACGACCCCTGGCAGGAGCGCTATGATCTGGCTCTGGCCTACAAGACAGAGCACGGCGATCTGGAGATCCCCTCTGTCTACAAGACCGCCGACGGCGTTTGGCTGGGCAGCTGGGTCAACCGCCAGCGGCAAGCCCTGAACTCCGGCAGCAGCGCCCTGAGCAGTGAGCGCCGCAAGCTGCTGCGCACCCTGTTCAAGGGCGAGCGCCGCCCCAGTGATCCCGCTGCTGACCACGGCACCGTGCGTGAGGCCAACTGGGAGCGGAACTTCCGCAGTGCCGCCCGTTACGCCCGCAAGTACAAACATCTGCTGGTCCCCGCCAGCTATGTGGACAGCGACGGTGTCCGGCTGGGCGTGTGGATCTCCAACCTGCGTGCAGCCCGCAAGAACCGTCCGGATTCCTATCAGGTCACGCCCGCCCATATCAAAAAGCTGAACAGCATCGGCATGGTGTGGGATGCCCGGGATGCCAAGTGGGGAACCGCCTATCAGCAGGCCAAAGCCTACTACAAGGCCCACGGCAACCTCCACGCCGCCGCCAACTACAAATCCGACGAAACCGGCTTCTGCCTGGGCGACTGGCTCCGCCGGATGCGGGAGTGGGATACCGCCCACGACCCCAAGCTCACCCCTGAGCGCCGCGCAATGCTGGATAAGATCGGGATGGAGTGGAGCGAATAAGAGAAAAAAGCCACCGGTTTTTGCCGGTGGCTTTTCTGATACAGACTACAGCTGATCCAGCTCCTGCTGCAGCTGGGCCAGCGCATTGCGGATGGGCAGATGCTGGGGGCAGGCCGCCTCGCACTTGCCGCAGCGGACGCAGTGGCTGGCCTTTTCGGCATCGGGGAAGCGGGCTTCCCACTGGTGCTTGATGGCCTCGGGCTGGCCGAACATCCCCAGCTTGTTCCAGATACTGAAGTTGTCCGGGATGTCCACCCCCATGGGGCAGGGCATACAGTACCGGCAGCCGGTGCAGCCGATCTTGATGCGGCTGTGCAGGAAGGCGGCGGTCTGCTCCACTGCGGCGGTCTCTGCAGCGGTCAGCGGCTCAAAGCAGGCAAAGGTGGCCAGGTTATCCGTGAGCTGATCCTCGGCGCTCATGCCCGAGAGGATGACATGGACGTTCCGATGGCTGCCCACCCAGCGCAGGGCCCAGGAGGCATCCGAGGCCTCGGGCCGCAGGGCCTTGAGGGGTGCTTCGGCTTCCGGAGGCAGGTTGGCCAGTGTGCCGCCCTTGATGGGCTCCATGATGATGAGTGGGATGTTCAGCTCCTCGGTCAGCTGATAGCCGCGGTCACCCGAGATCTCCTCGGCACGGTCATCGGTGTCCAGATAGTTATACTGCAGCTGGCAGAAATCCCAGGGCTGATCCCGCAGGATGTGCTCAAGGCCCGCCGCATTGTCGTGGCAGGAGAAACCGAAGCTGCGGATGCGGCCCAGCTTTTTCTGCTCCCACAGCCAGTCCACGATGCCCATTTCCCTGGCCCGGTCGTACCGGGCGGCGTGCAGGGAGTGCAGCAGGTAGAAGTCGATGTATTCCACGCCCAGCCGCCGGAGCTGCTCTTCAAAGATATGCTGGGCCTCCTCCAGGCTCCCGCACTGCCACAGCGGCATCTTGGTGGCCAGATAAAAGCTCTCCCGGGGCCACTTTGCAATGACCCTGCCCACAAAGGGCTCGCTCTGGCCGCCGTGGTAGGGGTAGGCGGTGTCAAAATAGTTCACGCCTGCATCCCGCGCGGCGTTCAGCAGCGCTTCGGCCCGGGGCTCGTCAATGGCTCCCTCCGGTGTGGTGGGGAACCGCATACAGCCGTAGCCCAGCAGGGAGGTGCGGATGCTCTCCCCTGCGCCGTTCTGCTTTTTCCATGCTCTGTATTCCATCTCTTTTGTGCAGCTGGCTGCCGTGTTCCAGCCGCTCCTCCTTTTGTCCCCCAGTATACCGGAAAAATCCCGTGCTGACAAGAAAGATGTTCCGCTTCTTGTTCTGCCGCCGGAAATATGGTATACTTATAATCCAAATTTTATCATGTTATCAACTAAATCAGATAGCGCTAAGGAGTATCATGGAACCTTTCAACACCCCTTTGAAGATCAGGGAGATCTCCCTGCCCCACCGGGCAGTGTTCGGCCCCATGGCGGGCTTTACCGATGCCCCGGCCCGGCGGCTGATGGCCCAGCACGGAGCCGGTTTTACCGTCAGTGAGATGGTGTCCAGCCGGGCGCTGGTATACGGCGACCACAAAACCGTCAGCCTGCTCAAGGCCGAACCCAACGGTGCCCCCTACGGCGTGCAGATCTTTGGCGAAGTGCCCGAGATCATGGGCCAGGCCGCTGCCGCCGTGGAACAGTACGCGTTCGATTTTCTGGACATCAACATGGGCTGTCCGGCCCCCAAGATCGTCTCGGGCGGGGCGGGCAGCAAGCTGATGCTTGACCCCGACCGCTGCGGCCGTATTGTGGAGGAAGTGGTCAGAAACACCTCCCGCCCCGTCACCGTGAAGATGCGCAAGGGCTGGGACGCGGAGCACGTCACGGCCGTGGAATGCGCCAAAGCCTGTGAGCAGGCGGGCGCGGTGCTCATCGCCGTCCACGCCCGCACCCGGGAACAGATGTACACCCCGGGCATCGACCCGTCCATCATTGCGGCGGTGAAGGATGCCGTCCACGTTCCCGTGCTGGGCAACGGCGATATCCGCACCGCCGAGGATGCTGTGCGGATGGTGGAGGAGACCGGCTGCGACGGCGTGATGATCGCCCGGGCCGCTCTGGGCGACCCCTGGCTCTTTGAGCGGGTGAACGCCGCGCTGGAGGGCCTGCCCGCCCCCAAGGAGCCGAACCTGCAGGCCCGGATGAACGCCCTGCGCCGGCAGGTGGAGGAGATGGTGGAGCAGAAAGGCGAGTTCGTTGCCATGCCCCAGGCCCGGGCCCAGACCATGCACTACATGAAGGGCCTGAAGGGGGCCGCCAGCCTGCGGCGCTACTGCTGTGAGCTGAGCCGCCTTTCTGACCTCGACACCCTCATCGACGCGGTGTTCGAGCAGCAGCGCAGGGCCGCGCAGGACCCCGATGACACCCGCGAGGTACCGTTCCCGTAAGCGGAAAATTTCCGATACTGAAAAGAGGACTGACGCATGACTGCATTTCATTCTTCGCCCCGGATGCTGGGGCAGAAGCAGGACAAGTTCTGGCTCACCGTGGGGCTCTGTGCCCTGACAGCCGCCCTCATCTTCCTGCCGTTCTATCTGCTGGACGGCGGCTTTTTCCACTATGCAGGCGATTTCAACAGCCAGCAGATCAGCTTTTACCGCTACATGAACGGCTTTCTCAAGGGGGCAGGCTGCCCCGCCGGATACGGAGGCGTGAAGAATACCTTTTCCTGGGCAACTGACCTGGGCAGCGGAACCATGAACGCCTATTCGTTCTACCTGTACGGCTCCCCCTTCTTTTGGT
The DNA here is from genome assembly GCF_022750605.1 of Faecalibacterium sp. BCRC 81149. Taxonomy (NCBI): domain Bacteria; kingdom Bacillati; phylum Bacillota; class Clostridia; order Eubacteriales; family Oscillospiraceae; genus Faecalibacterium; species Faecalibacterium sp. BCRC 81149. Next base: position 28,584 of record NZ_QXJA01000002.1, on the reverse strand, counting down.
TTTCCCTGCTCTTCCCGCAGAACTGGCTTCCCTACCTCATGGTGCCGCTGCTGGTGCTCAAGTTCGCGGTGGCGGGCGGCGGCGCGTATCTGTACCTGCGCCGCTACGTCAAAGACCCGAACTTTGCGGTGCTGGGTGCGGCCCTCTACGCCTTTTCGGGCTGGGGGCTGTACAACATCTTCTTCAACCACTTCATTGATGTGCTGGCCCTCTTCCCCTGGATGCTCTGGGCACTGGATGAGACCATCTACGAACGCCGCCACGGATGGTTCGCCTTCTGGGTTGCGGTGAACCTGCTCAACAACTACTTTTTCTTTGTGGGGCAGGTGCTCTTCCTTGTCATCTACTTCGTCTGCAAGCTCTCCGCCGGGGAGTTTCGGCTCACGCCCCGCCTCTTCGGTCAGCTGGCCTTTGAGAGCCTGCTGGGCGTGGCACTGGGCTTTGTGGTGCTCTGGCCCACTGTCCTCAGCGTGCTGCAGAACCCGCGCACCATCGACCTTTCCTCCGGCTGGGGCTTTCTGACCTATTCCAAGCCCCAGCAGTATCTGGCCATCCTGCTGAGCTGGGTGCTGCCCCCGGATTCCCCCTATATGACCTCCATCTGGTCTGAGGGCATCATCAAATGGACCAGCATGACAGCCTATCTGCCCCTGTGCAGTCTGGCCGGTGTGGTGGCCTACTGGCGTGCCCGGCAGAGCGACAGCAAAAAGCGGATCATTGCCGTCTGCATGGTATTTGCGCTGGTTCCCATCCTGAACAGCGCGTTCTATGCCCTCAATTCCAGCTACTATGCCCGGTGGTTCTATATGCCGGTGCTCATTCTTGCGGCCATGACGGTGAGCGCGTGGGAGGACCCCAGCCTCGACCTCGCCCGCCCCGCCCGGAGCATTGCCTTTGTGATGATCGCTACGCTGGCCTTTGCACTGGTGCCCGTGCAGGATGCCGCCACCAAGGAGTGGAGCCTGGGCGTGCTGCAGAATCCGGGCCAGTACTGTGCAGTGCTTGCCTTTGGTCTGGGCGGTCTGGCCGTCTACCATTGCATCTGCAGGCGCTGGCAGCAGCGCAGGGTCTTTGCCCGCCGCCTGCTGGCCGGTGTGCTGGCATTCAGCTGCCTGTTCGGCATCGTCCACATCGGCATTGGCAAGTTCGGCCAGTGGAACACCGACAGTGACCTTGTGGAGCAGTATATCAACGCGCTGGCTCTGAAGGAGGATCTGCCCGAGGGCGACTGGCGCATTGACACCTACAAGACCCACGACAATCTGGGCCTGTGGCTGGACAAGAGCTGCCTGCAGTATTTCGGCAGCACCGCCGCCCCCAGCATCCTCAGCTTCTACCCGGCACTGGGGGTCAAGCGGGATGTGCGCAGTCAGCCCGAGCTCTCCAACTACGCCCTGCGCGGCCTGCTCAGCGTCAGATACCTGCTGACCACACTTGCGCATCAGAAACAGTTCCACGCTGAGGCCGATGAGGGCTGGGCGTATTACGATACCCTGGACGGCTATGTTCTCTACGAGAATCAGAACTACGTTCCCATGGGCTTCACCTACGATTACTACCTCACCGAGACCCAGTATGAGGACACCGTAACTCCCACCCGCTCCAACCTGCTCATGCGGGCACTGGTGCTCACTGAGGAGGATGCGGTGGCCTACGGGCAGTACCTCACGCCCCTGCCCACGGCAGAGCTCAACGACCTGACCTACACCCGCTACACTCAGGACTGCGCCGACCGCCGGGCCTCTGCCTGCACCGCCTTTGAGATGACCAGCGCAGGCTTCCACGCTGAGGCCACGCTGGACAGGACCAACCTGATGTTCTTCTCCGTGCCCTACGATGACGGCTTCACGGCCTATGTGGATGGGCAGGAGACCGAGATCCTGCGGGTGGACGAGGGCCTGATGGCCGTCCTCTGCCCCGCCGGAACGGTCACCATCGACTTTGTCTATCAGCCGGACGGCATCCGCCTGAGCCGGACTGTCACCCTTGCCGCCCTGCCCGTGTTCCTGCTCTACGCCGGGTACTTTGCCTGGGACGAAAAGAAAAAACGGAAGCATTAAAAAAGCCGCCGCTCCAAGAAGCGACAGCTCAAAGAAAAGCTCAAATGAAAGAAGGTATCCTATGGGCCCCTGGTATTACGAGGTCGTCAGCTTTGACGGCGATTATGTCAACCTGCGCCGCACCGACATTGAAAGCGACGAGCTGAACCCCGTTGCGCTGGCCCTGCTGCCGCCCGAGATCGAGGTGGGCAGCAAGGTCAAGTGCGAGTATTTTCAGTATGAGGTGATCGGCTGAACCTCTCCGTCATCCCGGCGGGATGCCACCTCTTCTATTAGGGGAGCTGGTGCGAAGTGCCTGAGAGGTTCGCCAGCACCGCTGCCAGCAGCATTCCGATGGGCGCGCTGATCCAGCTGGACATCCAGAAGCCTGCAAAACCAATGCGGGGTACAAGGATCACACAGGCCAGCAGGTTCAGGGCAATCTGCCCCAGGTTGGAGGCCAGATACAGCCCCATCTTCTGGGCACCGCGCAGACGGGCCTCGAACAGATGCTTCTGTGCCACAAACAGACAGGTCACCGATTCAAAGGCCAGCATGGTGCAGCCATAGCTGGCTGCTGCCGGGTCGGTGGTAAAGAGCCGGAGCAGCGGCCCCCGCAGACCGATGCAGACCGCCATCACCCCAAGCGAATACACCAACAAGATCCGCCGCCCTTCCCGCAGGCCCTCTTTTACACGGCCCGGCTGGAGGGCGGCTGTGTTTTGCGCAATAAAGAACACTGTGGACTGCACAAAGCCGAACACCGGCATCATCAATAGGCTGGACAGCTTGCCTGCGCAGGAGAAACCCGCAATGGCTTCCACACCCAGACCGCCCAGCAGCCCCTGCTTGACCGTGGTGATGATGGTGCCGCTGGCCTGCTGAATACTGTTGGGGGCTGACAGCCGGAAAATATCCCTGGCATAGCGCGCCTTGAGCATCCGGAGCGAGAAGGCCGCATCCATCTGGGTGCGGCGCAGAAATGCCACCATGTAGACCGCGCCCGCCACCTGCGCCGCCGCTGTGGCAGCCGCTGCACCGGCCACCCCGAAGGGCCCCACCAGAACAAGGTCAAGCACAATGTTCATCGCACTGGTAGCCACAATGACCTTGAGCGGCGTTTTGGAATCGCCGCAGCCCATGACACACTCCTTGCTCAGATCGTAGGGCATCAGAAATGGCAGCCCCAGCAGATAGATGCGCCCATAAAGCACAGCGGTATCCAGGATCTCCGCAGGCGTGTTGATCAGCCGCAGCAGGGCCGGCAGGGTCACAAAGCCCACTGCCGTGGTCAACAGGGCGATGACCTCATCCACGAACAGCAGGTTGTACAGCAGCTCTGTCATCTCATGCTTTGTGGCAGTGGGCTTGCCCGCCGCCACCAGCAGGCCGCCGCCCAGCTCCATGCCGCCGGAGACGAACAGAAAGATCATCAGCACCGTGGAAGCGTTGGACACTGCCGCCAGCGCATCAGCATCCAGCCGCAGGCCGATGATCATGGTATCGGCCACGGCGTAAAACTGTGTTGCCACCATGCTCAGGATAATGGGCAGCGCGTACCGCAGCAGCGCGGGCCGCACTGCCCCGGTCAGCAGAGAATTCTCTTCGTTCACACAAACACCCTCTTTTCACAAAAAATAAAACCCGCACGGAACCTGTCGCCCAGGCCCCCTGCGGGTTCTTTTTCAGTTGCGCCAGCAGGAGTCGAACCTACGATGGGGGAGTCAAAGTCCCCTGCCTTACCGCTTGGCGATGGCGCACCGGTAAGAATCAGTATAGTAGAATTTCTTTCATTTGTCAAGCAAAAGCGTTTTGCCGTGTCTGTGCAAAGTGTTTTACCATATCTATACAGTGTCCTTGTCATCATGCGAACCGCTTGCCCATTTTCCGCTTTATTTTCCCAAAAAGTATTGACACCACCCTCATAGCATGATAAGATATCATCGATTTTGAGAGACAAAGCGTGTCAGAGTCTTTTCAAAGCAAATTACCTGGGACCGCCCATCGGGGCTAAGGCCATACGGACAGCCGGGTCCACTGCCGACCGGCGGCGCAAGCTGCCATTATTGATTGAGTTAGAAGCTCAAATTTTATAAGTTGGTTCCTTTACAGCCATGAAATTGCGCAGAACGTGCGCAGACTTGTGAAACGGTCAATAAGAGTAGTAAAAGTGTAATTGCTATATAGACTCTCGTCATCCCGTCTTTTTGAACCATGCGAAGGTTTTCCCCAGTGTCACCGGGGGCTTTGTCTGCATGTTCAGAACGCTTTTTCAAGCGCAGGTCTGCACCAGTGTGGTGGGCCTGCGCTTTTTTTGCTGCGTCAGAACCAGGGACGGAGGAGAAAAGATGAGTGAGAACCGTACACGGTTCCGGCTGGATCAGCGCCGCGCGCCCATTTACGAGGCGCTGGAGCAGTTCCGGCAGATGCGTGTGGTACCTTTTGATGTGCCCGGCCACAAGCGGGGCCGCGGCAACCCGGAACTGACGGCCTTTCTGGGCCAGCAGTGCGTGGGTGTGGACGTGAACAGCATGAAGCCGCTGGATAATCTCTGCCACCCGGTATCGGTCATCCGGGAGGCCGAGGAGCTGGCCGCCGATGCCTTTGGCGCGGCCCATGCCTTTTTAATGGTGGGCGGTACCACCAGCTCTGTGCAGAGCATGGTGCTGACAGCCTGCAAGCGGGGCGATGAGATCATCCTGCCCCGCAATGTGCACCGCAGTGTGCTGAACGCACTGGTGCTCTGCGGCGCGGTCCCGGTCTATGTGAATCCCGAGGTGGACAAGCGGCTGGGCATCTCGCTGGGCATGAAGCGGGAGCAGGTGGCCAAGGCCATCAAGGAGCACCCCAACGCCGTGGCCGTTCTGGTGAACAACCCCACCTACTACGGCATCTGTTCCGACCTGCGCGCCATCGTGAAGATGGCCCACGAGGCCGGGATGCTCTGCCTGGCCGACGAGGCCCACGGCACCCACTTCTACTTTGGCAACGGCCTGCCCGTTTCCGCTATGGCAGCGGGGGCCGATATGGCCTCGGTCTCCATGCACAAGAGCGGCGGCAGCCTGACCCAGAGCAGCCTGCTGCTCATCGGGCCCAATGTGCATCAGGGCTATGTGCGGCAGATCATCAACCTGACCCAGACCACCTCCGGCAGCTATCTGCTCATGTCCAGTCTGGACATCTCCCGCCGCAACCTTGCCCTGCGGGGGCGGCAGGTGTTCCATCAGGTGGCGGATATGGCCGAGTACGCCCGGGAAGAGATCAACGCCGTGGGCGGCTACTACGCCTTTGGCAAGGAACTGTGCAACGGCAACTCTGTCTTTGACTTTGACACCACCAAGCTCAGCGTCCACACGCTGGACATCGGCCTTGCCGGCATCGAGGTCTACGACATCCTGCGAGATGAGTACGACATCCAGATCGAGTTCGGCGATATCGGCAACATCCTGGCCTACCTCTCCATCGGCGACCGCCCCCAGGAGATCGAGCGGCTGGTCAGCGCTCTGGCCGAGATCAAGCGCCGCTACCACACCGACGGCACCGGCCTGCTGAGCCAGGAATACATCGACCCCGTGGTGGCTGCCAGCCCGCAGGAGGCCTTCTATGCCCCCAAAAAGAGCCTGCCCCTGCGGGAGACCGAGGGCATGGTCTGCAGCGAGTTCGTCATGTGCTACCCGCCGGGCATCCCCATTCTGGCCCCCGGCGAGCGCATCACCAAGGAGATCCTGAACTATATCGAGTACGCCAAGGCCAAGGGCTGCAGCATGACCGGCCCCGAGGACCCTGATATTTTGCACCTGAACGTTCTGGCATAAGGAGGGAAAACAGATGGAGTTTTGGTTTTCGGAATTTCACACCCCCGATGTGAAGCACAGCATCCGGGTGAACAAGCAGCTCTACTCCAAGCAGAGCGATTACCAGCGCATTGATATTTTTGAAACGCCCGAGTTTGGCCGGGTGCTCACACTGGACGGCAATGTGATGCTGACCGAGCGGGACGAGTTCATCTACGACGAGATGATCGTCCATGTGCCCATGGCCGTGCACCGGGAGGCAAAAGATATCCTTGTCATCGGCGCAGGCGACGGCGGCGTGGTGCGGGAGCTGACCCGTTACGACCGGGTGGAGCGCATCGACCTGGTGGAGATGGACCCCCAGGTGGTGGAGGCCTGCCGCGCCTACCTGCCCGGCAACGCCTGCCGGATGGATGACCGCCGGGTGCACATTTATTTTGAGAACGCCCTCAAGTTCATCCGCCAGTGCGAGGAGGAATACGACCTCATCATCGTGGACTCCTCCGACCCCTTCGGCCCCAGCGAGGGTCTGTTCACCCGTGAGTTCTACGGCAGCTGCTTCAACGCCCTGAAAGAGGACGGCATCATGGTCAACCAGCAGGGCAGCCCCTTCTACGCCGAGGATGCCAGCGCCATGCAGCGCAGCCACAAGCGCATTGCTTCCACCTTCCCCATCAGCCGGGTGTATCAGGCCCACATCCCCACCTTTGCGGCGGGCTACTGGCTGTTCGGCTTTGCCAGCAAGAAGTACCACCCCATTGATGATCTGGACGCAACTGCCTGGAAGGCCCTGAACATGCGCACCCGGTACTACACCACCAAACTGCATATCGGAGCATTCTACCTGCCGGCTTTTCTGGAGGAGATGCTGCGGGAAGTGGAGGAACACTGATGCTTTACCCCAACGTTGAAACCTTTATCGGCTGCGACAGCAGCTACCGTGCCGCCAGCATCGTGCTGTACGGTGCCCCCTACGATTCCACCACCAGCTACCGCCCGGGGGCCCGGTTCGGCCCGGCTGCCATCCGGCACGAGAGCTACGGTCTGGAGACTTACAGCCCCTACCAGAACGCCGACCTGACCGATTTTGACATCTTTGACAGCGGCGATCTGGAGCTCTGCTTCGGCTCCAGCGAGAGCGCACTGGCCGACATCCAGAGCCGCGCGGCAGAGATCCTGCACGACGGCAAGTTCCCGCTCCTGCTGGGCGGCGAGCATCTGGTCACGCTGGGTGCCGTGCGGGCCATGGTGGAAAAGTACCCCGACCTCCACATCGTCCACTTTGATGCCCATGCCGACCTGCGGGACGACTATCTGGGTGCAAAGCTCAGCCACGCCTGTGTTCTGCGCCGCTGCCATGACCTCATCGGCGACGGGCGCATCCACCAGTTCTGCATCCGCAGCGGTGACCGCACCGAGTTTGAGTTCGCGGCTGCCCACACCGAGATGCACAAGTTCGATTTCACGGGCCTTGCCCAGCTCACCGAGCAGCTCTGTGCCAGCAAGGTGCCCGTTTACCTGACCATCGACCTCGACTGCCTGGACCCCTCCTGCTTCCCCGGCACCGGCACCCCGGAGGCCGGCGGCGTGAGCTTTTTGCAGCTGCTGGAAGCCATCCGCACCGTGGCCAAGGCCAACATCGTGGGTGCAGACCTCAACGAGCTGGCCCCCACGCTGGACACCACCGGCGTTTCCACGGCCACAGCCTGCAAGGTCCTGCGGGAGCTGCTGATCGCGCTGGACAAGGGCTGGCCGGGCTTTCAGGTATAAGGACAGACCGTAAAAAGACAACTTTACAGATAAAGGAGTAACCGATATGAGCAAAGTTCTGATCATCGGCTGCGGCGGCGTGGCCTCCGTTGCCATCCACAAGTGCTGCCAGGTCCCCGAGGTGTTCACCGAGATCTGCATCGCCAGCCGCACCAAGGCAAAGTGCGACAAGCTGGCCGCCGAGCTGGCCCCCAAGACCACCACCAAGATCACCACCGCACAGGTGGATGCCGACCATGTGGATGAGGTCATCGCCCTCATCAAGAGCTACCAGCCCGATCTGGTGATGAACATCGCCCTGCCCTATCAGGATTTGACCATCATGGATGCCTGCCTGGCCTGCGGCGTGAACTACATGGACACCGCCAACTACGAGCCCGAGAACACCGACGACCCGGAGTGGCGCGCCATTTACGAGAAGCGCTGCAAGGAGGCCGGTTTCTCCGCCTACTTTGATTACAGCTGGCAGTGGGCTTACGCCAAGAAGTTTGAGGAGGCCGGCCTGACCGCCCTGCTGGGCAGCGGCTTTGACCCGGGCGTGACCCAGGCTTACTGCGCATACGCCAAGAAGCACGAGTTCGACACCATCGACACCATCGACATTCTGGACTGCAACGGCGGCGACCACGGCTATGCCTTTGCCACTAACTTCAACCCTGAGATCAACCTGCGCGAGGTCTCTGCCCCCGGCAGCTACTGGGAGAACGGCCACTGGGTGGAGATTCCGGCCATGAGCATCAAGCGGGAGTACAACTTTGATCAGGTGGGCCAGAAGGATATGTACCTGCTCCACCACGAGGAGATCGAGTCTCTGGCCAAGAACATCCCCGAGGCAAAGCGCATCCGCTTCTTTATGACCTTCGGCCAGAGCTACCTCGACCACATGCGCTGTCTGGAGGACGTGGGCATGCTGTCCACCACCCCGGTCAACTTCAACGGTCAGGAGATCGTGCCCATCCAGTTCCTCAAGGCCCTGCTGCCCGACCCCGCCAGCCTTGGCCCCCGCACCAAGGGCAAGACCAACATCGGCTGCATCTTCACCGGCAAGAAGGACGGCAAGGAAAAGACCTACTACATCTACAACGTCTGCGACCATCAGGAGTGCTACAAGGAGGTCGGCTCTCAGGCCATCAGCTACACCACCGGTGTGCCTGCCATGTGCGGCGCGCTGATGCTGCTGACCGGCAAGTGGACCACCAAGGGCGTACACACCGTGGAAGAGTTTGATCCGGACCCGTATCTGGATGCTCTGGACAAGTACGGCCTGCCCCGCTCCGAGAGCCACGCCCCGGCTCTGGTGGACTGATGCGGCTGGCCGACACCCGCCCGCCCTTTGCGGGGCTGGCGAACCTCTCTGAGGCTGCACTGGCTGCCCTGCCCACCCCCTGCTATCTGCTGGATGAAGCCCGGCTGCGCCGCAACGGCGAGATCCTGCTGGGCGTGCAGCAGCGGACAGGCTGCAAGATCCTGCTGGCCCAGAAGGCCTTTTCCAACTACGACCTCTACCCGGTGCTGGCCCCCTATCTGGCAGGCACCGAGGCCAGCGGCCTGTACGAGAGCCGTCTGGGCCGGGAGGAGCTGCCGGAGAAGGAGAACCATGTGTTCTGCGCCGCCTACCGGGCCGACCAGTTCGAGGAGCTGCTGCAATACGCTGACCACATCGTGTTCAACTCGCCCCACCAGCTGGCAAAGTTCGGCCCGGCCGCAAAGGCGGCGGGCAAGAGCGTGGGCCTGCGGGTGAACCCCGAGCATTCCACCCAGGAGGGCCACGAGATCTATGACCCCTGCGCCCCGGGCAGCCGTCTGGGTACCACCCGCGCCCAGTGGGATGCCGCTGCGGCGCAGCACCCTGACCTGCCCGACCTGCTGGACGGCCTGCATTTCCACACCCTGTGCGAGCAGGATTCCGACGCGCTGGCGGCCACCCTGCCCGCGCTGGAAGCGAAATTCGGTGACCTGCTGCCCCGGATGAAGTGGCTCAACTTTGGCGGCGGGCACCACATCACCCGCCCGGATTACGACCTTGCCACGCTGGAAAAGTGCATCACCGGGACGCAGGAAAAGTACGGCGTGCAGGTGTATCTGGAACCGGGCGAGGCCTGGGCGCTGAACGCAGGCTACCTCGTCACCACGGTGCTGGACACCCTGCAGAATGGTCAGACACATCTTGCCATTCTGGATATGTCCGCAGCCTGCCACACGCCGGATGTCATCGAGATGCCCTACCGCCCGCCCCTGCTGGACGCGGGCGAGCCGGGGGAAAAGCCCTGCACCTTCCGGCTGGGCGGCCCCACCTGCCTTGCCGGGGACGTGGTGGGCGATTACAGCTTTGCCGCCCCCCTCACCGAGGGTGACCGGCTCATCTTCGGCGACATGGCCATCTATTCCACCTGCAAGAACAACACCTTCAACGGGATGCCCCTGCCGGATCTCTGGGTGCTGCATGAAAACGGCACCACCCAGCCGCTGGCCCGCTTCGGCTACCACGATTTCAAATACCGTCTGGGCTCGCCCCGCTGAGCCGCCCGGATACACAAACACCCCTCTGCGCTCCTTTCGGAATGCAGAGGGGTGTTTGCTTATGAAACGGAGAACTCAGATCTCATACCACTTGATCTCGTTGGCTTCCAGATGCAGGTCGAAATGGTTTCCATCGGTGGTGTAGACCGTGGTGTCCTGCGGCTCGTAGGTGTTGTTCACCACGCAGTACTTGCCATTTTTCACGTAGGCGTGCACTTCCACATTGTAGTTGGAGCTGAACCAGGTGTGCAGCTCCTCCTCGCTGTGGGCGCTCCACAGGATGGCACGGTACAGGGTGCGGCTGTTGGCAAAGCTGTACGGCACACCGCTGATGTACACGGCACGGCCCTTGCCAAAGTCGTGGGCCGCCATCTGCACTTCCCGGTTCCGCTGCACCAGCACCTCGGTACCCTCGAGGGCGTAGATGTTCTTCTTGCCCTCGCCAAAGTCGATGGGCTGATCGGCATCCTGCAGGATGAAGTGGTCCGGGTGCTCGTCCCAATTGTATTTATCGTAGTTGAGGGTGAAGCCGTTTTCTTCCTCCACGCCCAGCACGCTGGCCAGCTGGAGAATGTGGCCCTGATAGGCATGGCCGGAGGGCTCACCCACGCCGATGAAGCCGCCGCCGTTCCAGACGAACTTCCGGATTGCGGAGGAGATCTCCGGGTCCTCCCACCAGATGCCGCCGGTGTGGGCGGTGTCGGCATCGCCCACATTGATGATGACATCGAGGCTGTCCAGCAGGGCGGGGTCCTTCTTGATGTCCTCAAAGCTGATGAACTTCACGTCAAAGGGCGCGCCGGACAGCATTTCGATGACACCGGAGTAGCTGTAGTTCTGCTTGTAGTAAAGGGCGTGGTGCACCATGTGGCAGCCCCAGGCCCGCATCTTGCCCCAGCAGTTCAGCACGGCCACCCGCTTGACGCAGTAGGGCGTGGTGCCCTTGATGTTCTCATACAGCTCGCGGAACTCGCTGCAGACGCTCTCCACATAGTCCACGAACTCCGGGAACTGCAGTGCCAGCTTCAGATAGCCGCCGTAACCGATGCGGTCGATGGGCTTGCGCAGGATGGCGCGGCGGGCCGTGACCCAGTTTTCCTTGGCCTCCCGCACCGGGTCGCCGCCCTCGTGGAAGGTGTCCGGGAAGAAGTAGGGCAAAAAGCGGCCCTCGGTATACTTCACGCCCTCGATGTCCGAGATCAGGCGCAGGGTGGAGCCGTTGCCCACGCTGCCCACCACGGCATCCAGACCGATGGTCTTGAACTCCGGCATGAACGGCTCGGTGCCGATCCAGTGGTCGCCCAGGAACATCATGGCCTCGCACCCGCACTCGTGGGTGATGTCCACCATCTCCTTGGCAAGCTTTGCCACCTCCCGGCGCTGGAAGGCCTGAAAATCCCGGAATTCCTTGCTGGGCACCCGGTACTGGTTGTTGTAGTAGCCCTGATCGATGATATACTCCGGGCGGAACTTATAGCCCACCTCCTGCTCGAACTGATTCAGGATATAGGGGCTGACCGAGGCGGAATAGCCGTACCAGTCCACGAACTTCTCCCGCTTCAGCTCATCGAAGATGAGGGTGAACTGGTGGAAGAAGGTGGTGTAGCGGATCACGTTGACATAGGGGTGCTCCGCAATGAACTTGCGCAGGCGCTCCATGGAGTATTTGTGGGTCTTAGGCTGGCGCACGTCAAAGGTGATCTGGTGCTCAAAGTTGGTCCAGCCGTTGGTGGTGGCATTGTACATGTGCACCGGGTCCCAGATCAGGTAGGCCAGGAAGCTGACGGTGTACTCATGGAACGGCACGGCCTGCACGGTCACGCTGCCGTCGGCGTAGCTCCACAGCTCCGGGGGCACGGGCTGACCGGTGGTACGGTCCATGACCTCCCACCAGCGGGTGATATCATCGTTGGTGTTCACCTGCATCAGCTCCGGGCTGATGCCCTTCATCAGCGGGATGGTCACGGTGTCGCCGGGGGCGGTATAGAAGCCGGTCATGATGTAGCACTGCTGCACCTCGTCCGGGTTTGCCTTAGCCCATGCGTTGTCCTTGCGGGTGGTATAGTAGGTGGAGTAGATCTTTGCGTCGGCATCCTTCAGCTCCTGCGGGAAATCGGTGCCGTCGCAGTCACGGATAGCATCCGCGCCCCACTTTTTCAGGATCTGCAACGTTTCGGGCACCACGTCCAGATCGGTCGGGATCGTTACGCGCCCGGTCATTCTATTTTCTTCCATGGGAATTCTCCTTTACCTCTCTTCTCCTCAATCCTGATAGGGGGCGTTATAGAGTGCCAGCACAGCCAGCAGCAGCGCCACCCCCAAAAGCATGATGCCAAGACCAGCCAGCTGCCCGGTCATTTTCCAGCCTGCTGTCACCAGCGCGATGGACAGCACAAACAGTACCAGCATCAGCACCATGCGCAGGGCGGGATGATTTTTCCAGAATGCTTTCATCGTTTGTCACCTTACCCTTTCAGACCGCCCACGGTCATGCCCTGTGTCAGCTGCTTCTGCACGCAGATGTACAGGATCAGGGTGGGCAGCATCACCAGCACCAGACCGGCATACATGGTGCCGTACTGGGCCGCGCTCTGCTGGGCCTGCATCAGATTCAAAAGGCCTACCGGCAGGGTGCGGGGCGCGCTGGTGGAGCTCATCAGCGTCATGGAAATGATGTACTCGTTCCAGAAGGACAGGAAGTTGAACAGGATGATGGTGATGATGGAGGGCTTTGCCATGGGGAAGATGATACGGGTCATGGTGGAGAAGTAGCTTGCACCGTCGATGTAGGCAGCCTCCTCAAAATCATGGGGCAGGGTGGCAAAATAGCCCGAAAGCAGATAGATGGTAAAGGGCAGGGCTGTGGCTGCATACACCACCGCCAGCACCACCAGATTGTTCAGCAGGAAGCTGCTGCCAAAGTGGCTTTTCAGCCAGACATCGCCGTCCCGCAGCATCAGGAAGATGGGCACCACGATGTAGTTGACATTGATGAACAGGCCTGCCATGAACAGGGTGTTCAGCAGTTTGCGGCCCTTGAACCGGAAGCGGGACAGGCAGTAGGCGGCAGGCAGCGCAATGACCAGCAGCAGCACCAGTGCCAATGCGGTCACGATGACAGAGTTGAGCATATACTCGCCCATCTTGGCTCCGTTCCACGCATTGACAAAGTTCTGCCAGTAGAACCCGGCAGGCAGCGCCCACGGGTTGCCGTAGAACTCCGCGTTCTGCTTGATGGAGGCCATGAATACCCATGCCACCGGCACGATGATGATCACCGCCAGCAGGACCAGCACAAAATAGATAAAGAACTTGTAGAGACCTTCCGCCGAGCGGGAAGATCTTTCGGTGGTATTCTGCATCTTCTTCCCTCCTTAGAATTCCAGCGGATCGCGGTCGGTGGCCTTGTTGACACAGGCGGACAGTGCAAACGAGAACAGGAAAATGACCACGCCAATGGCCATGCTGTAGCCATACAGGCCCGCGTCCTTCTGGCTGTACATATAGCTCAGCGCCACATCCGAAGCACCGTTGGGCCCGCCGCTGGTCATTGCCTTGACAAAGAGGAAGGCCATGTTGATGGTGGAGATGATGAAGAAGGTCAAGGTGGTGCGGATGTTGGTCCAGATGAGGGGGATGGTGATCTGGAAGAACTGGGTCAGGCGGCCCGCACCGTCCAGATTGGCGCTCTCGTACAGGCTGGCGGGCACCGAGGACATGGAAGCCATATACATGACCATGTAATAGCCCACGGCCTGCCAGACCATGGCGAGGATGATGGAGGGGATGACCAGCTTTTCGCCCTTCCAGAGGATGGGGTCTGTCATATCCCGGAACAGGCCGATGATGCTGTTGAGCATACCGTTTTCCGGCTTATAGATAGCCGAGAAGATGCCGGAGATGACGACCACCGACAGGATGTTGGGGATGTAGAAGATGACCCGGAAGAAATTCTGCCCCTTGATCTTTTCCCGGGTCAGAATGGCTGCAAACACCAGCGCAAAGGCAAAGGTGACGATGGTCACTACCACCACCAGCAGGATCATATTCTGCATGGAGCGGATGAACTGGGCATCCTTGAGCAGGTGCTGGAAATTCTTCAGGCCCACAAAGGTCTCGTTGGGCGAGTAGGCACCGCGCTCGTACAGGCTCATGCGGAACACGTTGAGGGTGGGCAGGATCATAAAGAGAAAGAACAGGATCGTGGCCGGTGCCACGCAGAGAAAAACGAACCGTCTGCGGCTTTTGTCAGATCTCATAGACAAACCGCTCCTTTCTGTCGGAACCCGAAAACCACAAAAAGCGGAGGCGGTCAAAACCGCCCCCGCTGGGCAGGGTTTAATTACTCAACGATATTGGCACGCATCTGGTCGCTGGCGGACTTGATGCCGTCGATCCACTGCTGCTCGGTCATGCTGCCGGACACCAGAGAGTTGACGGGGTCAAAGAACACAGTGCGGACCTCCACGCCGGGGATGGCGCTGAAGGCTGCAAAGTTGCCCATAGCGGCCTTTGCACCGTTGTCGTAGATGGAGTAGAACATCTTATTGTCGCCTTCCAGATCATCGGCGATGCCCAGCACAGGCTGGATGGCACCGCTCTCGGCAAACAGCTTGCAGGCCTCGTCGCTGTACAGGTAAGCCACGAACTGCTTGGCGGCATCCAGATGCTCGGCACCGGCCGGGATCCATGCCTGCTCGAACCAGGTGTAGCTGTACTGGTCGCCGCCGGCCTTGACAGCGGGCAGGGCGGTCATGCCCCACTCAAAGCCATCCGCACGGGGAGCCTCGGCCATCTCGCCCACGATCCAGGTGCCGTTGGGCATGAACAGAGCCTTGTTGTCCAGCACCAGCTGCTGGTTCTGGGTAAAGTCCTGATCATTGGCCTGCGCAGGGGTAATGGGGTTGGTGTAGGAAGCCAGCTTGTTGACGATATCAAAGCAGGTCTTTGCCTCCGGGGTATCCCAGATGCCTTCCTCATAGTGGGTGGCCTTGTTGAAGAACTCCGGGCCGCCGGCGGCATACATCAGAGCATAGAAGAACGCATCAAAGTAGCCGGTGGTGGGGTAGGTGAACAGGTAGGTACCCTCAGCGGCAGCCTTGTCGCCCAGTTCCCACATCTCGTCCCAGGTGGTGGGCACTTCCCAGCCCTTTTCCTTCAGGAAACCGGCGTTGTAGAACAGGCCGCAGGGGCTGTAGAACATGGGAGCCAGATAGGTCTTGCCGTCGCCGTAGGGGTTGGTCAGGGAGGTGTCGGTAAAGCCGCCTGCGATCTTCTCGCTCACCTTCTTGCTCTCGCCGGGCACGGTCATGCTCAGCACGTCGGTGATGTCCGCAATCAGGTTGCCCTTGATGAACTGCTCGGTCAGGGCAGCCTCACGGCCGGTAGCCAGGTGGACCACGTCGGGGTAATCGCCGCCCTGCATGGAAGGTCCGATGACATCCTCCAGCTTCTTATCGGTGGTCAGCTCCACCTTGATGCCGGTCTGGGCGGTAAAGGCCTCGGTGACCTTCTTCCACATATCAGCGCCATAGCCGGTCTCGATGGCGGCGACCTTGATGGTCACGTCCTCAGCAGCAGCGGCAGATGCAGCAGCGGAAGAAGCCGTGCTGGAAGCTGTGGAGCTGGAAGAACCGCCGCAGGCAGCCAGACCCAGTGCAGCGGCACCCACACCGGCCACTTTCAGGAAATTGCGACGAGAAATACGTTTCATAATGTGTCCTCCATCATAAAGTTCCATTCAAGCACAGCCGGAGCAAACAGGTTTTGCCCGAGGGGCTGTGTTTTTTTCTGATCCCAATATAGAGGTTTTTACAGTTTCCAACAAGGTCTTTGTTGTTTCATTTTTTAGAAATATTGTTCTTTTATCATTCTCTTCGGCAAAAGCACTAAATTTTGCAGCATCGTTTTGGTACATTCTCCCTGCTTGTAACCAATTTGACATATTTTCGTCTTTCTGTGCAGAGGAAAATATTTACCATGCCTAAAAAACAGGACTTGCTTTTTTTCTTATTTGCTCCTATAATGAGAAAAAACGCACGAAGCAGTGCGGCGTTTTTCGCATTTTATTTTTAGTATCTTGCTTTTATTTTTATATTTTTTGCGTCTGCTTCAAAAGGAGCCTTTTATGAGTACCGAGCGCTTTGATATCCGCCACGCTCCCGCTCCACGGGAATCCTTCCGGCTGCTGTACATCAGCAAGAGCAGATTCGGCGGCGACTGGAACAGCACGGTCCACACCCATTCCTGCACGGAGCTGTTCTACTGCCTCAGCGGCGAGGGGCAGTTTCTGCTCAGCGGGCAGCTGTTCCCGGTCAAGCCGGACGATATGGTCATCGTCAACCCGCAGGTGGAGCACACCGAGCTGAGCCTGAACGCCTCGCCTCTGGAATACATCGTGCTGGGCATTTCGGGCATCGAGATCCTGTTCGGCAAAGCCGATTCCACCTACGCCATCTTCAACTGCCGGGAGAACCGGGAGCGGATGGTAACGCTGCTGCACATGCTGCTGGCTGAGGCAGACCGTAGCCTGGACGGCTGCGAGACCGTCTGCCAGGACCTGCTGGAAGTCCTGCTCATCTGGCTGGTGCGGTGCACCACCCTCTCTTTGCAGGTGGAGGAATCCCCCCGCTCTGACAACCGGGAATGCGTGGAGATCAAGCGGTATCTGGACAACAACTACCGGGAGGACATCTCCCTTGATACCCTTGCTGAGGTCGCCCACATCAACAAATATTATCTGGCCCATACCTTCCAGAAGGCATACGGCATTTCTCCCATCACCTACCTGAACCGCCGCCGCATTGAGGAGAGCAAATATATGCTGGGCAACACCGGTTACAGTCTGGCGCAGATCAGCGAGCTGATGGGATTTTCCTCCCCCAGCTACTTTTCGCAGTGCTTCCGCAAGGCGGAAGGCCTGACCCCCAACGAATACCGCCGTCAGGTGCGGCAGGGACAACGCCCTGCACCTGCCAAACGGCATGAAGGATAAGAAATGAGGAACCCAAAATGAAACCTGTTACCGAATCCATTCTCAACGCCGCCGCAAATGCCTTTGATTTTGGCGGGCCGGTGGTCTGCGATGCCCGTCACTACGGCGAAGGCCACATCAACGATACCTTCGTGGTCTGGCGGAAGGACCACTCCAAGCGCTTTATCTTACAGCGCATCAACACCGACACCTTTACCGACCCGGTGGGCCTGATGGAGAACATCTGCGGCGTGACCCGGCATCTGCGGGAGAAGATCCTTGCCGCAGGCGGCGACCCGGCACGGGAGACCCTGAACGTGATCCCCACCCTGTCCGGTGCGGCCTGCCATCTGGATGCCGAGGGCGGCGCGTGGCGTGCCTACGACTTTGTAGAGGACACCATCTGCCTGCAGCAGGTGGGCAGCGAGGCCGACTTCCGCACTGTTGCCGAGACCCTGGGCAAATTCCAGAACCAGCTGGCAGATTATCCGGCCTCTACCCTTCACGAAACCATTGCACGCTTCCACGACACACCCAACCGCTATGCAAACTTTGAAAAAGCCCTTTCCGCCGATGCGCTGGGCCGTGCCAAGGACATTGCACCGGAGGTCGCCTTCATCCATGCGCGGGAAAAGGATTGCCATGCCCTGCTGGATCTGCTGGCAGCCGGTGAGATCCCGCTGCGTGTTACCCACAACGACACCAAGATCAACAACGTCCTGATCGATGCTGCCACCGGAAAGGGCATCTGTGTCATTGACCTTGACACCGTGATGCCGGGCCTGTCGGCCTACGATTTCGGAGACTCCATCCGCACCGGTGCCAACGACTGCGCCGAGGACGAGCCCGACCAGAGCAAGGTCCACTTTGACCTGCACCTGTACGAGGTGTTCGCCAAGGGGTATCTCTCCACCGCTGGGGCTTCCATGAGCCCTGCGGAGAAAAAGAGCCTTGCCTGGGGTGCCAAGCTGATGACGCTGGAGTGCGGCATCCGCTTTCTGACCGACTATCTGGAGGGCGACCACTATTTCCACACTGCCCGCCCCGGCCACAACCTTGACCGCGCCCGCACCCAGTTCACGCTGGTGCACCAGATGGAAGAGGTGTTCGGGCAGATGCTGGAGATCGTCAGCTGAACCGGCACCTTCTGACCTGCCGAAGCACCAATGACCCGGGGGCTGCACTGAACCGCCTGCAAAACATCTGAAAACGATGCAGGCAAGGCAGTGCAGCCCCCATTTTTTGCGGCTGAGAAAAAGAAAAGCACCATACTTCCTACGAAGTACAGTGCTTTTTTGGTGGAGAATAGCGGGATCGAACCGCTGACCTCTTGCATGCCATGCAAGCGCTCTCCCGAACGGTATCGAAACACACCCCCACACGAAAGTGTGGGGACGGGCTTAATATCGCGTTGATACGTTCTATCCGCCAAAAAAGTCCACAGTTGCATCCTACTTCCAGGAATCATGCTCCGCCTACAAGGCAATTTTACCACCCAATTTTTAAGTGTGTCAATGGGTTTTGCTCAGAGAGAAGGTCATTTACGAGAAAAGTTTTTTCTGACAGCTTACTTAGCGCAATTTTGATTTTACACATCAAAGTTGCGCTTTTTATTTTTCCCAAAAGTATTGACAAGGAGGTTTTCTCAACGATGCCGATGTATTTTTGCTGTTTTTTATCCATGAACCAACCGCATGACCCTTGACTACTTCTACGGACAAGCCGGAGAGCTGTTTTCGTTCTACCGCATTCCAAAGGCTCTTTTTCAGGAGCCACGGTTCCAGAGCCTGTCCACAGATGCCAAAACCCTATATGGTATCCTGCTGGATCGCATGAGCCTATCCGTGAAAAACGGCTGGCTGGACAAGCAGAACCGGGTGTTTATCCTCTTCACGATAGAGGATGTCAAGAGGGTATTGTGTTGCGCAGACAACAAAGCGACCAAGTTGCTCCGGGAACTTGAAAAGTTTGGTCTGATTGAACGAAAACGCCGAGGGCAGGGAAAGCCAAGTTTGGTGTATGTGAAAAACTTTTCGGCAGAATCTTCAAAAGAGAGTGTCAAGAATCGTGATAATGACGATTCTTGTGGCTTCAAAATCGCGTGTCAAGACCCTGCAAAATCACGATGTAATAAGACTAAAGAGAATGATACTGAAATGAGTGAGACTGATCTCTTCTATTCCGAAGAATCGGATGGAATGAGCAAACGCACCCAACTGGAGGAATATTTTTCTCAGTCCTTGGAGGTCGAGCTTCTTCTCCGGCTTTGCCCGGATGACGAGGACATCATCTACCAGATCGTTGATTTGCTGGTGGACACCTGCGCGACCAAGCGAAAGATGCTGCGAGTTGCCGGGGATGACCGCCCTGCCGAGGTAGTGCGCAGCCGGTTTATGAAGCTGAACGCCGACCACATCAAATTTGTGTTGAAGTGTCTTGCAGAGAACAGCAGCCCAATCAGGAACATGAAACAATACCTGCTCGCTTCTCTGTACAACGCACCGACCACCATGCAGCTTTACTATCAGAATCAGACCAACCACGATTTTGCGAAACGGGGGTGATAAAAATTTCCAAGAAAGCAACCACGATTGCCATTGTCAACCAGAAAGGTGGTACCGGCAAAACAACAACCTGTGAAAATCTGGGTGTTGGCCTTGCCGCCGAGGGCAAGAAAGTTTTACTGGTGGATGCTGACCCACAGGGTTCGCTCACCATCAGTATGGGCTGGCAACAGCCCGATGAACTGCCCGCCACTCTTTCTACCCTGATGGCAAAAGCCATGAACGACCAGTGCATTCCGCCCGGTGAAGGTGTGCTGCACCATGCAGAGGGTGTAGACCTCATCCCGGCCAACATTGAGCTGGCAGGGCTGGAAGTTGCCCTTGTCAATACCATGAGCCGGGAAAAAATGCTGAAGCAAGTCTTGGACAGTGCAAAGCAGCACTATGACTATATTCTGTTGGACTGCACTCCCTCCCTTGGGATGCTGACCATTAACGCGCTGGCGGCGGCAGACGCTGCTCTGATACCCGTACAGGCACAGTACCTTTCCGCGAAAGGTCTGGAACAGCTTTTGCAGACCATCAACAAGGTGCATCGGCAGATCAACCCAAAGCTGAAAATCGAAGGTATCCTGCTGACGATGACAGATAACCGCACCAACTATGGCCGACAAATCGACACGCTGATCCGGCAGGCATACGGAAAGCACATCAAAGTGTTCGGTCAGACGATTCCCCACTCCGTCCGTGCAGCGGAAATCAGCGCGGCGGGTAAGAGCATCTTTGTCCATGACCCGAAAGGCAAAGTGGCAGAAGCCTATAAATCTCTGACGAAGGAGGTGCTGGCCGATGCCGAAAAGCAGCGTAAACGCCAGTCTGAGCAGCTACGATGATATTTTTTCCACCGAAGAATCCCGGCAGGAAGAACAGCGCGAGCAGGTGCGGCAGATTCCGATTGGAGAGCTGTTTCCATTCAAGAACCATCCCTTCAAGGTTCTGGACGATGATTCTATGAGCGATACCGTGGAAAGTGTCAAGCAGTACGGTGTGCTTTCGCCGTTGATTGCCCGCCCCAGACCGAAGGGCGGCTATGAAATTATCTCCGGGCACCGCCGTCAACACGCTGCGGAGCTGGCCGGACTGGAAACCCTGCCGGTCATTGTGCGCCAGATGGACGATGATGCTGCCATAATCCTCATGGTAGATAGCAATTTGCAGCGTGAGCATATTCTGCCCAGCGAGAGAGCGTTTGCGTACAAAATGAAGTTGGATGCCATGAAAAATCAAGGTACAAGGTCAGATTTAACTTCGACACAAGTTGTGTCGAAGTTGCGGAGCAATGAAAAGCTGGGCGCAGAGAATAATCAAAGTCGTGAGACTGTTCGACGTTTCATCCGTCTGACCAACCTTATTCCAGAACTGCTGGACATGGTGGATAACAAAACCGTGTCCTTCAATCCTGCTGTGGAGCTTTCCTATCTTTCTCCTGAACAACAGCAGGAAGTGATCCGGGCAATGGATGATACCCAGAACTTTCCTTCTGTCTCACAAGCAAAGCGTATCAAGAAGCTGGCTCAGGATGGAACTTTTACAACGGAGACGGTCGTTGCCATTATGGGCGAGGAGAAAAAGAGCGAGCTTGATACGGTGACCATCAAAAATGACACCCTGAGAAAATACTTTCTCCGCAACTATACGCCCAAACAGATGGAAGATACCATCATCAAGTTGCTGGAACAGTGGCAGAAAAAGCGTCAGCACAGTGAAGAACGCTGACAGGATATGAATTTGAAAAGACCCGGTTGGGTCTTTTTCTTTAGGAAAAAGGAGAAAATGCCTATGAAGAATGATTCCAATCCCATTATTCGTTCCGAGGAAACCACCATTGATATGCATATCTGTGCTGCATTGTCGGAGAGCGGTGGCAGCGGCGAGATCTACTTTGCCGCCATCGCCCCGGACATGGAGCTGACGGTCATCACGTTGGACGAAGCTCCCGACATCCTGCCCTGCTTTGACGAGGATGATGCGTACCTGAACATCCCCGACAGCTCGCTGCTGCTTAGCTACAACCCGGCTCAGGTTCTGAAACTGGCAGGCAAGCACTATCTGACCGGCCCGGTCATTCTGGTGCGCACCAACATGGATGGCGAGTTCATCTCGCTGACGATTGATCAGGTCTACCTCTTTCAGAAGTACCTGATGCGCCACAGCGTCACCCTGATGGCTGACGGCCAGAAGCTGCCCTGCATCTGCATGGAGTGAGGTGCCTTTTTATGTCAACCAGAGAAAAAAGAGAACAGCGGAAAGCCCAGAAAGCGAGGTTTGTTGCAATGTATCCGGGCTTGTCGCACGATGAGATTATCGAGGAGTGTCTCAAGGAACTGAAGCACCATTTCGAGGTTGGGCCGGAAGTTGCCCTTATCAGTGCCGAAAAAGGTGTTCAGTGTGTGCCGTTTGATGAATCCCTTCAAAAGAAGTTTCCTTACTTTGAGGGGACTTACGAAGTCTTTGACGTTCCGCATACGGATTTTCAGATTCGCTACCAGCCAGAGCAGATTCTCGCCGCAAGCGGAAGAAAAATCCTGACCGGCACGGCATTTCTTTGCCGCAGGGAAAATGAGCGTTGTCTTATGCTTCCGAGCCGATATGAAAAGGTCGATGTGGAAGATTTTATTCGGGAGCATCTGTTTTTCTATGACGATGCTGAGATGCGCCATGTTGGTGTTGCGCTTTCGGAGGTTGCGTAATGGAGTTCGTGAAAGACTTTCTGATCTATGAAGCCGGTGCGCTCTGTGGGTTCTTTATCGCAGCCCTGATGAATGCGGCGCGCGCCGGACAGGAAATCACCATCAAATTTGAGGAGGATAAGCATGGAACAGGAAAAGAACACCCTGACGGTGCTGGAGATCGCACCGGGACAGTACCCGAAGCAGGTCGAGATCGATCCTGACCTGAAAGCCTTGCAGCAGGCGATGGGCGGCTCCATCGGCGCAAGCTACCCCTTTGCCGATGACCCGGTCGCCATCATCTACAACGATGATGGTAAGCTGATGGGACTGCCGTTGAACCGTGCCCTGCGGGACGAGGACGGGCAGATGTACGATGCCGTTGCCGGAACCTTTCTGGTGGTGGGGCTGGGCGAGGAGGATTTTGCATCCCTGACCCCGGAGATGGCGCAGAAGTACGAGCGGCTTTTCCATCAGCCGGAAGATTTTATCCGGCTGGGGCATCGGATGATGGTTGTTCGTGTGCCCGATGAAGCAGTTTGCCCGGAAGAAAGCAAAACCACCCTGCCGAAGGATGCCGGATTTGACCGCTAAACACGACTTTCTGCACTGGAGGTGATGGAAATGCAGGAAGAAATCGAGCATAAAACGGTCAACTTCGCCATCTCGACTGCAAAGCTATCTGCCCGTACACTTTTGAGAGGGGCGCAGTTCTTTCTGCGCCAGTACGACAAGAGTGCGTCGCAGGGCAAGCAGTCCATGAAGCGGCTCATACGGCAGAACCGGGGTGTGACCAATCTGGAGATTGAAAAGACTGGCATCAAGGATTTTGACCGCTACGCTAAGCGGTATCACATCGACTATGCAATCCAAAAAGACCTGTCCTGCACACCACCTCGGTTTCTGATTTTCTTCAAGGCACAGGATGCAGACGTTCTGAACGCTGCGTTCAAGGAGTATTCTGCAGCAGTATTGAACAAGGCCGAGCGTCCCTCTGTGCTGGCCAAGCTGCACGATCTGGCACAGGTCATTGCCAACCTCCCCGACAAAGTACGGCACAAAGAGGAGGAACGTGGCTTATGAACAAGAAAAAGTTCACCAAGCTGCTGGCCCTGTACCTGCCTTATCTGGTGATTGGGCTGGCTGCGACCAATTTTGGCGAGGCATGGCGGCTGGCCGAGGGTAAGGAGCTGGGCGATAGAATCGTGTCACTCATAGATACGCTCCCGGCTGCATTTGCAAACCCTCTGCCCAGTCTGCACCCACTGGATATTCTGGTGGGCATCTGCTGCGGTGCCGGACTGCGGCTGGCGGTCTATCTAAAAAGCAAAAACGCTAAAAAGTACCGGCACGGTATGGAGTACGGCTCTGCCCGGTGGGGTACTCCGGCAGATATTGCGCCGTTCATGGCTCCGAAGTTTGAGGATAACATCATTCTGACTAAAACAGAACGCCTGATGATGAGCAACCGACCACCTGACCCCAAAAATGCCCGGAATAAAAACGTGCTGGTGGTGGGCGGTTCCGGCAGCGGCAAAACAAGGTATTTTATTAAGCCGAATTTGCTTCAATGCACGTCAAAAAGCCATCCGGTTTCATTCGTGGTAACTGACCCCAAAGGCGGTCTCATTCAAGAATGTGGACTTGCCCTGCTGAAGAACGGATATAAGATCAGGACGATGAACACCATAAATTTTCACAAGTCCATGCGCTACAATCCGTTCGCATATATCCACGAGGAAAAGGATATTTTGAAGCTGGTCACGACCCTTATGACCAACACCAAAGGTGAAGGTCAGGGCGGCGATCCATTCTGGGACAAAGCAGAGCGGCTTTTACTGACATCGCTGATTGCCTATCTGCACTACGAAGCCCCAGCTGAGGAGCAGAATTTTGCTACGCTGCTGGAAATGCTCAACACCATGCAGGTGTCCGAGGACGACGAGGATTATCAGAATCCGGTTGATTTGCTCTTTGAAGATTTGGCAAAAAAGAAGCCGAACAGCTTTGCAGGGCGGCAGTACAAGCTCTATAAATTGGCTGCCGGTGTTGTATGCTCTAAAAGACTTCTTAATCAAGCGGTTGGGAAGTCTCTTAGAACACACAACCTAAAACCGAAGAAAGGAGCGCAAGTTATGAGAAAAAACGAGAAAATCACTGCTCTGTATGAACGATTGAGCCGTGATGACTTTGGCAAAGATGATGACCAACAGCGTGAGAGCAATTCCATTTCCAACCAAAAAGCAATGTTGGAGGAGTTCGCCGCACGGCAGGGGTTTACGAACATTGTCCATTTCACGGACGATGGCATTAGCGGCACTTGCTTTGACCGTCCCGGATTTCTGGCAATGATGAAAGAGGTTGAAGCCGGAAATGTGGAGTATCTGTGTATCAAGGACATGAGCCGCATGGGTCGTGACTATCTGAAAGTCGGTCAGATTATGGAAATCCTGCGTCAGCGTGGCGTTCGCCTTATCGCCATCAATGACGGCGTGGACAGTGCCAGAGGTGATGATGATTTTACCCCTTTCCGCAACATTATGAACGAGTATTACGCCAGAGATACCAGCCGTAAAATCCGTTCCACTTTCCAGTCCAAAGGCAAGTCCGGCAAGCACCTCACAGGCACGGTCATTTACGGCTATCTTTGGAACGAAGCAAGAGACCAATGGTTGGTTGACCCCGAAGCCGCCGAGGTGGTCAAGCGCATCTTTGCTATGACGATTGACGGCTACGGTCCGTATCAGATCGCCAGCAGGCTGAAAGAAGAAAAAGTCCTCATTCCGTCCGCTTACCTTGCCCAGCACGGCGAGGGCGTGAACAAAAACAAGACTTTCAAAGATGTGTACGGCTGGGGTTCTTCCACCATTTGCAACATTCTTGAAAAGCGTGAGTATCTGGGACATACCATCAACTTCAAGACCCGAAAGCACTTCAAGGATAAGAAAAGCCATTATGTCCCGGAGGACGAATGGACAATTTTCGAGAATACCCATGAGCCTATCATTGACCAGCAGACCTTTGACCTTGTGCAGAAAATCCGTGGGAATGTCAGACGCTACCCGGACGGCTGGGGCGAAGCAGCTCCCCTCACAGGCTTGCTTTATTGTGCCGATTGCGGCGGCAAGATGTATGTCCACCGCACCAACAACGGCAAGCGCATTTCTCAATACACCTGCTCACAGTACACCAAAGTTCCTTGCGGGACACTCTGCAAGACTCAGCACCGTATCAATGAAGATGTGGTATTGTCTCTTGTTTCCGAAATGCTCAAAGCCATTGCCGAGTATGCGAAGCATGACCGAGTCGAGTTTGTCCGTGTGGTGCAGGAAGCGCAGTCCAGCCAGCAGACCACAGAGGTCAGGAAACAGCGGACACGCCTTGCCACAGCAAAGCAGAGAGTTTCCGAGCTGGAAGTCCTGCTCTGCAAAATCTATGAGGACAACATTTTAGGAAAGCTGTCCGACAGCAGATACGCCACTCTGGACGCTCAATACGCAAAGGAGCAAGCCGAGCTTACCGCTGAAATCTCTGCTCTGGAAAAGGCTGTCAAGAGCTATGAAACGCACGAAAAGGACGCTGACCGTTTTATCGCTCTGATTGATAAGTATGAGAACTTCGACAAGCTGACCATTGCCATGCTCAACGAGTTTATCGAGAAAATCCTTGTGCATGAGCGTGACCGCAAAGGCAGTATACAGACCACACAGGAGGTCGAGATTTACTTCAATTTTGTTGGGCGATTCGTTCCCCCGGCGTTTGGAGAAGTGGAGCTGACCCCGGAAGAATTAGAGGAAATCCGCAAGCGTGAGGAACGCAAGGACAGGCTTCATCAGAACTACTTGAAGCGGAAAGCCAGCGGAGCGCAGAAGCGATACGAGGACAAAATCAAGGGGAGAAAAAAGGCAGAAATCGAAGCCAAGAAAGCCGCCATTCGTGCGGAGGACATTGCAAAGGGAGTGTTCGTCCCTGTCAGCAGTTTACCGCAGAGAGAGCCGATGAAAGGAGTGCAATCAGCATGAATATCACTTACACACAGAACGGAGATTATCTTATCCCGAACATCGTTATCCGCAAGACAAAGCCCCTCGGACACTACGGCAGACTTCGCAAAGCATATTTGGAAATGCGCCGCCCGATACTGTTCAATGAGCTGGTGCTATCCGACAAGCTCTTTGAGCATTGCGCCGAGATTGACGAAGCGGCACGAAACCGCATGGAGCTGATCGTGCGGTCACTGGCAAAGCAGTACGGCGTGACCGAACAGCTGAAAGCCGAAAACCAAATGGAATGGGTGCGGCAGATGAACGCTTGCAAGGCACAGGCAGATGAGATTGTGAAAGCGGAATTGATTTATGATTGAGTGAGAAAGTCCGGGCAGAAAACCGTCCGGACTTTTCTCATACAGTCCAAAGTTGCGGTAGAATTGTTCACAAGTTTTATGGTATAATTTGAATACGAAATTGAGAAACAAATCGGTATTTATAAAGGAGAATATTGATGAAACTATTTTTATGTTCGCACTTTTCAAGTGTGGGAAGTCTGATAAAGGAAGAAATTGAAAATAAGAAAGTCGCATTTATTCCAACAGCTTCACTGCGTGAAGGCTACACCGGTTATGTCGGCTCGGCTCGAAAATTATTCAAAAAGTTGGGAGCAATCGTAACTGAAATTGATATTTCAACGGAGGCTTATTCAACGATACAGTCTGTTTTTGAAGAAGCAGATGTGATATATTTTACCGGCGGAAATTCTTTCTTTCTTATGGACCAGCTCCGTAAAACGGGAACTGATGGGCTACTGAAAAAGGAATTGGCAAATGGAAAATTGATGATCGGCGAGTCGGCAGGCGCAATTATATGCGCTCCAAGCATCCAATATATCGAGCAAATGGATGAAAAGCCAGAGGACTACTCACAAGAAGATGATGCAGGGCTTGATTTGATTGATTTCTATGTTCTTCCGCATTATCTTACAGCACCATTTAAGAAAGTTACCGAGAAAATAATGACTGAGTTTTCGGATTTGAATCTATGCCCGATTAACAACCGTCAGGGAATTGTAATTGATGGTGAAGGTTCAAAGGTTATTTGCAAAGACTAATTTGAAAATTCCTGTTTTTGAAACTGGAAAATCGGAAGCTGAGGAGATAGACTATTGAGAACATATGAGAATAAAGACGAGCTTAAAAACGAGATAAATAAAAGCTTTGCAAAATATATTTCAGAATTTAATGATATTCCGGAGCATTTAAAAGATAAGAGAATTGATGAGATCGATCGAACTCCGGCAGAAAATCTTGCTTATCAGGTTGGCTGGACAACTCTTGTTATTAAATGGGAATCAGACGAAAGAAAGGGTATTCCTGTTAAAACTCCTTCGGATAATTTTAAGTGGAATCAGCTTGGCGAATTATATCAATGGTTCACAGATACATATGCTCAGCTGTCACTGCAAGAATTGAAAGACAGATTGAATGAGAATATCAACTCTATTTATGCAATGATTGATTCTCTGAGTGAGGAAGAATTATTTAAACCACATATGAGAAAATGGGCTGACGAAGCAACTAAAACAGCTGTCTGGGAAGTATACAAATTCATACATGTTAATACAGTTGCTCCGTTCGGAACCTTTAGAACCAAGATTAGAAAATGGAAAAAGATTGCACTATAACTTCAAGTTTGTCGAGAAGTTAAGCCGGAGCAAATCCCTTTAGGAACTAAAGGGCGCACTTCTATACTCTCCTATCGGGAGTATCGTGCGTCCTGCGGAGCTTCATTCTCTGTCAGCAGAAAAAAGCTGCATGACCGAGAATGTTTCGTCACTTCGTTCCGTCAAGGTGGCTACACCCCCTTGCGCCGCTTATGCGGCTATCCCTTGTGGACTTGCCGTCCGCAAACAACATAACTGTTGTTCGCCGCCAGCAAGTTTGAAAAAACCGAATACCGAAAATCAGACCGTTGACTGGTCGCAATGTGCGAAAAGTTAACGGTCTTTTTTTATCCCAAAAATCAAAAAAGGAGGTCAATCACAATGACAAAACCGAAAACTCTTGAACAGCTCCGAACCGAAAAGGAACGAGCCGAGACGCAGCTTTTACAGGAACAGCACAAGCTGGAACGTCTGGAGAATCGAAAGAAGTATCTGGAGAAAGGCGAACGCACCAAGCGCACCCACCGCCTTTGCAATCTGGGCGGCACGATTGAGAGCCTTGCCCCGGAGGTCAAAGATCTCACACGCACCGAAATGACA